>NZ_JBEZJQ010000013.1:30977-253974 GCF_040653135.1 Actinomadura sp. NPDC048021
GGCGCGGACACCCTGCGGCAGGGCGGGTGTGGCTTCCACACCCCCCGCACCTCCTCGGGGCGCCCACGGCCGCGTACCCGCGGACGCCGGCGCCGGAACGGCGCGGCCTTCCGATGTGCCCGTGTCAGGGGCGCGGCTACGGGGTCGGGCAGACGACGTGCGGCTCGATGTCGGCCGCGGCGTCGGCGCCGTAGGCGGCCGCGAAGCGGTCGAGGAACGCCCGGCGCCCGAGGGTGTACTCCTGCGGGCCGGCGGCTTCGAGGGCGTGCGCGGCGATGGCGTTGCCGACCTGGGCGGCGCGTTCGAGCGGCAGGTCCCAGGCGGTCGCCGAGAGGAAGCCGGCGCGGAACGCGTCGCCGACGCCGGTCGGGTCGACGACGGAGTCGACTTGGACGCAGGGGACGTGGACGCCCTCCTCGCCCTCGCGGTCGATGACGACGCCCTTGGCGCCGAGGGTGGTGACGCGGACGCCGACGCGGGAGAGGATCTCCTCCCCCGACCAGCCCGTCTTCTCCTCCGCCAGGGCCTTCTCGTACTCGTTGCTGAACAGGTAGGCGGCGCCGTCGATGAGGCGGCGGACGTCGGCGCCGTCCATCCGGGCGAGCTGCTGGGAGGGGTCGGCGGCGAACGGGATGCCGCGGTCGCGGCACTCGTCGGTGTGCCGCAGCATCGCCTCCGGGTCGTTCGGGCTCACCACGACGAGGTCGAGGCCGCCGACGCGGTCGGCCACGGGCCGCAGCTCGATGGAGCGGGCCTCGCTCATCGCGCCGGCGTAGAACGTGGCGATCTGGTTCTGGTCCTGGTCGGTGGTGCACAGGAACCGCGCCGTGTGGTGGATCTCGGACACGTGCACCGAGGCGGTGTCGACCGTGTGCCGTTCGAGCCAGGAGCGGTAGTCGGCGAAGTCGTCACCGACGGAGCCGACGAGGATGGACTCCTTGCCGAGACTGCCCATGCCGAAGCAGATGTTGGCGGCGATGCCGCCGCGGCGGATCTCCAGCTCGTCCACCAGGAAGGACAGCGAGACCCGGTGGAGCTGGTCGGGCAGGAGCTGGTCGGTGAACCTTCCGGGGAAGGTCATCAGATGGTCGGTCGCAATGGAACCGGTCACGGCGATGCGCACGGCGTCGCTCTCCTCGTCGTGGTCGTCCGGCTGTTTCACCGGCTGTTCGAACCCGTCAGGCTACCCACCATCGCACCACACATCACCGCCGCACGACAGTTCGCCGCGGGACGCCCGCAGGGCAGCATCGAGGGGCGGCCCCGACCACGGGTCCGGACCGCCCCTCCTGTGCTCGACGCTCGACCGCCGCGCGCTCGGCGCGCGTCAGTTGAAGGAGTCGCCGCAGGCGCAGGAACCCGACGCGTTCGGGTTGTCGATCGTGAAGCCCTGCTTCTCGATCGAGTCGACGAAGTCGATCGTGGCGCCCGTGAGGTAGGGCGCGCTCATCCGGTCGACGCGCACCGACAGGCCGCCGAAGTCCTGGATCTGGTCGCCGTCCATCTCGCGCTCGTCGAAGAAGAGCTGGTAGATCAGACCGGAGCAGCCGCCCGGCTGCACGGCGACACGCAGCGCAAGGTCATCGCGGCCCTCCTGCTCAAGCAGGCCCCTGGCCTTCTCGGCGGCGGCGTCGGTGAGGACGACGCCCTGCTGCGTGGTCTCCTGCGTGGTCTCGCCTGAAACCGTCATGTGTTCAGCTCCCGGGTCTCGCTGCGCCGCGCTAGCGGCGGACTGTCGCTTGTCCTCGAAGACGTCTGTGCCTCTTCCCGTAGGACAACGTACCTCGCCACATGGCCATTCCGCTTCTCGGCCGTCTTTAACGCCCCGGACGGGTGCGGTCTACGTCACACCGCCAACCCCCCGCCGCATATGCCATCATTAGTCGTCAAAGCGACGATAAGTCCCGTCGCGAAGGGAGACCGCCGTGACCACCCCAGTGCGCGACCTACCGCTGCTGCTGCTCGGCAGCGGCGCCGACCCCGCGAGCGAACGCGGCGTGGACTGCCCCGGCGAGCTGCCGGCGGCGTCCGACCCCGCCCTCGTCGAGCGGGCCCGCGCCGCCAAGGCGGCGCTCGGCGACCGCGTGTTCGTGCTCGGACACCACTACCAGCGCGACGAGGTCATCCAGTTCGCGGACGTGACCGGCGACTCGTTCAAGCTGGCCCAGCGGGCCGCGGCCCGCCCCGAGGCGCCCTACATCGTGTTCTGCGGCGTCCACTTCATGGCCGAGTCGGCCGACATCCTGACCGCCGCCCACCAGCGGGTGATCCTGCCCGACCTCGGCGCGGGCTGCTCGATGGCCGACATGGCGACCTTCGACCAGGTCGAGGAGTGCTGGGAGGTCCTGGAGGACGCCGGGATCGCCGACGACGTCGTCCCCGTGACCTACATGAACTCCTCCGCCGACATCAAGGGGTTCGTCGGGCGGCACGGCGGGGTGGTGTGCACCTCGTCCAACGCCAAGCGCGCCCTCGACTGGGCCTACGGCAAGGGCAAGAAGGTCCTGTTCCTGCCCGACCAGCACCTCGGCCGCAACACCGCCGTCCTGGAGATGGGCTTCTCCCTGGACGACTGCGTCGTCTACAGCCCGCACCGCCGCGAGGGCGGCCTCACGCACCGGCGGCTGCGGGACGCCAGGATGATCCTGTGGAGGGGCCACTGCTCGGTGCACGGCCGGTTCACCAAGGAGTCGGTGGACGACGTCCGCGCGCGGGTGCCGGGGGTCAACGTCCTCGTGCACCCCGAGTGCCGGCACGAGGTCGTCACGGCCGCCGACCAGATCGGCTCGACCGAGTACATCATCAAGGCGATCGAGGCCGCCGAGCCCGGCTCGTCCTGGGCCGTGGGGACGGAGCTGAACCTCGTGCGGAGGCTGGCGAACGCCCACCCGGACAAGAACGTGATGTTCCTCGACAAGACCGTCTGCTACTGCTCGACGATGAACCGGATCGACCTGCCGCACCTGGTGCTGTCGCTGGAGTCGCTGGTCGCGGGGAAGGTCGAGAACGTCATCGAGGTGGACGAGGAGACCGCGCACCACGCCCGCGCCGCCCTCGACCAGATGCTCGCCCTGCCCTGACCGGGCGCGGCCGGCCGCCGGACGGGATCACAGGCCGGGGGCGCCCCAGACGGGGAACCACCGGCCGAGGTCCTGCTCGAACCGCAGGTCCGCGCCGATCGCGCCGCGCACCTGGAGTTCGAGCGCGTTGTCGCGCTTGTCTCCGGGGAGCGGCGCGAAGGGGTAGAACGTCCCGCGCTTGTAGAGGTAGACGAGTGCGAGCCGGCGGCCGTCGGGGCCCTTGAAGCCGACCAGGGAGCACAGCAGGTGCGGGCCGAACCCGCCCGCCTCCAGCGTCGCGTTCACCGCGTGCAGGTCCGTGACGAGATCGGGCAGCTGGTCGGGGCGCTGCTCGGCGAGCAGCCACGTGTAGCCGTAGCCGTCGGTGCTGATCTGGACCTTGGGGCCCTCGTCGGCGTCCAGCAGCTCCTGGACGTCGGCCTGGAGGCGCGCGAACGCGCCGCCCTCGGCCGCGCGGAAGCACACGGATCCGAGCCCGGTCGGGGTGAAGCCCGTCGCCGCCTCCAGGGTGACGGCCGCGGTCGACAGCCCGAAGATCTGGTCGAGGTCGGGTTTGGCCGGCTTGGACCGGCCGAGCAGGGTGTCCAGGAACCCCACGGATCACACTCCCCTGCTGAGCTGCTCGGAGATCTTCGACAGCTGCGCGAGCCGCCGGTCCAGCGACGGGTGGGTGGAGAACAGCGCGGAGACGCTGACCCCCCTGCCGAGCGCCGGGGTGAAGAAGAAGGCGTTGAACGCCTGCGAGGAGCGCAGGTCGCTGGTCGGGATCCGCGCGATCTCGCCGCTGACCTTCGTCAGCGCGCTGGCCAGGGCGGAGGGGCGCCCGGTCAGCAGCGCGGCGGCGCGGTCGGCCGACAGCTCGCGGTAGCGCGACAGGGCCCGGGTGAGCAGGAAGCTGACCGCGTAGGCGAGCGCGCTGGCCGCGACGACCGCCAGCAGGATCAGCCCGGTGTTCTGGTCGTTGCTGCGGCGCCCGAACCCGCCCCACAGCCCCCACTGGAGCCCGAACCGGGTGATCAGGCCGGCGAGGATGCCGAGGAACGAGGCGATCGTCATGACCGCGACGTCCTTGTGCGCGACGTGCGCCATCTCGTGCGCGAGAACGCCCTCCAGCTCGACCGGGTCGAGCCGGCGCAGCAGGCCGGTGGTCACGCAGACCACGGCCTTCTTCTGGTTGCGGCCGGTGGCGAACGCGTTCGGCACGTCGGTGTCGGCGATCGCGACCCGCGGCTTCGGGGCGTCCGACATCGCGCAGATGCGGTCGATCACGCCGTGCAGCTCGGGCGCCTCCTGGGGGGAGACCACCCGGCCGTGCATGGCGAACAGCGTCATGCGGTCGGAGAAGAAGTACTGGGCGAGGAGGAACAGCACCGCGACGACCAGCGCGACGCCGGCCCAGTTCGGCACGAAGACGAAAAATGCCCCCACGAAGACGACGTACACCAGCCCCAGCAGGAACATCGTCACGAGCATCCGCGATGTCAGCCCCCGGTCGGAGGCGTAACGCGTTCTGGCCATCCGGCCACCCCCAGTCCTTACTGCTCTTCACTTGGACGAACGTCCAAGGCGCGGGTTTTGTGCCCGGATGTCCATAACGCGGCCCGGGCCCGCGCGGCCGGGGTCGTCCCGGAGGACGGCCCGAGCCCGCAGCCGGTCAGTCCGGGATGAGCCCCTCGTCGCCCAGCATGGAGCGCACCTCGTCGATGTGCGCGTCCGCCGGGGGCAGGATCAGCTCGGACGGCTCCAGGCTGTCGGGCGGAAGCGGCCTGCCCACCTTGCGGACGTTGTCCAGCAGGGCGTGCAGCGCGGCGCGGAACGCGGTCTCGTCGCCCGACTCGATCGCCGCCTCCAGCTCGGCGTCGAGGGAGTTGAGCGAGGACAGGTCGCCCTCGGCCACGTCGAGCTGGCCCTCGCCCATCAGACGAACGATCACTGGGCACCCCCGGGGTTCTGCGGCCACGGGGCCTGCTGGGGGGTGTCCTGCTGCTGGTGCTGCGGCTGGGCGGTCGGCGAGCCCTGGTTCAGCTCCTTGGGCGCGGGGCCCTGGCCGAGTTCGGCCTTGAGGCGCTCCAGCTCCAGGTCGACGCCGGGGCCGGAGCCCATCCGGTCGAGCTCGGCCTGGATGTCGTCCTTGGGACCGGAGAAGTCCTCCAGGGCGCCGGAGGCCAGCAGCTCGTCGATCGCGCCGGCGCGGGCCTTCATCGTGTCGGTCTTCTCCTCGGCGCGCTGGATCGCCAGGCCGACGTCGCCCATCTCCTCGGAGATGCCGGAGAACGCCTCGTTGATCTTGGTCTGCGCCTCGGCGGCCGTGTAGGTCGCCTTGATCGTCTCCTTGCGGGTGCGGAAGGAGTCGACCTTGGCCTGCAGCCGCTGGGAGGCGAGCGTGAGCTTCTCCTCCTCGCCCTGCAGCTGCTGGTACTGCCCGCGCAGGTCGTTGAGCTGGCTCTCCAGGCCGGAGCGGCGGGTCAGCGCCTCGCGGGCGAGGTCCTCGCGGCCCACCTGCAGCGCCTTCTTGCCCTGGTCGGTCAGCTTGCTCTGCTGCTGCTCGAGCTGGTTGATCTGCAGTTCGAGACGCTTGCGCGAGGTGGCGACGTCGGCGACCCCGCGACGGACCTTCTGCAGCATCTCCAGCTGGCGCTGGTAGGAGTAATCGAGGGTCTCCCGAGGGTCTTCCATCCGGTCCAGGGCCTTGTTCGCCTTGGACTTGAAGATCATCGACATTCGCTTCATCACGCTCATCGCGCGGCGCCGGTCCCTTCGTGCTGTCGCCTCAGTCGTGAACTGGGCTCAATGACCACTGCTGGGGTTCTTATCACCCTACGCGTTAACGCGCGAGGCAGCCACGATGTTCGCAGCCGGTAGGCTGATCCCTGTGTTCAAGCGTCGTACCCCGGAGGCCCCGCCGGATCCTCCTCAGGTAGTAAAGCCCGGCGGCAAGGGCCGTCCCACGCCCAAGCGCAGCGAGGCCGAGAAGCGCCGCCGGCAGCCGATCACGGCTCCGGCGACCCGCAAGGAGGCCTACAAGAAGGTGCGGGAGCGGCAGGCCGTCGACCGCGCCAAGGCGCGCGAGGGCATGGCCAAGGGCGACGAGAAGCATCTGCTCAAGCGCGACCGGGGCCCCGTGCGCCGGCTGGCCCGCGACTACGTCGACTCGCGCCGCACGGTCGGCTCCTACCTGATGTACGCGATGTTCGCGATCGTGCTGCTCAGCCTCCTGCCGATCCCGGCGGCCCGGCTGCTGGTCCTGTTCGCGCCGCCGCTGCTGCTCGTGGTGGTGTTCGCGGAGGGCTTCCTGCTGAGCCGCGGCATCAAGCGGCTCGCCGCCGAGCGCTACCCCGGCGAGGACGCCAAGGGCGTCGGCATGTACGCCGCGATGCGCGCGATGCAGATCCGCCGGCTGCGGATCCCGAACCCGCGGGTGCGCCTCGGCGAGAAGGACAAGGTCTGAGCGCGGGTACGGGCGAGGCCGGGGCCTGAGGGCCGGCTCCGGGACCGCGCCCGGCGGAGGCGTCCGCCACGCGCCGCACGCGCGGGGCGGGGCTAGGGTCGGGGCCATGGAGTTCCGAAACCTGGGCCGGAGCGGTCTGAAGATCAGCGAGATCGCGTACGGCAACTGGCTCACCCACGGCTCTCAGGTCGAGGAGGACGCGGCGCGCGCCTGCGTGCGGGCCGCCCTCGACGAGGGCGTGACCACGTTCGACACCGCCGACGTCTACGCCGGCACGCGCGCCGAGGAGGTGCTCGGGCGGGCGCTGAAGGGGCAGCGCCGCGAGGGGCTGGAGATCTTCACCAAGGTCTACTGGCCGACGGGTCCCGGGGTGAACGACCGTGGCCTCTCCCGCAAGCACGTCTTCGAGTCGATCCACGGCTCCCTGCGCCGCCTCGGGACCGACTACGTGGACCTGTACCAGGCCCACCGGTTCGACTACGAGACCCCGCTGGAGGAGACCCTCCGGGCCTTCGACGACCTCGTCCGGCAGGGCAAGGTCCTCTATGTCGGGGTGTCGGAGTGGCGGGCCGAGGAGATCGAGCGCGCCCTGAAGATCGCCGACGAGATGGGCTTCGACCGGATCGTCTCCAGCCAGCCGCAGTACTCGATGCTGTGGCGGGTCATCGAGGAGGAGGTCGTCCCGCTCTGCGAGCGCGAGGGCGTCGGCCAGATCGTCTGGTCGCCGATCGCGCAGGGCGTCCTGACCGGCAAGTACAAGCCGGGGCAGCCCCTTCCGGAGGGGTCGCGCGCCACCGACGACAAGGGCGGCGCCGACATGATCAAGCGCTACCTGGACGACGACCTGCTGACCCGCGTGCAGAACCTGCGGCCGGTCGCGGACGACCTCGGCCTGTCGATGGCGCAGCTCGCGATCGCCTGGACCCTGCAGAACCCGAACGTCTCGGCGGCGATCGTGGGCGCGTCCCGCCCCGAGCAGGTCGCCGAGAACGTGCGGGCGGCCGGGGTGAAGCTGGACGCCGACGTGATGAAGCGGATCGACGAGATCCTCGGCGACACCGTCATCCGCGACCCGGCCAAGACCGTCAGCCCGCGCAGGCGCCCCTGAGCCCGGCGGGCATCACCGGGGGCCGCGGAGCGCGACGCTTCGCGGCCCTCTCCCTTCCCGGCCGGTCACTCCGGGTCGTGCAGGCTCATCCCGTACACGATCGTGTCGCCGTCCAGGAGGGTCACCTTGTCGACCTCCTCGGTGCGCAGCCCCCGCCAGTTCTCCCCCAGCCAGCTCTCCGCGTCCGCCTGGGTGGAGAAGGTCTCCTCCGACATGCCGATCGTCCGCCCGTCGGCCTTCTCCAGCCGCCAGCTCCACGCCATCGCCCTCGACCTCCCTCGTCGCGGTGAGACTAGCCGGTCAGGCGGCGGCCTCAATGGCGCGGCGCAGCGCGTCCGGGCTCTCGGTGTCGGACTGGGCGAGCGTCCGCCCGTTGACCCGCACGCTGGGCGTCCCCTGGATACCGGACGATATGTAGCCCTGGCTGACGGTCTTCACGCCGGCGGCGTGGCGCTGGTTCTTCACGCACGACGTGAAGTCGTCGCCGGTGAGCCCCAGCGGCTCCGCGTAGGAGAGCAGGTCCTGGGTCAGGTAGCCGGTGGCGTTCTCGTTCTCGGGCTGATGGGCGTAGAGGGCGTCCTGGTAGGAGAGCCAGTGGGCGCCGTCGGTGACGCAGCGCAGCGCCGCCGCGGCCCGCAGCGAGTTGTCGTGGGCCGGCTGCGTGCCCGCACCGAAGATCAGCATCGGATGGAAGACGACCTTGGCGCGGCCCTCGACGGCCAGCTGCTTGAGCATCGGGTCGTGCCGGCGGTCGAAGGCGCCGCAGGGCGGGCAGGCGAAGTCCTCGTAGATGTCGACGACCGGGGCCGTGACGCCCGGGCGGGCCATGGTGAGGCTCCCGTCCGCGAGGGGCGTGGCCTCGGCGCCGCCGGCGATCTTGCCGACCCTCAGCCGCTCCCCGCCGCCGTCGCCTCCCCCGTCGTCGCCGCCCCGGACCACGAAGACGAAGACGGCGGCCACCGCGAGCACCAGGACGAGCCCTGCCCCGACCAGCGCGATCACCAGGCCGCCGCCGCGGCGTCCCGGCGGGGGCGCTCCGGGCATGCCGGGCGGGCCCGGCGGCCATCCCGGCGCGGGGCCCGGCGCGGGGCCGCCGGGCGGGAAGGGCGGCGGGCCGTAGGGCGGCTGCTGCCCGCCCTGACCCGGTCGCGGGGGCCAGGGCGCGTTCGGGGGGTTGCCCACCGGGACTCCTCCAGAGGGGGCGTCGTGATCCTTACGGCCGAGGGTAACCGTAGAGTTCGCGGCGGGATGAACATCGAACTTCGCGGCGTCGCCGCCGCACAGGGCTGGCCGGCGCCGGGGTGCCGGTGCGCGTCGTGCGGCCGGCTGCGCGCGGCGGGCGTCCGGCACGAGCCGTTCGCCGCCGCGGTCGACGGCGTCGCGCTGGAGGACCTGCCGCGGACGGACGTACCCGGCGGGTACGAGGTCCGCACGCCCGGCGGAGGGCGCGCGCTGGTGGCCGCGGGTCCGGGGGCCAGGCCGGAGCCGTCCGCGGGCGCCGTGTACGACGCCGTGCTGCTGGACATGGCCGGATCGCCGGACCATCTGGGATACCTGCGCCACACGGGGGCCGTGACGCCGGAGACGCGGGTCGTCGCCGTCCACGTCGACCACCGCCTGTCCTCGCCGTCCGAGCTGGAGCGGCGCATGGCCTTCTGGAACCGCTCGGAGCACGGCCCGTTCCGGACGCTGCTCCTCGGCGGAAGCCGGTCGGGCAAGTCCACCGAGGCGGAGGCGCGCCTGGCCGGGTGCTCGGACGTCCTCTACGTCGCGACCGGCCCCGTCCGCGGCGACGACCCCGAGTGGGCCGAACGCGTCGCCGCGCACCGGCTGCGCCGCCCGGCGTGGTGGCGCACCGTGGAGACGACCGAGCTCGCCGGCGTCCTCGCGTCGGCGACCGGCCCGGTGCTGGTGGACGGCATCGGCACCTGGCTCGCGGCCGCCATGTCCGAGACGGACGCCTGGGAGGAGCCGGCGCGGGTGGGGCCGCTCGTGGACGGCCTCGTCGCGGCCTGGCGGGGCACGGCGGCGCGGGTCGTCGCGGTGAGCGACGAGGTCGGCCTGTCGCTGGTGCCGACGACGGCGTCCGGGCGCGCGTTCCGGGACGTGCTCGGCCGGGCCAACCAGCGGCTCGCGGCCGAGTCCGAGGAGGCGGCGCTGGTCGTCGCGGGCCGCGTCATGGAGCTCCGGTGACCGTCCCGGACCCCGGATGACCGCCGGCCTGCGGCTGGCGGTGACGCTGCTCACCGTCGTCCCGCTGGGCACGGGCCGGGTCGACCGCGACGCCGCGCGCTCGGCGATGCTGCTCGCCCCCGCCGCCGGGCTGATCCCGGGCGGGGCCGCCGCGCTGGTCCTGCTCGCGGGCGGCCCGCTCGGCCTCTCGGGCCTGCTCGCCGCGGCGCTCGCGGTGGCCGCGTCCGCGGCGGTCACCCGCGCCCTGCATCTGGACGGCCTCGCCGACCTCGCCGACGGCCTCGGCAGCGGGCGTCCCGCCGCCGAGGCACTGGCGATCATGAAGCGGTCCGACATCGGCCCGTTCGGCGTCGTCACCCTGCTGCTGACGCTGATGGTCCAGGTGGCCGCCCTGGCGTCGGCGCCGCACCCCGCCTTCGCCGCGCTCGTCGCGTCGGTCACCGGACGGCTGGCGCTCCCGTGGGCGTGCCGCACGGGCGTGCCGCCGGCGCGGCCCGGCGGCCTCGGGGCCCTGGTGGCGGGCACCGTGCCGGCACGCGCGGCGCTCGCCGCCACGGCCGCCGTCCTGGCGGCCGCGACGACCGCGGGACTGGCCGCGGGCGGCCTCGGCGGCGCCCTGCACGGCGCGGCGGCGGTGGCCGCCGGGCTCGCCGCCGCCCTGCCGGTGCTCCGCCGCGCCGTGCGCCGCCTCGGCGGGGTGACCGGCGACGTGCTCGGCGCCCTCGTCGAGATCGCCGCGACGGCCGCGCTGGTCGCCCTCGCGGCGCTGCCCTGAGGGCGCGGCGGCCCCCCGGAGGGCAATGCTTGATCCAAAAGGACGAAACCGGTCACCGGGAGGACTAACATCGGGCTACGTGACGAGCATCAGCCTTGACAGCGCAGACCTGGCCGGCCTCGACGTCGACGCGATCGTGATCGGCGTCGCCCCCGCCGCGGCGGGCGCCGCGCCGGCCGACGGCGCGCAAGCCCTCGACCGCGCGATGGACGGCAGGCTCGCGGACGCGCTGGGCGCGCTCGGCGCCACCGGCAAGGCCGGCGAGGTGACCAGGCTGCCCTCGCTCGGCGCCGTCCCCGCCAAGGTCATCGTGGCCGCCGGGCTCGGCGAAGACCCCTCCGCCGAGGACCTGCGCCGCGCCGCCGGCGCCGCCGTCCGCTCCCTCGCGGGCACCGCCCGGGTCGCGGTCGCGCTCCCCGCCTCCGGCGCCGAGGGCGTCGAGGCCGTCGCGCTGGGCGCGCTGCTCGGCGCCTACTCCTTCGACGCCTTCCGCACCGGCGACGGCCACAAGAGCCCGGTCGAGGAGATCCGCCTGGTCGCCCCCGCGTCCGAGGAGGCCGCCCTCGGGCGCGCCCGCACCCTCGCCGCGTCGGTCCGGCTCGTCCGCGACCTGGTGAACACCCCGCCGTCCCACCTGTCCCCCGAGGACTTCGCCGGCGAGGCCGAGCGGGTCGCCGGCGAGACCGGCCTCGCCATCGAGGTGCTGGACGAGAAGGCCCTCGTCGAGGGCGGGTACGGCGGCATCGTGGGCGTCGGGCAGGGATCGGTGAACCCGCCGCGGCTCGTCCGGCTCGCCTACACCCACCCGGAGGCGTCCAGGACGCTCGCCCTCGTCGGCAAGGGCATCACGTTCGACTCCGGCGGCCTGTCCCTCAAGCCGAGCGAGGCGATGGACTGGATGAAGTCCGACATGGGCGGCGCGGCCGCCGTGCTCGGCGCGCTCGCCGCCATCGCCGAGCTGCGCCCCGCGGTCAACGTCGTCGGCTACCTCGCCCTCGCCGAGAACATGCCGAGCGGCACCGCGCAGCGCCCGTCCGACGTGCTGCGCATCTACGGCGGCACGACCGTGGAGGTCCTCAACACCGACGCCGAGGGCCGGCTCGTCATGGCCGACGCCCTCGTCCGCGCCGGCGAGGACTCCCCCGACCTCATCGTGGACGTCGCCACCCTGACCGGCGCGCAGCTCGTCGCCCTCGGCACCCGCACCTTCGGCGTCATGGCCAACGACGACGGCGTGCGCGAGAAGGTGGTCGCGGCGGCCGAGCGCGCGGGCGAGGCCTCCTGGGGCATGCCGCTGCCCCCGGAGCTGCGCAAGGGCCTCGACTCGGCGGTCGCCGACATCGCCAACATCAGCGGCGAGCGCTGGGGCGGCATGCTGGTCGCCGGGACGTTCCTCAAGGAGTTCGTGCCGGACGGCGTCAAGTGGGCCCACCTGGACATCGCGGGCCCCGCCTTCCACAAGGGCGAGCCGTACGGGTACACGCCGAAGGGCGGCACCGGAGCCGCGGCGCGCACACTGGTCCAGATCGCCGAGGACGTCGCCGCGGGAGTCCTGTAGGGGGCCACGGGAATTCCACGGGGGTCCCGCCCGCTGTGAGCGGGCGGGGAACAGAATAGGTTTTCTTGTGGCGTGGGGGCCCGGCTGCCGGTGCGCCCCGCCCAGGACGCCGCGATCCACGCGGCGCCACGACCGGGAAAGGGAGCGTCCAGTGGCCAACAACGGCCCCTTCGACATCGTCGTCCTGGGTGCCGGCAGCGGCGGGTACGCGTGCGCGTTGCGCGCCGCCGAGCTCGGCAGGTCGGTCGCGCTCATCGAGCGGGACGAGTCGCTCGGCGGAACGTGCCTCAACCGCGGCTGCATCCCCACCAAGGCGCTGCTGCACGCGGCCGAGGTGGCGGACCAGTCCCGCGAGGCGGCGAAGTTCGGTGTGAAGGCCACCTTCGAGGGCATCGACGTCGCCGGGGTGAACGCCTACAAGGACAAGGTCGTCTCGACGACCGTCAAGGGCCTCACCGGGCTGATCAAGTCCCGGGGCATCGAGGTCGTGCACGGCACCGGGCGGCTGGCCGGCCCCACCGCGGTCGAGGTCGAGACCGCCGAGGGGATCCGCCGCATCGAGGGCGGGCACATCGTCCTCGGCACGGGGTCGGCGCCGAAGTCGCTGCCCGGCCTGGAGATCGACGGCGAGCGCGTCATCTCCAGCGACCACGCGCTGCGGCTGGAGCACGTCCCCGGCTCGGTCGTGATCCTCGGCGGCGGCGTCATCGGCGTCGAGTTCGCCAGCGTGTGGCGCTCCTTCGGCGCCGACGTCACGATCGTCGAGGCGCTGCCGCACCTGCTCCCGCTGGAGGAGGAGACCAGCTCCAAGCGGCTGGAGCGCGCCTTCCGCAAGCGCGGCATCAGGTTCGAGCTCGGCACCCGGTTCCAGAGCGCCAAGACGACGCAGGGCGGCATCTCCGTCACCCTCGAAGACGGCAAGACCATCGACGCCGAGCTGCTGCTCGTGGCGGTGGGCCGCGGACCGGTCTCCGACGGCATCGGCCTGGCCGAGGCCGGCGTCGAGACCGAGCGCGGGTTCGTCAAGGTCGACGAGTACTGCCGCACGAGCGTCCCCACGATCTCCGCGGTCGGCGACCTGATCCCGACGCCGCAGCTGGCCCACGTCGGCTTCGCCGAGGGCATCCTCGTCGCCGAGCGGCTGAGCGGGCTCACCCCGCCGCCGATCGACTACGACGGCGTCCCTCGCATCACCTACTCCGACCCCGAGGTGGCCTCGGTCGGCATCACGTCCGCCGTGGCCCGTGAGCGCGGGTACGAGATCAAGGAGGTCACCTACGACCTCGCCGGCAACCCCAAGAGCAAGATCCTGGGGACGCAGGGCGAGGTCAAGGTGATCGCGGCCGTGGACGGCCCCGTCCTCGGCCTCCACATGGTCGGCGCACGCGTCGGCGAGCTCATCGCGGAGGGGCAGCTCATCTACAACTGGGAGGCCCTGCCCGGCGAGGTCGCCCAGCTGATCCACCCCCACCCGACCCAGTCCGAGGCGGTCGGCGAGGCGCATCTCGCCCTCGCCGGCAAACCACTGCACGTGCACGGCTGAGAAGCCGCACAAGTATTCCGAAGGAGTCGCTGGACCATGCCGGTCTCCGTCACCATGCCCCAGCTCGGCGAGAGCGTCACCGAGGGCACCGTCACCCGCTGGCTCAAGAAGGAGGGCGAGCGCGTCGAGACCGACGAGCCGCTCCTGGAGGTGTCCACCGACAAGGTCGACACCGAGATCCCCTCCCCCGCCTCGGGCATCCTCACCAGCATCACCGTCGCCGAGGACGAGACCGTCGAGGTCGGCGCCGAGCTGGCCGTCATCGGCGACGAGGGCGAGGCGCCGTCCGGCGGCGGCGCCCCGGCCGCCGAGGAGCAGCAGGCGGAGCCCCAGCAGGAGGCCCCGCAGCAGCAGGAGGCCCCGCAGCAGGCGCAGCAGCCCCAGGCGCAGCAGGCTCCCCCGCCCGCCGCCTGGCCGCCGCCGGCGCAGCAGCAGCCCGCGGCCCCGCCCTCCCCGGCGCCCGCCCCGGCGCCGCAGCCGCAGGCCCAGCAGCAGCCGCCCGCGCCGGCCCCGGCGGCCCAGCCCGCCCAGCAGCAGGCGGAGCCGGGCGACGGCCCGTACGTCACGCCGATGGTCCGCAAGCTCGCGGCCGAGCACGGCGTCGACCTCGGCACGGTCAAGGGCACCGGCGTCGGCGGCCGCATCCGCAAGCAGGACGTCCTGGAGGCGGCCCGCGCCGCGCAGCAGGCCGCCCAGCAGAAGGCCGCGCCCGCCGCCCCCGCCGCGCCCGCGCCCGCCCCGGCCCCGGCGCCCGCCGGACGGCACGCCGCCCCGGCGCCCGCCGGCGCCCCCGCCGAGCAGATGGCGCTGCGCGGCCGGACCGAGAAGATGTCGCGGATGCGGCAGACGATCGCCCGCCGCATGGTCGAGTCGCTGCAGGTGTCCGCGCAGCTCACCACCGTGGTCGAGGTGGACATCACCAAGATCGCGCGGCTGCGGGAGCAGGCCAAGGCCGACTTCCAGGCCCGCGAGGGCGTCAAGCTGTCGTTCATGCCGTTCTTCGCGCTGGCGACGGTCGAGGCCCTCAAGGCCCACCCGAAGCTGAACGCGGTCATCAACGGCGAGACCAACGAGGTCACCTACCACGAGGTGGAGAACCTCTCCATCGCCGTCGACGTGCCCGAGCGCGGCCTGATGGTCCCGGTCGTGCACAACGCGGGCCAGCTCAACCTCGGCGGCCTCGCGCAGCGGATCGCCGACATCGCCGAGCGCACCCGCACCAACAAGGTGAGCCCGGACGAGCTGGCCGGCGGCACGTTCACGCTGACCAACACCGGCAGCCGCGGCGCCCTGTTCGACACGCCGATCCTCAACCAGCCGCAGGTCGCCATGCTCGGCACCGGCGCCGTCGTCAAGCGCCCGGCCGTCATCGACGACCCGGAGCTGGGCGAGGTCATCGCGGTCCGGTCGATGGTCTACCTGGCGCTGACCTACGACCACCGCCTGATCGACGGCGCGGACGCGGCCCGCTTCCTCGCCACGGTCAAGCACCGCCTGGAGGAGGGCAACTTCGAGGCCGACCTCGGCCTCTGACCCCTCCCGCACGTCCACCGGACCCCGCCGCGCCCGCAGCGCCGGCGGGGTCCGGCGCGTCCGGGGAAACGCGGGACCCGCCCGGGAGTGTCGGCGTCCGGCGGCGCCGTCCCTCTACGCTGGGGGTATGAGGGTCACCGTCACGGGCTCGTCGGGCCTCATCGGCTCGGCGCTGGTGCAGTCGCTTCGCGAGGACGGCCACGACGTCGTCCGGCTGGTGCGCCGGGAGCCGTCCCGCCCCGACGAGGCGCGCTGGTCGCCGGCCGACGGCTGCGTCGACAAGGAGTCGCTGGAGGGCGCCGACGCCGTCGTGCACCTGGCGGGCGCCGGGGTCGGCGACCGGCCGTGGACGAAGGCGTACAAGCAGAAGATCCGCGACAGCCGCCTGGTCGGCACCCGCACGCTCGCCGAGGCGATCGCGGCGGCCTCGCCCCGGCCCCGCGTGCTCGTCTGCGGGTCGGCGATCGGCTACTACGGCGACACCGGCGACCGCGAGGCCGACGAGGACTCCCCCGCCGGAGAGGGCTTCCTCGCCGACGTCGTCCGCGACTGGGAGGCCGCGGCCGCGCCCGCGCGCGAGGCCGGGGTCCGGGTCGTGCACCCGCGGACGGGCGTCGTGCTGGCCCGCGAGGGCGGCGTCCTCGGGCGCACCCTCCCGCTTTTCAGGTTCGGCCTCGGCGGCGACCTCGGCGACGGCCGGCAGTGGACGAGCTGGATCTCCCTCCCCGACGAGGTCGCGGCGCTGCGGTTCCTCATCGACACCGAGATCGCCGGACCGGTCAACCTCACCGCCCCGAACCCGGTGACCAACGACGCCTACACCAAGGCGGTCGGCCGCGCCCTGCACCGGCCGGCACGGCTGCCGGTCCCGAAGTTCGCGCTGCGCGCCGCCCTCGGCGGCTTCGCCGACGAGGGGCCGCTGGTCAGCCAGCGGGTCCTGCCGCGCCGGCTGCTGGAGGCCGGTTTCCGGTTCGCGCACGAGGACGTCGACGCGGCGGTCGCCGCCGTCCTGTGAGTCCCAAGAATCGTCAAAGTCCCGCCCGATCCCGTTCGGTAGTCATACGGTGACAATCAGACGGACGGCCTACGAGGGGGATGCATGAGCACCGACGGACAGCCGCACATCCTCGCGATCGGCGGGGGCACCTTCGTGCCCGACGGCCGGGAGAGCCTGGCCCCGAGCCCGCTGCTGCGCTACGCGTTCGACCTGACCGGCCAGGACCGCCCCCGGGTGTGCTTCCTGACGACGGCCGTCGGCGACGGCGCCGAGTACATCGCGCGCTCCTACGCCGCGTTCTCCTCGATGGACGCCGAGGTCAGCCATCTCGCGCTGTTCCCGATGCCGAACGTCGCGGACGTCCGGGCGCACCTGCTCGCCCAGGACCTGCTGTACGTGTCGGGCGGCAGCGTCGCGAACCTGCTGGCGCTGTGGCGGCTGCACGGCCTCGACGAGATCATGCGCGAGGCGTGGCAGGAGGGCGTCGTGCTGTCCGGGCAGAGCGCGGGCGCGCTGTGCTGGCACGCCGGCGGCAACACCGACTCGTTCGGGCCGCAGCTGCGCCCCCTCACCGACGGCCTCGGCTTCCTGCCGTACTCGTGCGGCGTCCACTACGACAGCGACCCGCAGCGGCGGCCCCTGCTCCAGCAGCTCGTCGGCGAGGGGACCCTGCCGGGCGGGTACGCGGCCGACGAGGCGGTCGGCCTGCACTACGTCGGCACCGAGTTCGTTCAGGCCGTCTCCTACCGCCGGGAGGCGGGCGCCTACAGGATCGAGCCTGACGGCCCGGGCACGGCCAAGGAGTACCGGCTGGAGCCCCGGCTGCTCGCCGCCTTCTGAGGAGCGGTCCGGGCGATCACGGCATAAGCTGGCCCGTGTGAGCGATGTGGACGTACGCGAGCTGGTGGTCGTGCACGCGGGGTTCGGCGAGGCGGCCGTCCCCTACGAGGACGGGTGGGAGCTGCAGAAGCGCACCCACGCGCTGCGGGTGGACGACGCGATCCCCGACACCGTCCTGCTGCTGGAGCACCGGCCCGTCTACACGGCGGGCAAGCGGACGGAGGCGCTCGACCGGCCGTTCGGCGACCCCGGCGCCCCGGTCGTCGACGTCGACCGCGGCGGGAAGATCACCTGGCACGGTCCGGGGCAGCTCACCGGCTACCCGATCGTCCGGCTGCCCGACCCGGTGGACGTCGTCGGCTACGTGCGGCTCCTGGAGCGGATGATGATGGACGTCTGCGCCGACCTCGGGCTGGAGACGGAGACGGTGGAGGGGCGCAGCGGGCTGTGGGTCCGCGGGACCCCCGACCGCAAGATCGGCTCGATCGGGATCCGGGTGGCGCGCGGCGTCGCGATGCACGGCTTCATGCTCAACTGCGACAACGACATGGGCTGGTTCGACAAGATCGTCGCCTGCGGGATCCGCGACGTCGGGTCGACCAACCTCAGCCGCGAGCTGGGCCGGCAGGTGACGGTCGCCGAGGTCGTCCCGCTGGTCGAACGGCACCTGGCCGGGGCGCTGGGCGCGGCGGAGACGTTCCACCGCACCACGGCGCAGCTCGGGATCCTCGGTCAGGCCATCACCTTGTAGACGGCCTGGCCCTCGGTCGCGGCGAGCCGGAAGAACTCGCCCAGCCCCGCGTAGGCGGGCTGGAAGACCCGCTCGCGGGCCGCGTCGTCCAGCCGCCCGGCGTCCTGGACGCCCGCCCGGACCATCGCGGGCGGGTCGAAGCGTCCCGCGATCGCGGCGAACGGCGCCGCGGCCAGGTGGTCGGCGGCGGGCTTGACCCGCTCGGGGGCGAGATAGATCACGTCCATGCCGAGCTCGTCGGCGCCGTCCTCGGTGAGCAGCCGGCCGCCGCACACGACGTCGGCCTCGGGCTGGCGGCCCTCCCACGGGTCGCCGGTGACGAGGTAGTGCATCGCCTGCCACGCCCAGCCGAGCTCGAACAGCACGGCCGAGCCGCGCCGCCGCCAGTTCGCGTCGCCGAAGACGTGGCGCGCGATCCGGCCGGGGTCGGGCTCTCCCTCCAGCACGGGCGGCACCCTGAGGTACGACATTGCCAGACCCACGGTGGTCCTCCTGCTGAGCTGTTGCGTGACGACAGGGAGTCACCCTAGAGAGATCCATTGGCGGAGATGGCCGAAACACGCGAATCGGCTGCACCGGCGGAGTACCGTCATACGTTCGAGATCGGTCCGATACGGCTTCGATGCTGCTCCCTCCGGCGTGCCGCCGGTGTGCCGGTACCGCTGATCGCGACGTACCCTGGGACCCGTGACGACGGTGACACCTGAGGGACGCAAGCTCCTGCGCGTCGAGGCGCGCAACAGCCAGACCCCGATCGAGCGCAAGCCCGAGTGGATCAAGACCCGGATGAAGATGGGCCCGCAGTACCGCGAGCTCACCGGCCTGGTGAAGTCCGAGGGCCTGCACACGGTGTGCCAGGAGGCCGGCTGCCCCAACATCTTCGAATGCTGGGAGGACCGCGAGGCCACGTTCCTCATCGGCGGCGACCAGTGCACCCGGCGCTGCGACTTCTGCCAGATCGACACCGGCAAGCCCGCCGCGCTGGACCGTGACGAGCCGCGCCGCGTCGCCGAGTCCGTCGCCACGATGGGGCTGAAGTACGCGACCGTCACCGGCGTCGCCCGCGACGACCTGGAGGACGGCGGCGCCTGGCTGTACGCCGAGACCGTCCGGCGGATCCACGCGGCGGTCCCCGGCTGCGGCGTCGAGCTGCTGATCCCCGACTTCAACGCCGTCCCCGAGCAGCTCGCCGAGGTGTTCTCGTCCCGGCCCGAGGTGCTCGCGCACAACGTGGAGACCGTTCCGCGGATCTTCAAGCGGATCCGTCCAGGGTTCCGCTACGAGCGCTCCCTGGAGGTCATCACCCGGGCGCGCGAGGACGGCCTGGTCACCAAGTCGAACCTGATCCTCGGCATGGGCGAGACCCGCGAGGAGGTCTCGCAGGCGCTGCGCGACCTGCACGAGGCCGGCTGCGAGCTCATCACGATCACCCAGTACCTGCGGCCGAGCCCCCGCCACCACCCGGTGGAGCGCTGGGTCAAGCCCGAGGAGTTCGTCGAGCTGGCGGCCGAGGCCGAGGAGATCGGCTTCGCGGGCGTGATGTCCGGGCCGCTGGTGCGCTCCAGCTACCGCGCCGGCCGCCTCTACAAGCAGGCCGTCTCCGCGCGCGGCTGACGACCGGCTGTCGGGACGGCCGTCCGACCGGACTATCCTGGGACGCATGTCGAAAAAGCCCACGGACGGGGCCCAGGAGAGTCCAGGGCGCCTCAAGCAGATCCGCATGGTCGCCCAGGTGCTCCGCCAGGCCGACCCGAAGGCCCTGCCGATCGTGTTCGCCTCCGCGATCGGGGCGCTGGTCGTCGTCATCCTCATCGGGCTGCTCATCGGCCAGCTGTGGTTCTTCATCCCGCTGGGCGTCCTCGCCGCGTTCGCCACCGGCATGATCGTCTTCGGGCAGCTGGCGCAGCGCGCGCAGTACAAGGTGATCGCCGGTCAGCCCGGCGCCGCCGCCGCGATCCTGAAGAACATGCGGGGCAACTGGTCGGTGACCGAGGCGGTCAGCGGCAACCGCAACCTCGACATGGTGCACCGCGCGGTGGGGCGCGCCGGCGTGGTGCTCGTCTCGGAGGGCCCGCGCAGCCGCGTCGGCCCGCTCCTCGGCGCGGAGAAGAAGCGCATCTCCCGCGCGGCCCAGCAGGTGCCGATCTACGACGTGCAGGTCGGCGACGACGAGGGCCAGATCCCGGTCGACAAGCTCCAGCGGCACCTGATGAAGCTGCCCCGCAACCTCACCAAGGGGCAGGTCGCCGAGCTGAACGACCGGCTCCAGGCACTCCCCCGTTCGATGCAGATGCCGAAGGGCCCGATGCCCAGGGGCGCGAAGATGCCGAAGGGCCCGAAGCCCAAACTGCGCTGACGCCCAAAGGAAAAGCGCCCCTTCGGGGGCGCTTTCTCGTTCCCGGCGGTGCGCCGGCGCCGGGCTAGTTGGAGACGACGACCGTGTTGCTCGCCCGGTCGTGCATGCCGCGGTAGTCGCGGTCCCAGATCAGCGCGGGGAGGACCAGGAGCAGCAGCAGCGTCCTCGCGAGGGCCCAGCCGAGGCCGACGGGGCGCCCGTCCAGCCGGGCCACCCTGATGCCGCACAGCCGCTTGCCGATCGTCGTGCCGAGGAACGCGGTGAGCACCCACGCCTGCAGGCCGAAGATGAGCAGCGTCCAGGTGCTGCGCTCGGCGGGGTCCCACCCAAACGAGCGCGCGAGCAGGCTCGCGACCAGCATCGACAGGCCCCAGTCGAGGAACAGGGCGAGGAGCCGGCGGCCGTAGGGCGCGACGGAGCCGCTGCCGCTCTCGGGCAGGCCGATCCGCTTCCCGGGCTCGCCGAGGTCGACCCCGGCCGAGCGCGCCCCGCCGAGCCACGTCTGCGTCCACCGCGGCCCGGCCGCCTTACCACCGCTCATGCCCCCACGCTATCCCGTCCTTCCGGAGGTTCGGACGCGGCTCCCACGGGGAGGCCCGATGTGACCCGTAACACAGCGGAAACATACGAGACATGGTCGGGAAACGGCGCGGACATACCGTCGGGGAAGCCGAGAACCGCCCTGAGGAGGCTGGATGTTCAGCAGCGCCGAAGAGGTCCTGAGCTACATCAGGAACGAAGGTGTTCGATTCGTCGACTGCCGGTTCGTGGACCTGCCGGGCAAGATGCAGCACTTCACCTTCCCCGTCGAGAGCTTCGGCGAGAACGTCTTCACCGACGGGCTGATGTTCGACGGGTCGTCGGTCCGCGGCTTCCAGGAGATCCACGAGTCCGACATGCTCCTGCTGCCGGACCCGAGCACCGCCGTCGTGGACCCGTTCCGTCAGCACAAGACGCTGATCCTGAACTTCTTCGTGCACGACCCGCTGACGGGCGAGCCCTACAGCCGCGACCCGCGCAACATCGCGCGCAAGGCCCAGGACTACCTGCGCGGCACCGGCATCGCCGACACCTGCTACTTCGGTCCCGAGGCCGAGTTCTACATCTTCGACGACGTCCGCTTCGAGACGAAGCAGAACGCCGGCTACTACTACCTCGACTCGATCGAGGGCGCCTGGAACACCGGCCGCGAGGAGGCCGGCGGCAACCTCGGCGCCAAGCCCCCGTACAAGGGCGGCTACTTCCCCGTCCCGCCGATGGACCACTACACCGACCTGCGCTCGGAGATGGTGGCCCAGCTCCTGGAGTCGGGCATCCACGTCGAGATGCAGCACCACGAGGTCGGCACCGCCGGCCAGGCCGAGATCGACTTCCGCTTCGACACGCTGCTGAAGACGGCCGACAACCTCATGCTCTACAAGTACATCGTGAAGAACGTCGCGCGCGCCGCGGGCAAGACCGTCACGTTCATGCCGAAGCCGATCTTCGGTGACAACGGGTCGGGCATGCACTGCCACCAGTCCCTCTGGAAGGACGGCTCGCCCCTCTTCTACGACGAGGTCGGCTACGCGGGCCTGTCCGACAACGCCCGCTACTACATCGGCGGCCTCCTCAGGCACGCGCCGTCCCTGCTGGCGTTCAGCAACCCCACGGTGAACAGCTACCACCGCCTCGTCCCCGGCTACGAGGCCCCGGTCAACCTGGTCTACTCCCAGCGCAACCGCTCGGCCTGCATCCGCGTCCCGATCACCGGCTCGAACCCGAAGGCCAAGCGCATCGAGTTCCGCGTGCCGGACCCGGCCTGCAACCCCTACCTGGCCTTCTCCGCCATGCTGATGGCCGGCCTGGACGGTATCAAGAACAAGATCGAGCCCCCGGAGCCGGTCGACAAGGACCTCTACGAGCTGCCGCCCGAGGAGGCCCGCGCCATCCCGCAGGTCCCCGGCAGCCTTCCCGAGGTCCTCGCCGCCCTGGAGACCGACCACGACTACCTGCTGGAAGGCGGCGTCTTCACCCCGGACCTCATCGAGACCTACGTCACGATGAAGAACGAGTTCGAGATCGACCCCATCCGCCTGCGCCCCCACCCCCACGAGTTCGAGCTCTACTACGACATTTAAGAGCACCGCAGGCCAGAGTGGTTTTTCCCTCTGCCGGGCCGTCTGCGGGTCGTCGGCCGTGTCCTTCCCATCGCGGAGGGCGCGGCCGACGGCCTTTCCGGCGGGCGGCACTCAGGCGGCGGCCCGCGCGCACGAAGAAGTGGCCCTTCCCGAAGATCCGGAAAGGGCCACCCCAGCGTGGGACACCGCTTACGCGGCACCCCCGGATGCGTAGACGTCCACGATCGCGGCGAAGTACCGGCCCGTGGAGGCCTGCCTGTCGGACGTGGCCCCGAAGAACCCGTCCCTGAACCTGACCTGGAGCGTGGCGCCACGGCCGAGTCGCCAGGTGAGGCGCCGACGCGCCTCACGAAGCGCCTCGCGCTCCAGTTGCTTCTTGCTGTTCCCCCAGATCGTGTCGTGGAGGGTCAGCACGTGGTCGCCTGCGGGCTCGTCGGCCTGCGCGGCACTGCCCAGGATCACCTCGACGTCCACCGAACGGGCGTAGAAGCGGTCCGTGGTCTCGATGTAGTACGGCGTGCTCTCCACGCCGTCCACACCGTCCCTGAACACCACGCGGTACATGGCGTCAGGACCGAAGAACTGGCGCGCCCTGTGGAGCACCCTCCGCTCCATCTGCCGCATGCTGTTGCCGGAGACCTCCCCCGCGCGGAACGTCGTGCACGGCTGCTCGTCGAACTGCGGGGGTCCGCTGAGGACCGCCTCGACCTCCACGTACATGGAGAAGAAGCGGTCCTTGGTGCCCAGGCGTTCGGGCGTCGTGCACACGTCCCTGAACGTGACGCGGAGCTCGGCGTCAGGACCGAAGAACTGACGGCCTTCGTGCCGCGCCCTGCGCTCCATCTCCCCGATGCTGTTCCCCGTGATCACGTCCACGAGGGTGAGCACGCACCTGCGCGTCCCCGCAGCGGACTGCGGGAACGACGCGATGTCGAACTCCCCGAGGTAGGGGTTGTGCGTCGCGTCCGGGCCTTCGGGCGCCTGCTCCACGCGGCTGGCCACCACACGGAGCTCGGCGTCAGGGCCGAACAGCTCGAGCGCCCGTACCAACGCCCCACGCTCCATGTTCCCCATGGCGTTTCCGGTGAGACGGACCTTCGTCGCACAGTCGACGTGCTCGTCGGCCTGCGGTGACGTGGCGCTCAGGACCGCCGCGACGGAGATCAGGGAGGTGCGGCCAGGGGGGTTGATCCTGCTGCTGACGACGTTGAGCACGGCGTCAGAGCCGAAGCAGTCACGCGCCTCGGCAAGGGCCACGGCCGACATCGCCTCGGGGCGGACCCCGTTGAGCCAGGCAGTGAAGATGACCGTCTTGCCGGTTGCGCTCTCGACTCGCGAGGGCTGCTGCATGATCGTCACGGATTTCTCCCGACAGTTGGGGGACGTCAGACGTCCCTTTGAGTTGTGGGGTCCGAGGACCCGGCTGGTGTTGCTCTAGGAACCGTCCGGCTACGCCGTGGCTTCGCAATCAGCCCGCCTGGGGCGCGCGAACTTATCGCAACCAGTTGGTTGTGATATCGTCAATGGCAACCAGTCAGTTGCTATAGGGGGTGCCGTGGCCGTCCCGGATCGCATCGAGCGGACGCTCGAACTCGCCCACCCGCCCGCGCGGGTGTGGGCGGCGTTGACCACCGCCGAAGGGCTCGGCGGCTGGTTCGGCTCCCACGCGGAGGTCGACGACCTGCGGCCCGGTGGCGAGATCCGGGTGCGGTGGGACGACCAGGGCGAACACACCCTCTGGATCCAGGTCGTCGAGCCGCCCCGCCGGTTCGCCTTCACGTGGGCGATCGAAGGGCTGCCGGCGGACGATCCGCGGCGCACCTACGTGGAGTTCACGTTGGAGCCGACCGGCACGGGCACCCGGGTGACGGTCGTGGAGAGCGGCTTCGCCCAGCTGCCGGACCACCTGGCCGGCGCCTACGAGAGCAACACCAACGGGTGGCGGATGGAGCTGGCCGAGCTGACCGGATACCTCGATGCCGCACCCTGACCAGCCCGAACTCGTCGCCCAGGCGGTCTTCAGCGCGCTCGCCGACCCGACCCGGCGCGGCATCCTCGCCGAGCTCGCCGCGCACGGCCCGGCGACCGCGACCGACCTGGCCGCCCGGCTCCCCATCTCGCGCCAGGCGATCGCCAAGCACCTCGACCTGCTGGCCGATGCGGGACTGGTCCGGGCGGAGCCCGGGGAGCGGCGACGGATCCGCTACCGGTTGCAGACCGGGCCGGTGGCCGTGGCCCAGTCGTTCCTCGCCGCGCTGGCACGCGACTGGGACGGCCGCCTGAGCGCACTACGCGACCATCTCGAACACAACGAGGGGAACGAAGCATGAGTCCGACATTCCGCGGCGGCCACAACATCGCCATGAAGCTGCCCAAGGCACAGTTCGACCGCACCGTCGCCTTCTACCGCGACGTGCTGGGCATGGAGGTCACCGACGAGAGCAGCGGAGGCGTCGTGGACCAGTGCGCCTCGGTGCAGCTCGGCCCGGTGAAGCTGTGGTTCGATCGCGTCGACAACTACGCGCGGGCCGACCTGTGGCTGGAGCTGTTCACCGATGACGTCGACGGCGCCGCCAGGCACCTGGCCGCGCACGGTGTCGCCGTCCAGGACGAGCTTGAGCCGTTCCCCGCCGGCATGGACGCCCACTGGATCAGCAACCCGGTCGGCATCCCGCACATCGTCCGCCTCGCCGACGAGGACCAGTGATCTCGTGCGCGCCGACCGGCAACGTTCGTCGATGAGTCGATGAACGCCTCTTTCTGTGCTCGACTCGTGGACAATACTTCGTTAGACGATATATCGTCTCCCGTATGGTCAAACGAACCACGATGAGCGAGCCCACGTACTTCGTGCTTGCCGCCCTCCTGGACGGGCCCGTGCACGGATACGGGATCATCAAGAGGGCGCAGGAGCAGTCGGGCGGGCGGATCCGGCTGGCCGTGGGCACCCTCTACGGGGCTCTGGACCGGCTGGCGAGCGACGGGCTGATCGTCGTCGACCGCGAGGAAACCGTCCAGGGCCGTCCGCGTCGCTACTACCGGCTGACTGAAGACGGGCGCCTGGCAGTGACCCGCGAGGCTCTGCGGTTGGAGCAGGCCGCCCGCGTCGTCACGGGTCGCACCTCCCTGATGCCGGGGGAGGTCGGAGCATGAGCACGGCATTCACCGAAGGGTGGTA
Source organism: Actinomadura sp. NPDC048021 (assembly GCF_040653135.1). Taxonomy (NCBI): domain Bacteria; kingdom Bacillati; phylum Actinomycetota; class Actinomycetes; order Streptosporangiales; family Thermomonosporaceae; genus Actinomadura; species Actinomadura sp. NPDC048021. The sequence continues at coordinate 56,458 of NZ_JBEZJQ010000013.1, forward strand.
TCGGCTATTCCTGCGAGCGTTCCCGCGAGGTCATCGCAGGGAGTACGGCGCTGAGATCATCGGCACGTTGCTGACCGGCACCTCACGCCGCGCTCCCTCGCTGCGGGAGACGGCCGGGCTCCTCGCTGCGGGCTTCGTCGCGCGTGCCCGCACGACCACCGCCGCGCCCTGGTGGGCCGACGGGCTGCAACTCGGCCTGCTGATGCTGGCGCTGGCGAATCTGGCCTACGGCATCGCCGACCATTCGTCCCCCTGGTGGCTGGTCGCCTCGGCAGCGCTGGTAGGGGCGTTGCTGCGCGGCTGGGCACTGGTGGCCCTACCACTCGCCCTGGCCGTGGCGCTCTCGACCGGCCGGGCCATGCTGCTGGGGACTCAGGCCACCTTCTCGCCGTCACAGATCCTCGGACCGGCGAACCACAACTGGGTCTCACTGGCCCCCTACGGCGTCCTGGCGGTCGGGGCCGTTGCACTCGCGGCCGGCCGGTGGGCCCGCCCGCGGCGTCTGCGTCTGCGCGCGCGGCCGTTGTGGTGGCTGGTGATCCCCGCGGCCTCGTTCGCGCTCACCTACATGCCGGGGAGCCGAGAGTACGGCGAGACCTGGCAACTGGTCAGGGCGGGCACGGAGGGCATCCTCCTGCTCTCCGGGATGCTGGCCACCGCGATCGCCCGCAGCCCACGCTGGGCACTGGCGGCCGCCATCTACGTCCTGCCCGGCGTGGCCTCCCCGCTGACCCACCCGCCGTCGAACCCGCAAGGCACCGCCTACTGGTTGACTCTCACCGGGCTCCTGCTGGCCATGGTCACGACGGCATGGCGACCCCAGCCCATCCCCGAACGTCGCCATCCCCAATAGCCGAACCGCGCAACGCAGAGCCACGCCGCCGACCGGGCGTGAGCGCCGTATCATGCGCGAGCCAGCAGCCCGACGAGCGCGACCTCCGCGCCGGTGATGTCGTCGGCCTGGGCGAGCGGGTCGCCCCAGTGCGTCCAGAACCAGTCGCGGTCGTCGTCCTTCGGCCGGGGCTCACACGTGATCCGCACGGCGCGGGGCGTGCCGCCGCCCGTGGTCGTGACGGTGACCTCGGGGGCGCCGATGTCGACCTTGTAGCCGCGCACGCCCATGCGCCGGGCGAGCGTCGCCAGCTGCGGGTGGAGCTCCAGGCCCAGGAGTCGCGTGATCTTCAGGGCGACCTCGTCCACGGCGGAGAAGGAGCCGAGGTCGTTGCCGGAGTCCCAGATGAACCGCCCCCTGCCGGCGCCGACCGACCGGGCGGTCCCCGTCCGCGTCCTCGTCAGAAGGCCGCCGCCGTGCTGGACGACCTTGGCGCCGCGTTCCTCGAGCGCCGCGCCCAGCGCCAGAAGGGCGCGCTCGCAGTCGGCCTCGTCCTCCTCGGACAACAGCCCCCAGAGCCCGTCGCAGGTACCGGCGACGAGGACGAGCGACTTGTCGTCGCCGCCCTCCCGGACCGCGCGGTAAGGGAGGGACGGCATGTCGCTGTACTCGATCGTCCAGCCGGGGAACTCTGCTCGTAACGCGGCAAGGCGGCCCTCGTGATCCTCGACGCTTGGTGATTCTGAGTGACTCATGCGTCACACAATGGAGCCGCCTCACTTACGCAGTGTTCCAAGTTGGAACCGTGGCGAGGTTGCGGCACAGGGCCCGGCGGATCAGGTGGTCATGCGTGCGTGGATGCGGCGCAACGGCTCCGGGAGGGTGCGGCGCGCGTCGACCAGATGGGACACCACCGACCGCGCGGTCGGATGGAACGTGATCATCTGGGGGGCGATCCGGTCCGCGAACGCGATGCGCCTCTCGGCTCTGGCGAGGTCGCCGACCTCGGTCATGACGCGGGACATGTCGATCTCATGGTGCGCGCGGCGTTCCGGGGGCAGCCCCGCGAGCGTCTCGTCGCCGATGCGCTGGTCCCGGCGGGCCGCCTCGTCCATGTCGCCGAGCTCGACCGCGACCGCCGCCCCGTGGATCGCCACGTTCGCCGCCGTGAACTCCAGCCCGTGAACGGGCACGCCGCACCCGCCGCGCCTGACACGCTCGGCCGCGCGCCCGAAGTACTCCCACGCCTGCGCGCCGTTCCCACCACGAGCGGCGCGCGCGGCCACTATCGCGGACCGCAACTCGATCGCCCCCGCGACCTCGCCCGCGTCCGGCCGATCCTGCCGGACACCCGCCGCAGCCCGGTCGAGCAGCGTCAGAGCGGGCCGGTACTGGTCCATGCTCATCATGAGGAGCGCACGCGCCATCATGACCAGGTGAGGCAAGTTCGGGTCGCCGGACCGGCGGGCCGCCTCTGAGCCGCGTTCGAGTAGCGCCAACGCATCCCCGGTGTAACCGAGTCTGCGTGTGAGGCTGACAGCGTGGCCGAATCCGCGGCTCAGTAACAGCCACGCCCGGGGGTCCCCGGTCTCGTGCGCCCAGTAGGTGAGTTCTTCGATCACCGCGGGTAGGCGTCCCGCGAGTTTGGTCAGCTGTGCCTTGTGGATCTGCCTCCCCGAGGTCGCGATCTCGGCCGCGAGCACGTCCAGTGCGCGGGGCGGCCCGGCAAGCTCGGGACCGACGTCAACATAGGCGAGCGTGCGGCGAAATTCAGGGATGACGGAGTGGACGGCGTAATCGTGACCGTAGACGCGGTAGGGCTGCCCGTAGAGTTCGGAGGGGTCGACGCCGAGCGCGGCGGCCGCAGCCGACACGAACGCCGGTGTTGCCACCTTTTTCCCGGTCTCCACCTGGGCGATGTGGCTGCGGCTGTAGACCGACAGCTGCGCCAGCCCCGTCTGCGTCAGGCCGCGTCTCTTGCGTGCCCTGGCCAGGCGCGTTCCGACAGTGTCGAGAGTTTCGTCGGACATTGGGCCCTGCCCTTCTCCCGGAAGCCTCGCGGCTTCCCAGGCTAGGCGCGGGGCCTTCGCGTGTCTTGAGAGGCGGCAAGGCCGCGTCCCGCGCTGCGGCGGAACGGGCGGCGCGAGGTGTACGAGAGGCGGCCCGGGGGCCGCCTCTCGTGGCTCAGGTGATCAGAAGATCAGCCGATCATCCCCACGAGAGGGGGTGCGGCGGCTCCTCCGGGACCACCGTGCCGTTCGCGACGGCCTCGTCGAGCTCCGCGATCTTCTCGCGCTGGTAGGCCTGCTCACCGGCCGCGTACGACCGGTTGTGGGTCTGAGCAGGCTGCTCCTCGGGCTTCTGCCCGGAAGTGTTGGCGGTCATCTGTGTTGCGCTCCTTCGGTGAAATGGGACCGAAAATGCAATGACAGCCCGGCTGAGCCGGGTCGCCGGAGACCGTCCGGTGAAGCGGGTGGCCCGCAACCTGCTTTCCGAGTGACCGGGCCGGGGTGTCGGTGGGGCGGCCTACGGTGGGGGGTCGTGAGAGGTCGGCTTGCGCCGGGGCGGCCGGGGCACCGGGGCGCGGCTGGCATCATGTGGGCCGAGCGCGCGGGTTGGGAGTCGGGATGGCGCATGAGGCCAAGGACGTCCTGAGGGGCGGGTACTCGCTGCTGGAGGCCGCGCGGGACCTGGTCGCCGACCATCGGCGGGCGCTGGCCGACGTGCACGCGGCGCTGGCGCCGCTGCGGGCCGAGGCGGCGCGCGAGCAGCTGACGACGATCCCGCTGGCCCGGTTGAAGGACGTCACCGACGGGCGGCTCCGGCTCGGGCCCCTGGAGGAGGCCGGGTTCACCAGCGTCGTCGACGTGCTGGACTCGACCCCGTACAAGCTCCAGCTCCTGCCCGGGGTCGGGCCCCAGACGGCGCAGCAGCTCCACGCGGCGGCCGGGAGCCTCGCGGAGGCGGCGGAGAGCTCGGTCACGGTGCGGATCGACGTCGACCGGCGCGACGAGGCGATGACGCCCGCGGTCGTCGCGCTGCACCGGCTGGTGAACGCGGGGCCGGAGCTGCCGCGGGCACGCGCGGTCGCCGAGGAGGTCGACGAGCGCATCGGGCCGCTGGTGCAGGACGCGCGGCCCGCCGGGTCGTGGTGGCGCAGGCTCCTCACACCGCCGGCGCGGCGCGAGCGGGCGCGGGAGGCGGTCGGCGAGCTCGCGGACGCGCTCGCCGCCGAGGAGGAGCGCGGCGCCCGGCTGCTGATGTCCCAGGCGTCGGTGGACCTGCTGCGCCCGCACGTGTCGCCGGACGAGGCGTGGATCGACTTCGAGCTGCGGGCGGCCGACTACCAGACCCTCCTGGCCGAGCTCGCGGCGTCGGACCCGGAGCGGGAGGCCGCCGAGGGGTTCCTGCCGGGCGACCTCGCGGCGCGGGTCAAGGCGCAGCCGGTCGACGACGAGTTCCGCCGGGTGTCGCTGCGCGGGTACCAAGCGTTCGGGGCGCGGTTCGCGCTCGTCCAGAAGCGGGTGATCCTGGGCGACGAGATGGGGCTCGGGAAGACGGTCCAGGCGATCGCCGCGATGGCGCATCTGCGGGCGCGGGGCGCGACGCACTTCCTGGTGGCGTGCCCGGCGAGCGTGCTGATCAACTGGGTCCGGGAGATCGAGACCCGCAGCGCGATCGCCGCGCACCCGCTGCACGGGTCCGGGCGCGCGGGGGCGCTGCGCAAGTGGGCCGGCGACGGCGGCATCGCCGTGACGACGCTCGCCACGCTGCACTCCCTGAACGTCCCGGAGGACGTGGAGATCGGCATGTTCGTGGTGGACGAGGCCCACTACGCCAAGAACCACGAGACGCGCCGCGCCCGCGCCGTGGCGCAGTGGTGCCGCAGGACCGAGCACGTGCTGTTCCTCACCGGGACGCCGATGGAGAACCGGGTCGAGGAGTTCCGCAGCCTCGTCGCCCACCTGCGGCCCGACGTGGCCGAGCGGGTCCGCCCGCACGACGCGGCGATGGGGGCGCGGGCGTTCCGGTCGGCCGTCGCGCCAATGTACCTGCGGCGCAACCAGCGGGACGTGCTCGTCGAGCTGCCCGAGGTCGTGCACGTCGACGAGCTGGAGGAGTTCAGCCGCGCGGACGCGGCCGCCTACCGCAAGGCCGTGGCGGCGGGGAACTTCATGGCGATGCGCCGGGCGGCCTACGCCGTGCCGAAGCGGTCGGCGAAGCTCGACCGGCTGAAGGAGCTGGTGGACGAGGCCGCCGAGAACGACCTGAAGGTCGTGGTGTTCTCCTACTTCCGGGACGTGCTGGCCGCCGTCGGGGAGGCGCTCGGCCCGCGGAGCCGCGGGCCGATCTCGGGCGAGACGCCGGCGGCGCGGCGGCAGGAGATCGTGGACGCGTTCACCGCCGAGCCGGGGCACGCCGTGCTGCTCGCGCAGATCCAGGCCGGCGGGGTCGGGCTGAACCTCCAGGCGGCGTCGGTGGTGATCCTCTGCGAGCCGCAGGTGAAGCCGACCATGGAGACGCAGGCGATCGCGCGGGCGCACCGGATGGGGCAGGTGCGGACCGTCCAGGTGCACCGGCTGCTGACGCCCCGCAGCGTGGACGAGCGGATGCTGGAGATCCTGCACGTCAAGACCATGCTCTTCGACGAGTACGCGCGGCGCAGCGACCTGGCGGAGCAGACGCCCGACGCGGTCGACATCTCCGAGCGCGACCTCGCCCGGCAGATCGTGGCGCAGGAGCAGGAGAGGCTCGGGACGTAGGGAAGAACGCGGGAGGCGTCCGCGTTCATGCGGGCGAGACCAGCCGAACTAAGGGGATTTCATGGCGGACGTCAGGGTGGAGCGCACCGAGGACGGCTTCCGGGCCGTCAACGGCCGGGGCGCGGCGGTCGCGATCGGCGACGGGGACACCGAGGGCGCCTTCACGCCGGTCGAGCTGCTGCTGGCGGCGCTCGGCGGCTGCGAGCTGGTCACCGTCGAGCCGCTGACGGCCAAGCGGGGGCACCGGATGGCGCGGCTCGCCGCGACCGTCCAGGCCGACAAGGTCGCGACGAGCACGCTCGGCACGATCACGGTCACCTACGACGTCGAGCTGCCCGAAGGGGACGGCGAGGCCGAGGACGTCCTGAAGGCCGTGGCCGCGCGCGTCCACGAGAAGTACTGCACCGTCGGCAACGCGCTGCGGGAGCCGATGAAGGTCGATCAGGTGGTGTAGCGGGTCCGCCCTTCAGTAGCGCAGGCCGTGCCCGTAGGGGTACAGGCCCTTGATCGTGACCGGCAGGCGCCCGCCCGGCTGCGCGCCGAAGACGACGCGGGCGGCGGCCCTGTGCATCGTCAGGTCGATGCGCCGGGTCCGCGCGGTCGTCCCGTAGGTCGCCAGGTAGGCGCGGACGGACGGGTACGAGGCGATGTCGTACGGCAGGCCGGTCGCCACGGCCGCGACGGGCCGGCCCGTGGCCTGCAGCGCCCTGACGAGCCGCGCCTGCCCTTCCGGCAGCGTCCCCGAGGAGTAGGTGGCGACGAGGATCCGGTCGGCGGCGCGGGCTCGGCGGACGGCCTCGGCGATCTCGGCGTCGGTGGGGTCGGTGGTCGCGGCCTGCCAGCTCGTCACGGGGCCGCGGGCGACCGCGGCCACCTCGTTCGCGAACTCCCCGGTCTGCACCACGCCCGCGACCAGTGTCCGCGCGTTCGAGGCGGGATCGAACGGGAGCACTCCGTCCTCGTTGCGCACCAGCGTCGTGGCTGCGACGCCCATCGCCAGGGCCCGCCGCAGGAAGGCGGGGTTGCCGGAGATCCGCTCGGCGGCCGCGGGGTCGGCGTAGCGGTGGTCGAACACGCGGTACCGGCACTTCAGGCCGAGGACGCGGCGGACGGACGCATCGACCCGCGCCCGGCTCAGCGTCCCGTCGCGCAGGGCGTCGCGCAGGGCGTCCACGGCCTGCGCCTGGGCCGCGTAGTCGCCGGTCGACATGACGACGTCGGCGCCCGCCCGGACCGCCATCACGGTGGCCTCGCGGGTGCCCCAGTTCCTGTCGATCGCGTCCATGTCCATGGCGTCGGTGACGATGACGCCGCCGAACCCCATGTCCCGCCGCAGCAGGCCGGTCAGCACCTTCTCCGACAGCGTCGCGGGCAGGTCGGGGTCGACGGCCTTCACCACCACGTGCGCCGTCATGATCGCGTCGGCGCCGGCCGCGACGGCCCGGCGGAACGGGGGCAGGTGGACGCGGTCGAGCGTCGCGCGGTCGTAGGTCACCGACGGCAGGCCGAGGTGGCTGTCGGTCTCGGTGTCCCCGTGGCCCGGGAAGTGCTTCGGCGTCGCGATCATCCCGGCCCGCCGGTAGGCGCGGACCTGCGTCTCGACGAGCCCGCCGACCAGGTCGGCGCGCTCCCCGAAGGACCTGACGCCGATGATCGGGTTGGCGGGGTTGGTGTTGACGTCGGCGACGGGCGCGTAGTTCCAGTGGAAGCCCATCGCGCGGGCCTCGGCGGCCGTGACGGCCGCCGCGTCGCGGGCCTGCGCCGGGTCGCGGGCGGCGCCGAGCCCCATGGCGTTCGGCAGCGGGGTGGTGCCCTCGCGGACGTTGTGGGTCGTCCCGAACTCGAAGTCGCCGGAGACGAGCAGCGGCAGGCGGGACGGGGTGTCCCGCGCCCAGCGCTGGAGCCGGTCGGCGTAGCGGGCGGCGATGCCCGGCGTGCGCGGCTCGGAGGTGATGACCGAGCCGATCTTCAGGTCCTGGACGGCGCGGCGGGTCCGCTCGGACGGCATGCCGTCCGGGCCGTCCTCGGTGACCGCCATGACCAGCTGGCCGATCTTCTCGGCGTCGGTCATCCGGGCGAGGATCGCGCCGGGGTCGCAGCCGCGCCCCGGCGGCGCCTGCGCGCGGGCCCGGGCGGGCGGGGCGAGCGCGAGCCCGAGCGCCGCGATCGTGATGACGGACGTGATGGTCCGGCCGCCGTTCATCCGGCCTCCCTCGATAGGCGTCGCGGTCTAGACCAGTCCGAACCGGCGGCCGGTTCAAGGGGCAGATGTTGACGAGATCGGCGCGGGTGGGCGGGCCCGCCTTCCGCTAACCGCAGGTGGCGCCCGCGGCGGGGACCGCGCCGTCCAGGAGGTAGGCGTGCACGGCCTCGCGGACGCAGGGGTCGCCGGTGTCGTAGGAGCCGTGCCCCTCTCCCCTGAGCGTGAGGAGGGTGGCCCGGCCGCCGAGCGCCTCCGTCAGCGCGGACGCCCACGCGTACGGGGTGGCGGGGTCTCCGGTGTTGCCGACGACGAGGATCGGCTCGGCGGACGGGGCGGACACCTCGCGGGCGGCGGGGTCGCCCTGCACCGGCCAGCCCGTGCACTGCAGCAGGCCCCACGCCAGCGACGCCCCGAAGATCGGCGAGGCCGCGCGGAACCGCGGCAGCAGCCGCCGCACGTCGCTAGCGGTGGGCCGGTCGGCGCCGTCGGCGCAGGTGATGGCGGTGTTGGCGGCGGAGAGGTTGCTGTAGGTGCCGTCCCCCCGCCGCCCGTTCTGGGCGTCGGCGAGCATCAGCAGCAGCGACCCGTCGCGGCGCTTCACCGCGTCGACCAGGCCCTGCGCCAGGTACGGCCAGGCGTCCCGGGAGTAGAGCGCGGCGGCGACGCCGGTCGTGCCGAGGCTCTGGGTGAGCCCGCGCCCGGACTGCGTGCGGAGCGGGCGCCGGTCGAGCCCCGCCAGGAACCGGCCGACGGACGCCACGACGGACGGGCCGTCGGTCCCGAGGGGGCATGCCTTCTTTCCGAGCCGCGCACAGGCGGCGCCGAAGCCGCCGAGGGCGCGCTGGAACGCGGCCGCCTGCTGGAGGGCCAGGTCCGCGCTGCCGAGCCTGGTGTCGACGGCCCCGTCGAGGACGGCCCGCCCCACCCTGGCGGGGAACTGGTGCGCGTAGTTGCCGCCGAGCCAGGTGCCGTAGGAGATGCCGAAGTAGTGCAGCCGCTCGTCGCCGACGGCGGCGCGGACCAGGTCGAGGTCGCGGGCGGCGTCGGCGGTGCCGACGTGCGGCAGCAGCCGCCCCGACCGCGCCTCGCACCGGCGCACGTAGTCGGCGCGGCCGGCCGCGTACGCCCGCTCCTCGGCGGCGGTGTCGGGGCTGTCGTCCAGGGCGGCGAGCGCGTCCATGCGGCGGTCGTCCACGCAGGTCACCGGGCTGCTGCGGCCGACGCCGCGCGGGTCGAGGCCGATCAGGTCGTAGCGGGCGCGCAGGTCGGCGTACTGGTCCGCGGCCTGCGCGAGCGTCTCGACGCCCTCCCCGCCGGGGCCGCCGAAGTTGAACACCAGCGAGCCGATGCGCCGGCGCGGGTCGGTCGCCGGCACCTTGATCAGCGCGAGTTCGATCTTCTCGCCGGACGGCCGGGCATGGTCGAGCGGCACCGGGAGCGCCGCGCACCGGAGCCCGCGGGGCGGCTTGCTCTTGGGCGGCGGGGACGGCAGCCCGGTGCAGCGTCCCCACGACAGCCGGGGGACGGCTCCCGCCGGGGCGGGGGTCGCCGCGCCCGGGGCGTCGCCCGCCGCGGGCGCGGTGGCGGTGGCGGACGCCGCACGGGCTCCACCGGGTGACGAGCGCGCGACGCCCGTCCCTCCCGAGAGGGAGAGGAGCGTTAAGGCGGCCAGAGTCGCGGCGCCCGCCGGCACCACGCCAGTGATCCCCCGGTACCTGGCCATTCGTCCCTCCGATCGCATCGCCTGAAGCGATCGGGACCTACCCATGGCCCTCTATGCTGACTCCTGATCAACCCATCGGGCTCCGCCAGGGGGGCCGGCGGCGCGGGGATACCCCCGCTGTCCCCGAGGCCCTCCCCCGAAAGTCCGGATACCGCATCAGGGTCGTACTACTCAGGTCTGAGATGAAGACCATTCGTCGCGGTGATCTCATTCAGGAACCCGACGGCAAAGATAGGTAGCATGGCTCAATCCGCCCCCCCAGCGGCCCGCAGAAGCGAGGCCGGCGCCACCGGAATCCGGCGCCGGGTCACCGCGCCCCCCGTATGGCGCGAACTGCTGCTGGTCGTCCTGTTCTACACCGGCTATACGCTGACGCGGATCGTCCTGGTTCAGGACGGCACCGGGCCGGCGTTCGCGCACGCCGACGAGATCCTGCGCGCCGAACGCTTCCTGGGGCTGGACGTCGAGCTGCACCTCAACCAGACGCTGCTGACCGTGCCGTGGCTGGCGCGGACCGCGAACGTCTTCTACGCCACGATGCACTTCATCGTGACGCTCGCCATCGTCGTGTGGCTGTACCGCTACCGGCCGCAGCACTACCGGTGGCTCCGCACGTCCATCATGGTCGCCACGGGTGTGGCGCTGATCGGCTTCTGGCTGTACCCGCTGGCGCCGCCGAGGTTCCTGCACAGCGAGGGCTTCGTCGACCCGGTGACCGCGCTGCACTCGCTCGGCCTGTACGCCAGCGACGCGTCCGGAAGCCTGACCAACCAGTACGCGGCCATGCCGTCCATGCACGCCGGATGGTCGCTGTGGTGCGGGCTGGTGCTGGTCAGGCTGGCGTCGCAGAACTGGGCCAAGCTGCTCGGCGTGCTCTACCCCGCGACCACCGTGATCGTGATCCTGTCCACCGCCAACCACTACGTGCTGGACGCGGTGGCGGGCATGGCGCTCATCGGCGGCGCGCTGTGGGTCTCGTGGATCCTCTACACGCGCTGCCCCGCGCCCCTCCTCCTCGCCCGGGCCCGCGTGATGCACCGGTTCCACCAGCGGTCCGGCCGGCGGACGGAAGGCTCCGGGGTTCACTCGGCTCCGTAGAACACCCGGTCCACGACGGTGCGGGCGCGGCGGGCGTGCCTGCGGTAGTCCTCCAGGAGGTCGCCCGTCCCGGGGTAGCCGAGGACGCGGGCGACGGAGCTGCGCTCGCGGTGGTGCTCGGTCGGCAGCAGGTCGGACGCGCGGCCCCGCACCAGCATGAGCGCCCCCCGGACCCGGGTGGCCATGCACCACGCCTCGGCCAGGATCTCGGCGTCCTCGGCGTCCAGGAGGCGGGCCTTGACCGCGGCGTCCAGCGCGTCCAGCGTCCGGGTGGTGCGCAGCGCCGGGACCTCGTGGGCGTACCGGAGCTGGAGCAGCTGCGCGACCCACTCCACGTCCGCCAGCCCGCCCGGCCCGAGCTTGGTGTGCAGGCGCCGCTCGACGCCGCGCGGGAGCCGTTCGGACTCCATCCGCGCCTTCAGCCGCCGGATCTGCCGGACGGCGTCCTCGCCGATGCCGTCCTCCGGCCAGCGGACGGGATCGATCAGCGCGCGGAACCGCTCGCACAGCCCCGGGTCGCCGATCATCGGGTCGGCGCGCAGCAGTGCCTGCGCCTCCCAGGGCTCCGACCAGCGCGCGTAGTAGGCGGCATAGGACGCGAGCGTGCGCACGAGCGGCCCCTGCCGCCCCTCGGGGCGCAGGTTCGGGTCGATCACCAGCGGCGGGTCGGGGGCGGGCAGGGCGAGGAGGCGGCGCAGCTCCTCGGCGACGGCGTGCGCGGCCCGCCCGGCGGCGCGCTCGTCCGCGCCGGGCAGCGGGTCGTGGACGAACATCACGTCGGCGTCGCTGCCGTAGCCGAGCTCGTGCCCGCCGAACCGGCCCATCGCGACGACCGCCACCCGGGTCGGCAGCGGCCCGCGCGACTCCATCTCGATCTTGTTGACGGCGACCTGGAGCGCGGCCTCGACGGTGACGGCGGAGATGCCGGTGAGGGCCTCCCCGACCTCCCGGACGTCCACGAGGCCGAGCAGGTCGGCGACGGCCACGCGGAACAGCTCGCGGCGCCGCAGCGCCCGCACCACGCCGGCCGCCTCCTCGGCGGGGCGGTCGCCGCCCCCCTCCCTGTGGCGGCGGACGGCGGCGAGCGCCTCCGTGCGCAGCGCCTCCTGCGGGCGCGGGACCAGGCCCGTGTCGCTGCCCAGCAGGGCCACCGCCTCGGGGGCGCGCAGCAGCAGGTCGGTGGCGTAGCGGCTGGAGCCGAGCACCCACGCCATCCGCTCGGCGACGGTCACCTCGTCGCGCAGCAGCCGCAGGTACCAGGGCGTGGTCCCGAGGGCGTCGCTGACCTGCCGGAACCCGAGCAGGCCCGCGTCGGGGTCGGGCGCGTCGGCGAACCAGCCGAGCATGACCGGCAGCAGCGTCCGCTGGATCGCGGCCCGCCGCGACACGCCCGCCGTCAGCGCCTCGATGTGCCGAAGCGCGCCCGCCGGGTCGGCGTACCCGAGCGCCTCCAGCCGGACCCGGGCCGCCTCCGGGGTGAGCCGGGCCTCCTCCCCGGGCAGCCGCGCGACGGCCCGCAGCAGCGGCCGGTAGAACAGCTTCTCGTGGATGCGGCGGACCTCCCGGGCGTGTCGCCGCCACAGCGCGGTGAACTCCCCCACCGGGTCGGTGCGCAGGCCGAGGGCGCGGCCGAGGCGGCGCAGGCCGGCCTCGTCGTCCGGGACGAGGTGGGTGCGGCGCAGCCGGTGCAGCTGGACGAGGTGCTCCACGCGCCGCAGGAACCGGTACGCCGACGCCAGCGCCGCCGCGTCGTCGCGCGCGACGTAGCCGCCCCGGGACAGGTCGGCCAGGGCGTCCAGCGTCGTCGGGCTGCGGAGCGTCTCGTCGGCGCGGCCGTGGACGAGCTGGAGCAGCTGGACCGCGAACTCGACGTCGCGCAGCCCGCCCGGCCCGAGCTTGAGCTGCCGCTCGGAGTCGGCGGTGCGCTGGTTCAGGTCGGCCTCGACGCGGCGCCGCATGTCCTGGACGTCCTCGACGAAGCCCTCGCCCTCGCCCGCCTTCCACACGATCGGGGTGATCGTGTCGAGGTAGCGGGCGCCGAGGTCGGCGTCGCCCGCGACGGGACGGGCCTTCAGCAGCGCCTGGAACTCCCACGTCTTGGCCCACCGCTCGTAGTAGGCGCGGTGGCTGGCGAGCGTCCGCACCAGCGGCCCGGACCGGCCCTCGGGGCGCAGCGCCGCGTCCACCTCCCACAGCGCGCCCTCCTCGGTCGTGGCCGAGCAGGCCCGCATCATCGCCGACGCCAGCCGGGTGGCGGTGCGCAGCGCGGCGTCCTCGTCCTGCCCGTCCCGCGCTTCCGCCACGAAGACCACGTCGACGTCGCTGACGTAGTTGAGCTCGCGGCCCCCGCACTTGCCCATGCCGATCACGGCGAGCCGGCACGCCTCGTGCCCGGGGACCTCGGCGCGGGCGACGGCGAGGCCGGCCTCCAGCGCGGCCGCGGCGAGGTCGGCCAGTTCGGCGGCGACCTCCGCGACGTCCGCCGCGCCGATCAGGTCGCGTCCCGCCAGCGCCAGGAGGCGGCGACGGTAGGCGACGCGGAGCGCGACGAGCGCGTCCTCGCCGAGGGCCACCGGCTCCGGCGCCGCCGGATCGGCGCCCACGGCGGCCAGCAGGTCGGTGCGGGGGCTTCCGAGCGGGCCCGCGACGCCGTCGCGCAGCACGCGCCAGTGGTCAGGGTGCCGCGCCAGGTGGTCGCCGAGCGCCGCGCTCACCCCGAGCACCGCGGTCAGCCGCTCCCGCGTCCCCGGCTCGGCGGCCAGCACCGCGCGCAGCTCGCCGCCGGCGGCGGGCAGCAGGCGCAGCAGACCGTCCAGGGCGAGGTCGGGGTCGGCGGTGCCGCCGAGGGCGTCGAGCAGGGCGTCGCCGGGCCCCGCGCCGTCCCGCTCGGCCTCCGCGAGCAGCCGCTCCGCCCGCGCCGCGTGGGTGAACCCGAGCCGCGCCAGGCGTCCGGCGAGCGAGGGACGGCGGTCGGAAGTCCAGGACTCGGTCACAGGACCAACCGTAATCCGGAGCGGGCCTCAGAGGACGGCCAGGAGGCGCTTCCGCTCGAATTCGGTCACCTGGCGGCGGTAGTCCTCCCACTCCTGGCGCTTGTTGCGCAGGAAGAAGTCGAAGACGTGCTCGCCGAGGACGTCGGCCATCAGCTCGCTGCGCTCCATCGCGCGGATGGCCTCGTCCAGGTTCTGCGGCAGCGGCTCGATGCCGAGGGCGCGCCGCTCGGCCACGGTGAGGGCCCAGACGTCGTCCTCGGCGCCCGGCGGCAGCTCGTAGCCCTCCTCGATCCCCTTGAGCCCGGCGCCGAGGATCGCCGCGAACGCCAGGTAGGGGTTGGCGGCGGTGTCCAGCGACCGGAACTCGATGCGGGTCGAGTGGCCCTTGTGCGGCTTGTACATGGGGACGCGGACCAGCGCGGACCGGTTGTTGTGCCCCCAGCAGATGTAGGACGGGGCCTCTCCGCCCAGGCCCGCCGCGGAGCCGACGTTGCCCCACAGCCGCTTGTAGGAGTTGACCCACTGGTTGCACACCGCGGTGATCTCCGCGGAGTGCCGCAGCAGCCCGGCGATGAACGCCCGCCCCGCCTTGGACAGCTTGTACTCCGCGCCCGGCTCGTAGAAGGCGTTGCGGTCGCCCTCGAACAGCGACATGTGGGTGTGCATGCCCGAGCCGGGGTGCTCGGTGAACGGCTTCGGCATGAAGGAGGCGTGCACGCCCTGCTCCAGCGCGACCTCCTTCATGACCAGCCGGAACGTCATGATGTTGTCGGCGGTGGTGAGCGCGTCGGCGTACCGGAGGTCGATCTCCTGCTGGCCGGGGGCGCCCTCGTGGTGGCTGTACTCCACCGAGATCCCCATCGCCTCCAGCATGGTGATGGCGTTGCGCCGGAAGTCGTGCGCGGCGCTGTGCGGGGTGTGGTCGAAGTAGCCGCCCGCGTCGGCCGGCTCGGGCTCGCGGCCGTCCTCCGGCTTGTCGTTGAAGAGGAAGAACTCGATCTCGGGGTGGGTGTAGAAGGTGAACCCGAGGTCGGCGGCCCGCGCCAGGGAGCGCTTGAGGACGTAGCGGGGGTCGGCGAAGCTCGGCGCCCCGTCCGGCATGAGGATGTCGCAGAACATGCGGCCGACGCCCGGGGACTCCGACCGCCAGGGCAGCACCTGGAAGGTGGACGGGTCCGGTTTGGCGATCATGTCGGCCTCGTACACCCGGGCGAAGCCCTCGATCGCCGAGCCGTCGAAGCCGATGCCCTCGCCGAAGGCGCCCTCCAGTTCGGCGGGGGCGACGGCCACCGACTTCAGGAACCCGAGCACGTCGGTGAACCACAGCCGGATGAAGCGGATGTCGCGCTCCTCAAGCGTGCGGAGCACGAACTCCTGCTGACGGTCCAATGCCCTCTCCCTCGGTACTGCCCTGTCGGCGAGACTGCGTTCGTCGGCGACGCGGGCCCGGCATGCCGGCCGCGCTGAGCCGGTCCGGCTGTATCTGCAGTATGCCCGGACGCTGTTACCGCGACGTTACGCGTCCGGGGCCGGTGATCGGAACATATCCGACGGCGGACCGTCCTCGATCCGCGCGGCGGCCGGGTCGAGGACGCGCGAAAGGAAGGTCCGGGTCCGCTCGTGCGCGGGCGCCCCGATCACCTGGTCGGGCGGGCCCTCCTCCACGACCACGCCGCCGTCCATGAACACCACCCGGTCGGCCGCCTCCCGGGCGAAGCTCATCTCGTGGGTGACGACGAGCATCGTCATCCCCGCCTCCGCGAGGCCGCGCATGACGCCGAGGACGTCCCCGACCAGCTCGGGGTCCAGCGCGGACGTCGGCTCGTCGAACAGCATCACCTCCGGGCCCATCGCGAGCGCGCGGGCGATGGCCACGCGCTGCTGCTGTCCGCCCGACAGCTGCGCCGGGTAGGCGTCGACCTTGTCGGCCAGCCCGACCCGCTCCAGGTTCTCCCGGGCGATCCGCTCGGCCTCCGCCCTGCCCCGCCGCAGCACCTTCCGCTGGGCGATCATGACGTTGCCGAGCGCGGTCAGGTGCGGGAAGAGGTTGAACGCCTGGAAGACCATGCCGATCCGGCGGCGGACGGCGTCGATGTCGACCTCGGGGTCGGTGACGTCGGCGCCCGCGACCCGGACCGTCCCGGAGGAGGGCTCCTCCAGCAGGTTGACGCAGCGCAGCAGCGTCGACTTGCCGGACCCGGACGGGCCGATCACGCAGACGACCTCGCCGGCCCCGACGTGGAAGTCGATGCCGCGCAGCACCTCGTTCGCCCCGAACGACTTGTGGAGGCCGCTGATCTCGATGGCCGCCGGGGCCCCGGTGTCCTTGGCAAGGCTCGTCATCGCCGCCCCCTGCGCTGCCGCGCCTCCAGCCGCCGGGCCAGCAGGCTCAGCGGGATCGTGATGAGCAGATAGCAGATCCCCGCCACGATGATCGGGGTGGTGTTGCCCTGCTCGCCCGCGAGGTCGCGGCCGAACTTCGTGAGCTCCCGCTGTTCGAGCGTGATGCCGAGGAACAGCACCAGCGAGGAGTCCTTGCAGAGCAGCACCAGCTCGTTGGTGAGCGGCGGGATGATGATCCGGAACGCCTGCGGGATGACGATCGAGCGCATCGCGCGGGTGTGCGACATGCCGAGCGACCGCGCCGCCTCCAGCTGCCCCTTCGGGACGGCCTCGATCCCGGCCCGGATCGTCTCGGCCATGTAGGCGGTCGCGGCGAGGCCGAGGGCCAGTCCCGCCTGTCCGGCGGCGCCGCCGGGGATGTTGGTGCCCGGGAAGGCCAGCGGCACGCCGACGCCCACGAAGATGAAGATCAGCAGGAGCGGCAGGCCGCGGAAGATCTCGATGTAGGCGGTGGCGAACCACCGGTACGGGGGCACCGACGACAGCCGCATCAGTGCGACGACCAGCCCGCCGCCGAGGCCGATCCCGAACCCGACCGCGGTGTAGAGGGCGGTGTTGCGCAGCCCGACCGTGATGATGTCGGGGAACAGGCTCTTGGCGACCTCCCAGTTGGCGAAGTTGAGCCGCAGGGTCCCCCAGTCGGCGAGCGCCAGCAGCAGCACCACGACGACCACGAAGATCCCGTACTGGCCGCCGAGGGAGAGCTGCCGGCGGCGCCGGCGGGTCAGCCCGCCCGGCGCCGCCGCACCCGCCGGTTCGGCGGTCACGAGCCGCCGCCGGCGCTCGGCGGCATCGGACCGATCCACTTCTCGTAGATCCGCTTGTAGGAGCCGTCCGCCCGCGCCTTCGCGATCACGTCGTTGGTGATCTTCACCAGCTCGGGGTTGTGGCCCTTGCGCATCCAGAACCCGTACTGCTCGCCGGTGTTCAGGTTGGCGGCGATCTCGAAGCCGGCGTTCGCCGGGTCCTTCAGCCAGCCCTTGACGACCGGGTCGTCCTGCACGATCACGTCGACCTGGCCGGTGCGCAGGCCGTTCAGCTCGGCGTTGGAGTTGTCGAACGAGCGCGGGTCGAAGCCCTTGCCCTTGACGAAGTCCTCACCGGTCGTGCTCGCCTGCGAGCCGAGCTTGAGCTTCCTGGCCTTGACGTCGTCGAGCGCGGTGATCCCGCTGCCCTTCTTCGCCATCAGCGACTGCGTGGCGTCGAAGTAGGGGCTGGAGACGTCCATGAACTTCACCCGGTCGGGCTTGATCGTCATGCCGCCCATCTGGATGTCGCACTTGCCGGCGTTCAGCGCCGAACCCGTCTTCATCGTCTCGAACGGGGTGTCGACGATCTTCTGGGTGACGCCGAGCCGCTTGGCGACGAGGTCGATGAGCTCGACGTCGAAGCCCACGACCTTGCCCGACTTCTTGTCCTCCGACTGGAAGGGCGGGTAGGGCAGGTGCGTGCACGAGGTGAGCGCGCCCTTCTCGATGAGCTTCACGCCCTGCACCGTCGCGCCCTTGTCACCGCCGCACGCCGACGCCGTCAGCGCCAGGGCCGCGAGCCCCGCGCCGAAGGCCCGGAGCGTCGTCCGTCTCGACACGTTTCCTCCTGATCGTGCTCGCTTCCGATCACCGCACTATCGCACGTCCCCCCGGCCGGGGGCAGGGGGCGGGCGGCTGACTCGCCCATGACCGTCCCCGGATATCCGTTTCCCGGAAATTGACGTGGCGATCATGGTCGTCCGGCAAGGTGATCGTTAGCGTGGATCGCGTCGTGGACATCTCACTTCTTCTCTCGATGACCGACCGGGTGACCGCGCTGGCCACCCCGTCGGCCATGCACCCGGAGTCGTGGCAGCTGTGCGCGCAGGTGGAGGCCTGGGCACGCGGCCGCGGGCTGGTGCTCGGAGATCCGGACACCTCCCCGCTCGGCCGGGCGCGCTGCGAGCGGCTCGCCGCCCGCGTCCTGCCGTCCGCCGACCTGGCCGCCGTGGACCTGTTCGCCCGCTGGCTGACCTGGACCCTCGCGCTGGACGACACGCTCGACCACCCGCCGCTCGCCGACAGCGGCAGCGCCGTGCACGGGCTGTACGACGACCTGCTGCGCGCGATGCGCCGCGGCCACGCCCGGCCCGGCGCCCGGCCGCTGGAGGCGGCGCTGGTCGAGCTGTGGCACGCCACGTCCAAGGACATGAGCCGCGACTGGCGCCGGCGGTTCATGCTGCACCTGGAGGCGCACCGCGACGGCTGCGCCGAGGAGGCCGTCAACCGGCGGATCAGCCACGTCCCGACCGAGCAGGAGTACCCGGCGCTGCGCCGGCGGGCCTGCGGCCCGTTCCTGTTCGACCTGGTGGAGGCCGTCCTCGGCGTCGAGCTGCCGGCGCGGCTGCTGCGCACGCCCCGCTGGAAGACCCTCGCCGACGGCGTCGCCGACGCGGTCGCGTGGGCCAACGACCTCGCCTCGCACGACCTGGAGGCCGCGCGCGGCGACGTGCACGACCTGCCCGCCGTCCTCGCCAGGGCGCACGGGGTGGACGAGGCGCGGGCGGCCCACCTGGTCGCCGAGCGGATCGCCGACCGGCTGGAGGAGGCGTGGGCGGCGGCGCGCAGGCTGCCGGAGATGCTCGACCGGCTGGACCTGACGGTCGCGCAGCGCGCCGCCGCCGCGCAGGTCGTCAAGGTCCTGCTGGACACGCCGCGCGCGCACATGGACTGGCTCGCCGAGTCCGGCCGCTACGGACCGGAGGCCTCCCCCGCCCCGCCGCGCCTGGACGCGCTCGCGTCGCTGCGCTGAGCCCCGGCGAGGGCGTCCCCGGCCGGGGTGCGGACGTACAGGACGCGGCGGCCCATGCGGTGCCCGGTGACGAGGCCGCAGGCGCGCAGGACGCCCAGGTGCTGGCTGACGGCCCCCGCGGTCACGCCCGTCCGCCTGGCGAGGTCGGTGGTGGACGCGGGCGTGGCGAGGGCCGTGAGCAGCTCGGCGCGGCGGCGTCCGATCAGCGCGGCCAGGGCGCCGGCGCGCGGCTCGTCCGGCGGCCCGGTCTCCCACAGCGTCGCCGCGCCGCGCGGCGGGTAGCTGACCATCGGCTGGTAGGGCGGCACCATCACCGACACGTTCGGCCACACGTACGCGCTCGGGACGAGCAGGATGCCGCGCCCGGCGAGCTCGCCGCGGAAGTGCCAGTGGCGGTCGACGGAGAGCGTCCCGGCACGCCAGGAGACCGCCTCGTGCAGGTCGCCGAACACGCCCTCGGCGCCCTCGGCGGCGAGCGCGCCGCTGCGGCGCAGCACTTCCCCCTCCAGCAGGTCGCGGATGCGCGGCCAGAACGGCTCCACGGCCACCTCCCAGTACCGTTCGAGCAGGTCGGCGAGGTCGTCCCGGGTGCGTTCGGGGTCGGCGGCCATGGCGCGGCGGGTGGGCCGGGGCGGGGCGCCGGGCGCGGCCCAGCTGAGCTCGGCGGCGACGACCTCGGGCGGCGTGGCGCGGACGGTCGCGATCTCCGCGCCGAGGTCGGGCAGCGGCGTGCGCGGGGGCGGGGTGAGGAAGTCCGGGATGTACCCGGCGGGCAGGACGACGTCCAGCAGCGGCTCGAAGCCGAGACCGCGCAGGCGGGGCCGGACGGTGCGCACCCACGGCAGGTGGAGCGCGTGGCCGGACGGGTCGGCGAGCACCCGCAGGCTGCGCACCATCTCCCACAGCGGCGAGAACGCGAACCGGACCCGCGCCACGTCGTCCGGCGCGAGCACGAACTCGATCATTTAGCCCAGGCTAAATGATTATCTCGGAGCGCGGGCCGCCTCCACCATCGTCACGTGACCCTTCTGGAAGAACCTCCCATCGGTCCCGCTCCCGGCAGGTTCGCGGCTTTCCTCCGCCCCCGGGTGGGCGGCTTCCCCCGGCCCTTCTGGGTGCTGTGGGCGGGCACCCTGCTCAACCGCCTCGGGACCATGGTCGAGCCGTTCCTCGGCCTCTACCTGACGACCATGCGCGGCCTGTCGCTGGCCCAGGCCGGCGTGACGATGGCCGTGCTCGGCGCGGGCTCGCTCGCCGGGCAGCTCGCGGGCGGCATGCTCGCCGACCGCATCGGCCGCCGCGCGACGCTGACGCTCGCGACCGTCGGCACCGGCGCGGCCATGCTCGCGCTCGGCTACGCCCAGGGCCTCGCCGCGATCCTCGCCGCCGCGCTGGTGCTCGGCCTGCTCCTGGACATGTACCGGCCCGCCGCCCAGGCGATGGTGGCCGACATCATCTCCCCGGCCGAGCGCCCGCGCGCGTTCGGGCTGCTGTTCTGGGCGATCAACCTCGGCTGGGCCTTCGCCATGGTGCTCGGCGGGACGCTCGCACAGCAGGGCTTCCTGTGGCTGTTCTGGATCGACGCCCTCACCTGCGCGGCGTTCGGCCTGCTCGTGTGGCGGGCGATCCCGGAGACGCGGACCCGCGAGGCCCGCGCCGAGCGGGCGGGCGGGTTCGGCCGCGTGCTGCGCGACCGGGTCATGGTCGGCTACGTGCTGGTCACCCTCTTCTACACGTTCGTGCTCATGCAGGGCATGACGACGATGCCGCTCGCCATGAAGGAGGACGGGCTCGGCCCGCAGTCCTACGGCCTGGCGATCGCGGCGAACGGCACGCTGATCATCATCGTCCAGCCGCTGGTGAACGCGTGGCTGGCGCGGCGCGACCACAGCCTGGTGCTGGCGGCGGGCTTCGCGCTGGTCGGGGCCGGCTACGGGCTCACCTCGCTCGCCTCGTCCGTGGCCGCCTACACCGCGACGATCCTGGTGTGGACGCTCGGGGAGATCATCGCCGCGTCCGTCCTGCAGGCCGTGGTCGCCGACCTCGCCCCCGCCGACCTGCGCGGCCGGTACGGCGGCCTGTACGGGATGGCGTGGTCGGGCGGCTTCCTGCTGGCGCCCCTCGGCGGCACCCAGCTGCTCGGCGCCGGAGGGGCGCCCGCGCTGTGGCTGACCTGCGCGGGTCTCGCCCTGGGCGCCGCCGCGGCGCAGCTCGCGCTGGCTCCCGCGATCCGGCGGCGGCGCGCCGCCGCGCTCGCCGCCGACTTCTCGTCAAAGTGACGAAACTGGGCGGGACGCTCTACCCTTGGACCGTGGCACAACTCAGGCTCGCGCTCGCACAGGTGAACTCGACCGTCGGCGACCTCGACGGCAACGCCGACCAGATCGTGACGTGGACGCGCCGCGCCGCCGAGGCGGGCGCGCACCTCGTCGCATTCCCGGAGATGATGCTGACCGGCTACCCCGTGGAGGACCTCGCGCTGCGCGCGTCCTTCGTGGCGGCGTCCCGCGACGCCCTCCTGCGCCTCGCCCGCCGGCTCGCCGACGAGGGCCTCGGCGACCTCCCCGTCGTCACCGGCTACCTCGACTGCCCGCCGGCCGGCGCGGCCCGCTCCGGCCGGGCCGGCGGCCTGCCGCTGAACGCGGCCGCGTGGCTGCACGGCGGCGAGGTGCTCGTCCGCTCCGCCAAGCACCACCTGCCCAACTACGGCGTGTTCGACGAGTACCGGATCTTCGCGCGCGGCGACCGGCTGCCGGTCGTCCGGCTGCACGGCGTGGACATCGCCACCGCCATCTGCGAGGACCTCTGGCAGGACGGCGGCCCGGTCAGCGCCACCGGCGCCTCGGGCGCCGGGCTGCTGCTGGTGATCAACGCCTCCCCCTACGAGCGCGACAAGGACGACGTCCGCCTCGACCTGTGCGCCGGCCGCGCCCGCGAGGCCGGCTGCGCGCTCGCCTACGTCAACCTGGTCGGCGGCCAGGACGAGCTCGTCTTCGACGGCGACTCGCTCATCGTCGGCCCGGACGGCTCGCCGCTGTCGCGCGCCCCCCAGTTCGTCGAGCACCTCCTCGTCACCGACCTCGACCTCCCGGCCGCCGGCCCCGCCGCCGACGAGGGCCCCGTCCGCGTCGACGCCCAGGACGGCACCACGATCGCCATCGACCGGCACGTCCTGTCCGCCGACCCGCTGCCCGCCTACCCCGCCGAGCCGGGCACGGTCGCGCCGCCCCTGGAGGACCTCGCCGAGGTGTACGCGGCGCTCGTCCTCGGCACCCGCGACTACGTCCGCAAGAACGGCTTCCGCTCCGTCGTGCTCGGCCTGTCCGGCGGCATCGACTCGGCGCTCGTCGCCACCATCGCCTCCGACGCCATCGGCCCGGAGAACGTGCACGCCGTCCTGCTGCCGAGCCGCTACTCCTCGGAGGGCTCCGTCGTGGACGCCGAGGAGCTCGTCAAGCGGCAGGGGATCAACTCGCGCCTCGTCCCCATCGCCGGCATGGTCGAGGCGTTCGAGGAGCAGCTCGACCTGCACGGCCTCGCCGCCGAGAACCTCCAGGCCCGCATCCGCGCCAACGTGTGGATGGCCCTGTCCAACGAGGACGGCCACCTCGTCCTCACCGGCGGCAACAAGAGCGAGCTGGCGACCGGGTACTCCACCCTCTACGGCGACTCCGCGGGAGGCTTCGGCCCCATCAAGGACGTCTTCAAGCTCACCGTCTGGGACCTCGCCCGCTGGCGCAACGCCCAGGCGGGCAAGGACTCGCCGCTCCTGCACCCCTTCACGCAGGAGCCCATCCCCGAGGCCATCATCGTCAAGGAGCCGTCCGCCGAGCTGCGCCCCGACCAGCGCGACCGCGACAGCCTCCCCGAATACGCCCTCCTGGACCCCATCCTGACCGACTACGTCGAGCGCGACATGGGCCGCGACGCCCTCGTCGAGGCCGGCCACGACCCGGCCCTGGTCGAGCGCGCCATCCGCCTCGTCGACATCGCCGAGTACAAGCGCCGCCAGTACCCGCCCGGCCCCAAGATCACGCCCAAGAACTTCGGGCGCGACCGCCGCCTCCCCATCACCAACCGCTGGCGCGAGAAGCTGAGCTAGCTGTGTCTTCCCAGGGGGGCGACCCCCTGGAACCCCCGTCGCGAGCCGGACGATCCTCACGCCACAGTGCGGGCGTGTTGTGTCCGTGCAGGTTTGCCGGTGGCGCTGCGGTCGCCCGGCTCGCGCCCTCGCTCAGGTCACCCCGTCGCCCCTGGGAAGGGGTCGCTCCCCCTGGGCTATTCGCGGTGGTGGAGTTCGCCGGGCCAGGCCTCTTCGGGCCAGGCGGGGACCTGCTCCGAGGCGTCGGGGTCGACGCCGGGGACGATCTGCTCGCACCAGACGACCTTGCCCGCGGCGGTGCGGCGGCTGCCCCAGCGGTGGGCGAGCTGGCTGACGACCAGGAGGCCGCGGCCGTTCTCGTCGTCGTCCTCGGCGCGGCGCAGGCGCGGAAGGGCGGCGGAGCGGTCCAGAACCTCCAGGACGAGGGTGCGCTCCAGCAGGAGGCGCAGCTCGATCGGGCCGTGGGCGTAGCGGAGCGCGTTGGTGATGAGCTCGGAGGCCAGCAGCTCGGTGGTGTAGTCGAGGTCCTCCAGGTCCCATTCCGCCAGGCGGGTGCTGACGAGGCCGCGGGCGCGGCGGACGGCGGCCGGGTCGGCGGGCAGCGTCCAGGAGGAGTACCGGTCCTGGGGAAGGCGGCGCAGCCGGGCGATCAGGACGGCGATGTCGTCGCGGTGCTGGTCGGCGTAGACGCCCGCGAGGGTGGTCTTGGCGAGGTCCTCCATGGAGCGGTCGACCGAGTCGCGGCCGAAGATCTTCTGGAGGCGGGCGAGGCCGTCGTCGATGTCGCGGCCCCGGTTCTCGACCAGGCCGTCGGTGTAGATCACGAAGAGGCTGCCGTCCTCGACGGGGAACTCGCGGCTCTCGATGGCCGAGCCGCCCGAGACGCCGAGCGGCGGCGCGGGCGGGACCTCCAGGTACTCGTTGTCGCCGGTCGGGCTCGCCAGCAGCGGCGGCAGGTGCCCGGCGGAGGCGATCTCGATGGTGCCGCTGGTCGCGTCGTACACCGCGTAGACGCAGGTGGCGAAGTGCGGCTCCTGCTCGCCCAGCTCGATCATCAGCTCGTGCATGACGTGCAGGGCGTCGGCGGGCGGCAGCTCCAGGTTCGCGAGCGTGTGCAGGGCGGTGCGCAGCCGCCCCATGGTGACGGCCGCGCGGACGCCGTGCCCGGCGACGTCCCCGACGATCAGGGCGACGCGGGCGCCGGGCAGCGCGATCGACTCGTACCAGTCGCCGCCGACCTCGACCAGCTTGCTGCCCGGCAGGTAGCGGTGCCGGACCTCGACCGAGGACGGCGCGGACAGCCGCATCGGCAGCAGGCTGCGCTGGAGCGCGAGCGCGGTCGCCCGCTCGCGGCTGTAGCGCCGGGCGTTGTCGATGACGATGGCGGCGCGGGCGGCGAACTCCATGCCGATCTCGACGTCGTAGGCGTCGAACTTGCGGAAGCCGGGGACGCGGGTGCAGGCGATGAAGCCGAGCAGCGTGTCACGGGCGATCATCGGCAGCAGCACCATCGACACGTTCGACAGCAGCTCGCCCGCAGGGCCGCGCCGCCACAGGCGGCCGATCTCACTCGCGCGGTCCACCTCGATGTGCGGCAGGTGGACGGGCCGGGCGGTCTCCATGACCTGCCGGTACGGCGTGCCCTCCGGGAAGACGAGCACCTCGCCGACGGGGAACGTGGACGTCCAGGCCGGGTTGCCGTCGTCGGAGGTGACGGCGATGCGGCGCAGCACCGCCGAGCCGGACTCGGCGTGCACCTCGTCGGCGGCGACCAGGCTCTCCAGCACCAGCACCGACGCGACGTTGCAGAAGTGCGGGACGACGACGTCGACGAGACCGCGGGCGGACTGGTCGAGGTCGAGCGTGGCGCCGAACCGGGTGAGCGGGTCGTCCATCAGGGCGCGCCGCATGAGGGCCGGGTCCTGGTAGCGCTCGCTCGGCGGCAGCTCGACGCGGATGAACAGCAGCGCGGCGGGCGCCGCGCCCGGGCCGCCTCCGAGCATCGGCTGCACGGTGAGGAGGGCGTCGGCGGGCGCGCCGCCGTCGCCGCGCAGCACGCCCATCACGCCGTTGCGCTCCTGCCCGCCGCCGTTGGCCTCAAGGAGGGTCTCCAGCTCGGCCTTCGCCTCGTCGCCGACCAGGTCGGTCGCGGGCCGGCCGATCAGCTCCTCGGGGGCACGGCCGAGGACGGCCTTGGCGTTCGGGCCGCACTGCACGATGTGCCGAGCACCGTCGATGCCCAGGACCAGGGTCCGGGACGCCGAATCGGTGGCTGGCGCATCGCCTCGCGGCGCCATGACGGATCTCACCTGACGCGCTCCAGACAGCCGGTCGTCTCAGCACTACCCAGCGACAGTATGGGGCATGAGCCAGCGGTAAGGGGAGAAGATCGCGCTTACCGCGCCTAAAACCGCCCGTCGTCCGCTTCCGGACGGCTTTACCGCGCGCTCTCGATGCCCCGCAGGAGGGTGTCGACGACCGCGTCGGCGTACCCCTCGGGGAACGTCTCCTGCGGCCGCTTGGCGGTCAGGGAGCCGAGCAGCAGCGACATCGCGACCTCCACGTCGAGGTCGGGGCGCAGCTCCCCGGAGTCGACCCCGCGCTGGATCACCCTGCGGATGACGTCCCGCCGCGGCTCGATGACCTCCTGCCGGTAGCGGGCGTACAGCTCGGGGTGCTTCTCCGCGCCGCCGACGACGTTCCAGAAGCACCGCGAGTACCGTCGGTGCCGGTCGCCCGCGAACCGCCGCGCGATCGCGGTGAGGTCCTCGCGGGCGGACGCGCCGGACGGTTCGGGCAGCGGCTCCTTCACCGCGCCGAGCGCGTGCACGATCAGCGCCTCCTTGCTGGGCCAGCGCCGGTAGATCGTCGTCTTGCCGACGCCGGCGCGGGCGGCGACCGCCTCGATGGAGACGCCCGCCACCCCCGACTCCTCGGCCAGCAGGTCCAGGGTGGCCTCGACGATGGCCTTCTCGGCGCGCTCGCTGCGCGGCCGCCCCGCCTGCCGCCGCTCGGTCCCGGTCATGATTCCCTCACCCTGCCACACCGGCCGTCACACGGCGGCCTTCTCCGGCCGCCGCTCGGCCGGAGCCTGCTCGGACGGCGCCGCGGCGCGTCCCGGCATCCACTTCAGGACGACCAGGGCGCCGATGAGGGAGACCACGGCGGCGGCGACGGACGCGGCGTGCATGGCGTGCACGAAGGCGGCGTCGGCGGGGCCGACGAGGCCCTGCCCGGCGGGGCCCATCCGGGCGGCGACGGCGTGCGCGCCCTCGATCGACTCGGCGGCGGCCTGCCGCGCGCCGGCGGGCAGCGCGGCGAGCTCGGCGCGCAGGTCGCCGCGGTAGACGGAGGCGACGACCGAGCCGAGCACGGCCACGCCCATCGCGACCGCGACCTGGCGGGCGGTGTTGTTGATGGCCGATCCGGCGCCGGCCTTCTCGCGGGGCAGCGCGGACATGACCGACTCGGTGGCGGGCGGCATCACGTTGGCCATCCCGACGCCCTGCACGAAGAAGATCGCGCCGAGGATCCACAGGGAGGTGTGGACGCCGACGAACTGGTAGCTCGCCAGCGCGACGGTGACCAGCAGCAGCCCGACGGTGCAGACCGCCTTGGCGCCGAACCGGCGCACCATCGCGGCGCTGCGCGGGGCGAAGGCGAGCTGCGCGACGGCGAACGGCAGCACCATGGCCCCGGACTGGAGCGGCGTCAGGCCCCGCACCGACTGCATGTAGAAGTTGGCGAAGAAGAACACGCCGGTGGCGGCGAAGAAGCACAGCGCGATGGAGGCGACGGCGGCCGACATGCGCGCGTCCTTGAACAGCCGGACGTCGAAGGCCGGGGACGCGGTGCGGGCCTCGTGCCACACGAACAGGGCGAGGACGGCGGCGCCGGCGAGGATCGGGCCGAGCACGGGCGCCTGCAGCCAGTCGCCCTTCTCACCGCCCTGGATGATCCCGTACGACAGGACGACCAGGCCGATGACCGACAGCACCACGCCGACCGGGTCGAGCCGGCCGGGGGCGGGGTTGCGCGACTCGGGGACCAGGAACGCCATCAGCGTGACGCCGACCGCGATGACCGGCACGTTGATGAGGAAGACCGAGCCCCACCAGAAGTGGGCGAGCAGCAGGCCGCCGGTGAGCGGGCCGATGGCGACGCCGAGGCCGACCGCGCCGGCCCAGATGCCGATGGCGCGGGCGCGCTCGTGCGGCTCGAAGACGTTCGTGATGATCGACAGCGTCTGCGGCATGACCGCGGCGCCGCCGAGGCCCATCAGGGCGCGGGCGTAGATGAGCTGCTCGGGCGACTGCGCGTACGCCGACACCAGCGAGGCGAGGGCGAACACCGCCATGCCGCCGACGAGCACGCGCTTGCGGCCGATCCGGTCGCCGATCACGCCGAAGGTGAACAGCAGGCCGGCGAAGACCAGCGTGTAGGAGTTGATCGCCCATTCGAGCTGGCTCTGCGTGGCGCCGAGGCCCTTGTCGGGGTCGGCGATGGTCTTGAGCGCGACGTTGAGGATGGTGTTGTCCAGCACCACCACCAGCAGGCTCATGGTCAGGACGCCGAGGATGTACCACCGGCGCCGCTGGATCGTCTGGGGGTCCATGTCGATACGCAACGGTATCGTTTCGGAATCTGTTCCCGGCCCGGCGGAGAAAATTCTGGAATGGGGAGGGGTACCCGAATCGTTGGCCAGGTGGCACCATCGGTTTCGTCTGGGTACGCCGCAGTGGCGCCTCAAGACCAGCGGAGGTTCTGCATGTCTTCATCCGTCGCACCCCCGGCACAGCCGACCGCACTCTACGGCGGTACGAGCGGGCGCAGGGTGACCGTACGCGACATCGCGGCGGCGAAGCAGCGGCACGAGAAGTGGCCGATGCTCACCGCCTACGACGCCCTCACCGCACGGATCTTCGACGAGGCCGGCATCCCCGTGCTGCTCGTCGGCGACTCCGCCGCGATGGTGGTCTACGGCTACGACTCGACCATCCCCGTCACCGTGGACGACCTGATCCCGCTCACCGCGGCCGTCGTCCGCGGCTCCAAGCGCGCCATGGTGGTCGCCGACCTGCCGTTCGGCTCCTACCAGACGGGCGTCACCGAGGCGCTGACGGCCGCCACCCGGTTCCTCAAGGAGACCGGCGCCCACGCGATCAAGCTGGAGGGCGGGCGCCGCGTCATCCCGCAGGCCGAGGCGATGGTCGCGGCCGGCATCCCGGTGATGGGCCACCTCGGCCTCACCCCGCAGTCGGTGAACGCGTTCGGCGGCTACCGGGTGCAGGGCCGGGGCCAGGACGGCGACGAGCTGATGGCCGACGCCAAGGCGCTGGAGGCGGCGGGCGCGTTCTCCGTCGTCCTCGAATGCGTGCCCGAGGAACTCGCCGCCCGCGTCACCGCGTCCCTGTCCATCCCGACGATCGGCATCGGCGGCGGCAAC
Source organism: Actinomadura sp. NPDC048021 (assembly GCF_040653135.1). Taxonomy (NCBI): domain Bacteria; kingdom Bacillati; phylum Actinomycetota; class Actinomycetes; order Streptosporangiales; family Thermomonosporaceae; genus Actinomadura; species Actinomadura sp. NPDC048021. Next base: position 84,802 of record NZ_JBEZJQ010000013.1, read on the forward strand.
CAGACCGACGCGCAGGTCCTCGTCTGGCAGGACATGGCCGGCCTCACCCCGCACACCGCGAAGTTCGTCAAGAAGTTCGCCGACATGAACACCCTGCTCGGCGAGGCGGCCCGCGCCTACGCCGACGAGGTCGTCAGCGGCGCCTACCCGGCGCCGGAGCACACCTACCACTAGCGGGCACGGGCCCCAGCGCCGAACCAGGCCCACCCCCGCACGGCCGCGCCGCCCCCGGCGCGGCCGTGTGTGGTTTCCGCCTACTGGTCGGGGTCGGAGCGGACGGGCGAGGGCCGTGCTCCGGCGCCGGACCGGCCGCCCTCGTGGCCCTGGCCGTCGCGCGGCGGCGGGACGCGGCGCGGGGCCGCGCCGTCCGCCGTGATCTCGTCGCGGAGCGTCTCCACGGCGGAGCGCAGCACGTCGGGACCGGCGACGTTCATCAGCAGCAGCCCGAGGTTGAGGGCCATCTGGCCGTCGGTCATCTCGCTGCCGGCGAGCGCGTCCACGGCCGTGCGCAGGTCGGCCTGGTCCTCGGCGGAGACGTTCTGCAGCAGGCCGAGGCAGTACGTCGGCAGCGCGAGCCGCGACCGGGCGAACGAGACGCCCCGCATGATCTCGCCCGCCTCGTGCGCGCGGGTCTTGGCCTGCATCCGGTCGACGCCCCGGTCGGCGGCGGCCAGCAGCGAGGTCAGCAGCGTGCTCGGCCCGACGGCGACGTCCTCGTCGCCGACCCGGACGGTGAACACCGCGCTGCGGAACACCATCATCGAGCCGAGGCTCGCCACGAGCACCTGCGTCGCCTCGGCGACGTGCGGCGACTGGACGCCGAACCGCCAGCCGAAGGTGTGCAGGAGCAGCAGCGAGCCCGCGCCCGCTCCCCCGTTGATCAGCACGTACGCCCAGGTGCTCGGCACCCGGACCAGCGTGGTGGGCCGGTCCCGGTACCGGCTGACCAGCTCGGCGATGCCGACCAGGCAGCTCAGCGAGACCGCGACGACGTATCCGATCATCGGGCCGCGGTCACTCCCCGGTCAGCCGGACGACCTCGTCGATCTCCCGTTCCACCGCGACGAGGCCGCGCTCGCGCAGCACGTCCACGGCGTCGGCGACCTCCAGCAGCCCGAGCCGGGTGGCGTGGTGGATCTGCTCCAGCGACAGCGGGCCGTTGGCCGCCCGCAACTGCGCCAGCACGCGGCGGCACGCGTCCTCCGCGCCCGGCTCGGCGTACCCGGCGGCGCGGCCGGGCTCACCGGCGGGCGCCGCGCCCGGCGGCCGGGCGCCGCCGCTCCGCCCGGAAGGGGCCAGGAACGCGCTCCACGGATCTGCCGACCGGTTCTCTCTCATCTCCACCCCGCCTGTCGCCACTGCGATGGTAATCCAGGACTAGGACGCGGCGCAGGCCCGAACCGCTCCCCGCACGGTCAGTGGTCTCGGTCTCGGGGACCGTCCGGCGGCCCGGCCCCGTCCCGGCCGTCCTCCTCCTCCGCACCGGACGGGCCGCGGCGCCGGGAGGAGGACCGCGCCACGATCAGGCGGTCGCCCGGTTCGAGGGCCGCGCAGCCGGCGTCGTCGAACGGCAGCAGCCGCCCGTCCCGCACCACCGCCAGCGCGGGGACGCGGACCGCGCCGAGCGGGCCGCCGACCTCGTCCGGGTGGACCTCGCGCTCCACCAGGTCGAGGCCGCTCCCCTGCTCCAGCAGGTCCTCGATGACCTCGCCGACGCTCGGCTGCGTGGTGGAGACCCCGAGCAGCCGCCCCGCCGCCTCCGACGAGGTCACCACGTGGTCGGCGCCGGACTGGCGCAGCAGCGGGACGTTCTCCGACTCGCGCACCGCCGCCTGGATGCCGGCGTGCGGGTTGAGCTGCCGGGCGGTCAGTGTGATCAGCACCGCGGTGTCGTCGCGGGCGCTCGCCACCACGATCTCGCGGGCCCGCTGGACCGAGGCCTGCCTGAGCACCGAGCTCCGGGTCGCGTCCCCGACGACGCCCGCGAACCCGGCCTCGGCGGCCTCGGCCACGACCCGCGGGTCCGGGTCCACGACGACGATCGACTCGGGCGGCACCCCGGTGCTCAGCAGGGTCCGGATGGCGCTGCGGCCCTTCGTGCCGTAGCCGGCCACCACGATGTGGTCGCGCACGCGTGCCCTCCAGCGGGACCTTCGCCAGTCGTCGCGGGTGCGTTCCGCCAGCACCTCCAGGGTCGTGCCCACGAGGACGATGAGGAACAGCACCCGGACGGGCGTGATGAAGACGATGTTGACGAGCCTCGCGCCGTCCCCGACCGGGGTGATGTCGCCGTACCCGGTCGTGGACATGGTCACGGAGGCGTAGTAGAAGGCGTCCAGAAGCGACAGCCGCCCGTCGCCGGTGTCGCGGTACCCGTCGCGGTCGAGGTAGACCACGGCCACCACCATGAGCAGCAGGACGAGCGCCAGCCCGACCCGCTTCGCCACCGCGCGCAGCGGCCCCGTCCGGGCCGACGGCAGCAGGACGAGCGGCCGCCGCGCGGCGTCCTGACCGTTCATGCCGGCCGACCGTTCATGCTGGCACCGTACCGGGGACGGCCCGCCCGATGCGCGGTCAGACGTCCGTGATGCGCAGTCCGGCGTGGGCCTTGTAGCGGCGGTTCATGGAGATGAGGTTGGCGGTGAACGCCTCGATCTGGTGGGCGTTGTGCAGCCGCCCGCCGTAGACGCCGCGCATGCCGGGGATCCGCCCGGCGAGGGCCTGGACGAGGTCGGTGGCCTCCCGGTCGTTGCCGAGCACCAGCACGTCCAGCTCCATCTGGTCCACTTCGGGGTCGAGCAGCAGCCTGGCCGACACGTGGTGGAAGGCGGCCACGACCCGGCTGTCGGGCAGGACGGCCGCGGCCTGCTCGGCGGCGCTGCCCTCCTCGACCGGCAGCGCGAACGCTCCCTTGCCCTTCTCGAAGCCGAGCGGGTTCACGCAGTCCACGACGATCTTGCCGGCCAGCTCGGCGCGCAGCGACTCCAGCGTGGCCCTGTGCCCGTCCCACGGCACCGCCACGATCACCACGTCGGAGTCCCCGGCCGCGACCGGGTTCTCCGCGCCGGAGACGGGCAGGTCCGCGCCGAGCTCGTCCGCGGCGGCCTGGGCGCGCTCGGCCTTGCGCGACCCGATCGTCACGCGGTGCCCGGCCAGCGCGAAACGGCGCGCGAGGCCCTTGCCCTGGTCTCCCGTCCCGCCGAGGATGCCGATGGTCAGGCCGCTCGCGTCGGGAAGGTCGTAGGGCGTCTTCTGCTGCTGCTCAGTCATGCGGCCGAGTCTGCCAGGCCGCTCACCGGCGGCCCGGCGCCGGGCTCCCGCATCGCCGAAAGGGCCTGCCGGGGGCGCGGGGTGGGGCACCATGGTGCCCGTGGACGCCGAGCAGATATCGATGTTGCGCGAGGTCCTGTCGGCGACGGGCTGGCTGGAGCGGACCGAGGAGTTCGGCCGGGCGCTGCGCGTCACGTCCCGCACCCCGGGCGGGCTCCTGCTGGTCGGCACGCCGGCGGGCGACCCGTGGCATCTGGCGGCGCACCTCGACGACGAGAGCCGGCTCGGCGGCGCCCCCGGCCTCGCGCCCACGCTGGTGCGCTGGGAGCCGCCGGCCGACGCGCCCGCGCACCTGCGGGTCGGGCTGGATCGGCTGGAGGAGGCCCGGCGCGGCGAGACGCTGTTCGTCGTCGCCGAGGAGGGGGCGCCCGTCCCGCTGCTGGAGCGGGTGGACGACGCGCGCCGCACCGGGGCGACCGTCCTCGCGCTGGAGGGCGGCGACCGCGAGCTGCGCGGCCTCGCCCACGAGGCGCTGACCGTCCCGCCGGGCGAGGCCCTCATGTCGTTCGACGGGGCGCAGCACCTCGTCAGCGCGGCCGCGGGCCGGGAGCCGGAGCGGAGCCCGCGCGGGCTCAGGCGCCGCCTCGCCCGGCTCCTCGACGCCGTCTCCGGCCCGGTCCCGGACTAGTCCTCGTCCTGCCTGCGCCACGCCTCGTTGCGCTCGCGGGCGATGGCCATGGCGTCCGCGGCCTCGCCCTCGGTCCTGTAGGGGCCCATGCGGTCCTTGCCGGGGCAGCCGGCCCCGTGCTCGGGCTTCATGTGCTTCAGGCAGAACCACCAGTCACCGTCGTCACCGGCCATCGGCGCTCCTTTCGATCATGCGCTGGCACGAGAGTGTGCCCGGATCGCGCTGACTACACTCCATCACTATGACGACCCAGTTGCTCCGACCCGGACGCGTCTCCCCCATGCGCAAGGTTCCCTCGAACATTCCGCGCCCTGAGTACGTGGGGAAGAAGCGGCCGCGGACGGGCGAGCCGGACGTCAAGTCGCCCGAGACCATCGAGCGGATGCGGGTCGCCGGGAGGATCGCCGCGCAGGCGCTGGAGGAGGTCGGCAGGCACGTCCGGCCCGGGATCACCACCGACGAGCTGGACGCCGTCGGGCACGAGTTCCTGCTCGACCACGGCGCCTACCCCTCCACGCTCGGCTACCGCGGGTTCCCCAAGTCGCTGTGCACCTCGATCAACGAGGTGATCTGCCACGGCATCCCCGACGACACGGTCCTGCGCGACGGCGACATCATCAACGTCGACATCACCGCCTTCGTCGGCGGCGTGCACGGCGACACCGACGCGACGTTCCTGTGCGGCGACGTGGACGAGGAGTCGCGCCTGCTGGTGGAGCGCACCCGCGAGGCGGCGATGCGCGGCATCCGCGCGGTCAAGCCCGGCCGGGCGCTGAACGTGATCGGGCGGGTCATCGAGTCCTACGCCAAGCGGTTCGGGTACGGGGTCGTGCGCGACTTCACCGGGCACGGGATCGGCACGACGTTCCACTCCGGCCTCGTCGTCCCGCACTACGACGACCCGGCCGCCACGACGATCATCGAGCCGGGCATGACGTTCACCGTCGAGCCGATGCTGACCCTCGGCACGCACGAGTACGACATGTGGGACGACGGCTGGACGGTCGTCACCAGGGACCGCAGGCGCACCGCGCAGTTCGAGCACACGCTGCTGGTCACCGAGGACGGCCACGAAATCCTCACCCTGCCGTGACCCTTCCCTCGATCTAGAGTCCGATTCGCCCGCATCCGGCCCGGGAGACCCTCGAGAGATGAACGCCCCAGCGCCGTACGAGCCGAGGGTTCCCTCCGACAGCATGCCGCCGGGGCAGGCCGCGCTGAGCGTGACGTGGGCGGCGCTGCCGTTCCTGACCCTCGGCTTCGCGACGCCGTTCACGTTCGCCGCCGCGCTGCTGTGGCGGCGGAGCGTGCACCTGCTGGTGTCGACGGTCGTGTACGCCGGGGTGTTCGCGTTGATGCTGTCCCTGCTGTCCGGCACCGGCGAGGACGAGGGCACCGTGCGGGCGGCCGGCATGCTGATGTCCGTCCTGGCGGTGGTGGGCTGCGGGCACGCCTTCCTGATCCGGCGGAAGGTGTTCGACCCGCACGGGCTCTCGGGCGTCGACAACGAGGCCGTGGTGGAGCGGGTCAAGCGGCAGCGGCTGCTGCGGCAGAAGGCGCGGGAGCTGGCCGCGTCCGACCCGGGGCTCGCCAAGGAGCTGCGCATCGGGCGGCCCGACCTGCCGCACCAGTACAACGACGGCGGGCTCGTCGACGTCAACCACGCGCCCGCGCAGACGCTGACGCTGCTGCCCGGCGTCACTCCGGAGCTGGCGGCGACGATCGAGCGGGTCCGGGCCGAGACGGGCGGGTTCGTGTCGGCCGAGGAGCTGTCCGCGGTGGCGGGGCTCCCGCCCTCCCTCACCGGCGATCTGGCCGAGTACGCCGTCTTCATCCGCTGAGCGCGGGTATGCAGCGGGCGTGACGCCGAAGAAGCCCGAGAAGGACGCCGCTCCCCCCGCCCGCGAGGGCGACCGGCTCGCCGAGTACCGGGGCAGGCGCGATGCCGGACGGACGCCGGAGCCCGTGCCCGGCGACGAGGCGCTCCCGCGCGGGAACGACGACACGTTCGTCGTCCAGGAGCACCACGCGACCAGCCTGCACTGGGACCTGCGGCTCGAACGCGACGGCGTGCTCGTGTCATGGGCGGTGCCCAAGGGCCTGCCGTGGAGCCCGGAGACCAACCACCTGGCGGTCCACACCGAGGACCATCCGCTGGAGTACGCCGCCTTCGAGGGGGAGATCCCGCCCGGCGAGTACGGCGCGGGGAAGATGACGATCTGGGACCGCGGGACCTACGAGACGGAGAAGTGGTCCGAGCGCGAGGTGAAGGTCGTCATCCACGGCTCGCGCGTGTCCGGCCGCTACGTGCTGTTCAGGACGCGCGGCAGGAACTGGATGATCCACCGGATGGACCCGCCCGCGGACCCGGACGCCGAGCCCCTGCCGGAGTCGCTGCGCCCGATGCGGCCGCAGGAGCGGGCCCGCCTGCCCCGCGACGCGGACGCCTGGGGGTTCGAGTTCGCGTGGGGCGGCGAGCGGCTGGCCGCCTACGTCGAGGGCGGCCGGACCCGGTTCACCGACGGGCGCGGCCGCCCCGTGGACGGCCCCGGCGGGCTCGGCTCCCGGCTCGGGGCGCAGCTCGGCGTCCGGCCCGCGCTCCTGGACGGGGAACTGGCCGTCCTGGACGGCCGCGAGACCTACATGATCTACGACGTCCCGCATCTGGACGGGCACCCGCTGCTGGACGTCCCCTACCGGGAGCGGCGGGAGCGGCTCGACGACCTCGGCCTGGCGGGCCCACGGTGGCAGACGGCCCCCTGGTTCCCCGGCGACGGCGGCGCCGTCCTGCAGGCGGCGCGCGACCAGGGGCTGCCCGGCGTCGTCGCCAAGCGCCTGGACTCCCCCTACGAGCCGGGCGAGGAGTCCGGCGCGTGGCGTCTCGTCCCGTCCCGTCCGAGGAAGCGGCGCTGACCCGCCCGCGGGCTCGCTGATCCGCTTCGGGAAGCGCGGAGAAAGCCCGCGCCCCGGGCGGAACCGGCGGGCGCCTCCGGGCATCAAAAGGACGTGACGCCCCGTTCGGCGCGTCTTCGCTGAAAACGATCAGGAGCGGTTTAGAGTCCCGCCCTGAGACGGGCGGCGATACGCGCTGGAAGGCGGGGGAACGGCACATGATGGGCAAGACGCATGCCCTGAGCGGCGCGCTGGCGTGGCTGGGCGCCGTCCCGATCCTCGGGCAGGAGCGGCTGCTCGGCGAGCACGCGGTGACGCTGTCGCCGGAGCAGATCATGGCGGGCGCCGTGGTGTGCGCCGGCGCCGCGATCCTGCCCGACATCGACCACCACAACGGCCGGATCGCCAACACCTTCGGGCCGATCACGAACCACATGTGCAAGTGGATCGGGAAGCTGTCGGGCGGGCACCGGCAGGCGACCCACTCGATCCTGTTCGCGGTCGGCATCGGCTGGGCGATGGACACCCTCGCCACCCACTTCATCTGGGCCTGGTGGGCCTGCCTGTTCATGATCGTGGGGCTCGGGCTGCGCGGCGTCGGCCTGGACTTCGAGGGCGCCGAGCCGCAGTCGGCGCTGGCGGACTGCGCGCTGGCCCTGATCGCGGTCTGGCTCATGCACAACATCGACATGAGCTTCGTCGGGTTCGCGGTGACGCTCGGCTGCCTGGCCCACGTCGCCGGCGACTGCCTGACACCGCGGGGCTGCCCGGTGTTCTGGCCGCTGCCGTGGCGTATCGACGTCCCCGTCATCCCCCGGACGGACGGCAAGGTGGAGCGGTGGGTGGTGATGCCGGTCCTGATCCTCGGGATCGCCATCCTGACCGTCCGGTCCGTGCTCGGCGACATCACCGCCCAGTGGCTGACGCGCGGCTGATCATTCGATCATGTCGGCGAACTGGTCGCAGGTCAGGACCTCCCATCGGTTCTTGGTCAGGTTCAGCGTGCTCCACAGGCTGACGCGCCGGATGCCCTGGACGGCCTGCGCGGTGCACGCGATCTGGGCCTTGGCCGTCCGCGACCATGTCTTCGCCGCGACCGCCTGGCGGACCGGCCGCACGACCAGCTGGGTGGGACGGCTCACCGGCTTGGAGACGTCCTCGACCGAGTACGCCTCGAGTTCCTCGCGGACGTCGGTGCGCAGCCCCATGGCCCGCTCGTTCCCGGTCGGCGGCACGCTCAGCTGCTTGATGCCCAGGTGCGGCTCGCCGGGCAGGCCGGGCCTCGTCACCTGCACCAGCCTGCCGTCCCGCACGAGGTAGAGGGTGATCGTGGCGGCGTACGCCTGAGCGAGCGGCTGGTCCCCCGCGCTGATGATCCCGGTCGGCTGGATCCCGCAGCCGGTCAGGGCGGCGCAGGCCGCCGCCGCCAGGAGCGCACGCGTCCGGTCCGCCCGCCTCATGGGCGCTCGTCCCCTTCCGCGTCGGGCAGCCACAGGGTGAACACCGCGCCGCCCTCCGGCCCGTTGGCGGCCTCCAGCGTGCCGCCGTGGAGCAGGGCGTTCTCCCTGGCGATCGACAGGCCGAGGCCGCTGCCCTCGCTGCGCGAGCGGGCCGCCTCCGCCTTGACGAACCGGTCGAAGACCACCGCGGCCACGTCGGGCGGAAGGCCGGGTCCGCGGTCGGCGACCACGACCCGCACTCCGCCCGCGTCCTCCCGCTCCGGACGGCCGAAGCGCAGCGAGACGGGCGGGCGCCCGTGCTTGAGGGCGTTCCCGGCGAGGTTGGCGACGATGACGTCGAACCGGCGCGGGTCCAGCCGGACGAACAGGTCGGCGGGGCCCTCCACGGCCACCTCCTCCTGCCAGCCGCGCGCCTTCAGGGTCGCGCCGACCGCGTCGGCCACGTTCACGTCGTCCAGGACGAGGGCGGCGGCGCCCGCGTCGAACCGGCTGATCTCGATCAGGTGCTCCACGAGCGCGCCGAGCCGCCGGGTCTCGTCCGCGACGAGCCGGGTGGCCGCGTCGCCCCCGCCGCCCTCGGCGGCCTCCTCGGCCAGCACGTCCGTCATGGCGATCATCGAGGTGAGCGGGGTGCGCAGCTCGTGGGAGACGTCGGCGACGAACCGGCGGGACGCGGCCTCCATCGCGCGCAGCTCCGTCACCGTCCGCTCCAGCGCCTCCGCGGTGCGGTTGAAGGTGGAGGCGAGGTCGGCCAGCTCGTCGCGGCCCTGCACCCGGACGCGGGTGTCCAGCCTTCCCTCGCCGAGCGCGCGGGCGGCGGCGCCGAGGCGGCGCACGGGACGCAGCACGCCCCCGGTGGCCAGCAGCGCGAGGACGAGCGCGGCCGCCAGGGCCGCGGCGTCCGCGATCAGCAGGGTGCGGGTGAACAGCCACAGGTCGGCGGCCTCCCGGCGCAGGCTCGCGGAGACGAACACCATCGGCGGCGTCGTGCGCCACGGCTCCTCCGGCGACGTCCGGACTCCGGCGACGCGGGCGCCCACGAGCAGGTAGGGCGTGCCGTGCCACTCGACGCGCTGGAAGACGACGCCCCGCGCCGCGCGCCGGGCGAACTCGGCGGTCACCGGGACGTCCAGGGCGTCCGGCGCCGGGAGCCCGGCCCTGTCGGGCCGCACCGGCACCGCGACCGCCCGGCGCCCCCGCGCCGAGCCCAGCGCGTCCACCAACGCCGCGGACACCAGCGGTTCGGTGTCGGGCGGCAGGTCGGGCGGGACGTGCTGGGCGAGGGTGGTGCGGACGTCGTTGATCACCGCGTCCTGGGCGCGCTGCAGCATCACCCGCCGCAGCAGCACGTAGGAGATGCCGGAGGCGAGCACGGACGCCAGCAGCGCGACCGCGGTGAACGCGGCCGCGAGCCGCACCCGCAGCCCGGTGAACCGCAGGCGCCGCATCCCGGGCGCGACGAACCGGAGGAGGCTCCTCACGGCGCGGTGAACCGGTAGCCGAAGCCCCGGACCGTCTCGATCAGCCGCGGCTCGGCCGGCTCGTCCTCGATCTTGGCGCGGACCCGCTGGACGCAGGCGTCCACGAGCCGCGAGTCGCCGGGGTAGGTGTGCTCCCACACCTCGGCCAGCAGGTGCTGGCGAGTGAGGGCCTGACCCGGGCGGCGCGTCAGCTCCAGCAGGAGCCGCAGCTCGGTCGGGGTGAGGCGCAGGTCGGCGCCGCCCTTGGTGACCTTCAGGGAGGACCGGTCGACGACGAGGTCGCCGTAGACGGACCGGTCCAGGCGGGTCTGGTCGGCGCGGCGCAGGACCGCGCGGATCCGGGCGTCCAGGACCCGCGGCTCGACGGGTTTCACCACGTAGTCGTCGGCGCCCGCCTCCAGTCCGAGGACGACGTCGAGGTCGTCGCCCCGCGCGGTCAGCAGGATCACCGGCAGCGGGTCGTCCCGGCGGATCCGGCGGCACACCTCGATGCCGTCGATGCCGGGCAGCATCACGTCCAGGATCGCGATCTCGGGACGGCGCGCCCGCAGCGCCTCCAGGCCGTCCTCGCCGGTGGCCCGGGACGTCACCCCGTGCCCCTGGCGGGTCAGCGCCAGCTCCAGCGCCGTCCGGGCGGACGGATCATCCTCGATGAACAGAATGCTCGCCACCCGGTCATTATCGGCCGTGCGCGATCACCGAACGGGATGTGTCACAAGATCCGGACATCTTCGGCACAAGACCATGACGGTCCGGCGGAACCGTGGAGCGCATGTCGCTCGTGCTGCTCCCGCCCCGCCGTCAAGCGCCGCCCGCCCCGCCGGGCCCCCGCCGGCCGCGCGCCCTGCCCTGGCTGCTCGCGGCGGGCGTGCTCGCGCAGGCGGCGGTCCGGCTGTGGTTCGCCTGGTCGCGGACGGGCCCGGCCGCGAACCCGGACGAGACCGGCTACCTGCTCGCCGCCCGCCTGCTGGCCGGCGGGCCGGGCGGGGACCTGTCCGGGAACACCTTCTACCAGGGCGGATACCCGCTCCTGCTCACCCCGGCCTTCTGGTTCTCCCACTCCCCCGCCACGGTCTACACGATCGTGATCGCGATCAACGCGGTGCTGGGAGCGGCCCTGTTCCCCCTCGGGTACGCGGCGGCCCGCCGCCTCGGGCTGGCCCGCCGGTCCGCCCTGCCGCTGGCGTTCGCGGCGGCGCTGCTGCCCGCGACGACGTTCTTCGGCGCCTTCGCGCTCGCGGACGCCGTCCTGCCGGCGCTCGTCCTGGCCTGGCTGCTGGCGCTGGACCGGTTCGTCCGGAACGGCCGGGCCGGGGACGCCGTCCTCGCGAGCCTGGTCGCGTCCTTCACGGCGGCCGTGCACACCCGGGGAACGATCCTGCTCGCCGTCCACGCCGCCGCCCTGGTGGTCATGGCTCTGCCCGGGCGCCGGAAGGCCCGCGCCGCGCTGGCCGGGGGCGCGGCCGCGCTCGCCGGGTACGCGGCGGGCGCGGCGCTGAACGCGCACGTCCGCGCCGAGTTGTATCCGCGCGGCACGCGGGACCTCGCCGGGATCCTGACGTCCCGGCTGACCACGGTGCCGGGGCAGGAGTGGGCGCTGTCGGGCGCGGCGGGGCAGCTCTGGTACCTGATCGTCTCCACCTGGGGCCTGGCGGGGGCCGGGCTGGTGGCCGTCGCCGCGGTCCTCGCCCGGCGGCGGACTCCAGCCGCGGACAGGATCATGGCGGGCGTGCTGCTCGCCGCCACCTGCGGCATCGCCTACGCGTCCTCGGCCGCGCTGCCGGACGAGCACCGCGTGGGCAACTTCGCCTACGGCCGCTACCTGGCGTGCGTGGCGCTGGTCTACGCCCTCGCCGGGGCCGCGGCGCTCGGGCGCCTCAGCGCGGGCCCGGCGATCCGGGTGGCGGCGGCGAGCGCCCTCCTGCTGGAGGGAGCCGCGCTGTGGGTCACCGCCTACGCGGGCGAGCGGCTCCGCACCCACGTCTTCATCGGCTTCGACTTCCCCGAGGTCACGTTCCTGACCGCCGACCGTGGCGCGCTGCACCTGCACGAGGCGACATTCGCCGCCCTCGCCCTGCTCGGCGGCCTGCTCGTGCTGACCAGGCCGAAGACGGCGGCCGTGGCGGCCGTCGCGATCGCCGGGGTGAACCTCGCGGCGCTGACGTTCGCGATGGGGCCGCACACCCGGCGCGTCCCCGCCGAGTCCCCGCTCCCCGGCCCGGCCTCAGGCGGGGTCGTCACGGACGCGTCGCTCCACTGGGCGGTCAGGACCGCGCTGATGTACCCCGTGTGGTGGACGCGCATCGGCACGTTCGACACCCGCGCCGGACGGCCGCCCGCGCCGGGCGTGTGCACGGTCGTGGTGCCCCTCCCGGACGGGACGCCGCCCGAGGCGTCCTGGCCCGCCCATCCGGCGGGCTGGCGGCCGCACGCGGGACGGTTCTGGTCGGTGTCGTGGGCGGCCTGGCACGACCCGTCCTGCGCGGGCCCGGGTCAGTAGCGCGTCACCAGCGCGATCCGGTCGTGGTCGATGAGGAAGCCGTCCGAGACGAAGGTGACCTCGCCGCCGTACTCCAGCACCGTCTCGATGACGTGGTCGACGACGTCGTCGACCACGTCCGCGCCCTTGAGCACGCCGGGCATGCCCTCCACCGGGATCAGCTCGCCCTTGGTCCGCACCGCGGGCGCGTAGTAGCCGCGCTCGACGACCAGGTGCTCGCCGCGGCCCTCCTCCACCAGCTCCGTCACCTCGCACAGCCCGCCCGCGTACCGCTGGATGCTGCGCGCCGCCTCCAGCTCCGACAGCACGCCGACCTCGCGGAGGTCCTCGTAGGCGGCGAGCGCGGGCCGGGCGGCCTCGGCGAGCGCGCTCGGCGAGGCGCCCTCGAAGCTGCCGTCGACGCGTCCCGCCACGGTGACGTGCGGTCCCGCCACCTCGTCGAAGACCGCCTGGTGCCGGGTGACGCCGGCGACGATCAGCGGGCGCCGGTCCCGCGCGAGGACGCGTTCGAGGTCGGCCGCCACGTCCCGCATGGTCTGGCGGCGGCGCTCGCCCTCGCCGCCCTGCGCGGCCCGCCGCGCCTGCCGTCCGGCGCTCGCCTCGTCGATCGGCTCGGGCTCCACGGGGAAGCCGCCGCGGGCGTACTCGGTCAGCTCCGCGCCGAGTCCGCTCCACAGCCGCGTCCGGTGGTCCGACAGCGACAGCAGCCAGTAGCGCGGCGTGCGGGTGAAGTCGGCCACGAGGTCGCGGGTGGCGAACCCGGTGTCGACGACCACCCGCTCGTCCACGGGCTGGCCGATGGCGAACGCGTGGTGCTCGCCGTGCGGGGCGGCGAACAGGACCAGCGCGTCGGAGCCGTGCCGCGGGTCGACCTCGCCCGCGGCGCGCTCCAGGCCCCGGACGACGTCGTCGGCGGCGTCGGACTCCACCCGGGGGTCGTCGTGGAGGCGGCGGCGCACCTCGCCCAGCAGGTTCCGCAGGCGGATGCGGTCCTGCCGGCCGTCCCGGGCGGAGCGGTGCGTCGGCATCAGCACCGACACCGCGGGATACGGCCTCGGCTTGCGCAGCCCGGACAGGGTGACGGCGTCCATGATCCCCCGATCGTCGCTCTTCATCCTTTCTGTCTCTTTTGTAGCGACCTGTCGGTAAATGAGGTGTAAGGCCTGTCCGATTTGCGGGCCGGGACGTCAGCCCGGCGTGATGAAGGCCGTCTCGTAGGCGAAGATCACTGCCTGGGTCCGGTCGCGGGCCTGCATCTTGGCGAGGATATTCCCGACGTGCGTCTTCACCGTCTGCGGGCTCACGAAGAGCTCACGGGCGATCTCCGCGTTCGAGTGGCCCTTGGCCATCAGCCGCAGCACGTCCCCCTCCCGCTCGGTGAGCCGGCCGTGCCAGGCCGCGCCCCCGCCGCCGGACGGCCCGTGCCGCCCGGCCAGCTCCCGGATCGCCGCCGGGAACAGCAGGCTCTCGCCGTGCGCGACCATCCGGATCGCCTGCAGGATCTCCTCCGGCCGCGTCCGCTTGAGCAGGAAGCCGTTGGCGCCCGCCTTCAGCGCGTCGTAGACGTACTCGTCGTTCTCGAACGTGGTGACGACGATGATCCGCGGCGGCTCCGGCACGGTGGCGATGATGTGGCGGGTCGCCTGAATGCCGTCGAGCCGCGGCATCCGCACGTCCATCAGCACGACGTCGGGGCGCAGCCGCCGCACCTCGCCCGGCACCTCGGTCCCGTCGGACGCCTCGCCGACGACGGCCAGATCGTCCTCCGCGTCGATGATGGCGGCGAGCCCGGCCCGGATCAGCCGCTCGTCGTCGACCAGCAGCACCTTGATCGTCATGATCCGGACCTTAGCGGCAGCGAGACGCGGAACCGCCACCGATCGCCGTCGGCCCCGGCGCTCATGTCGCCGCGCAGCACGGTGACGCGCTCGCGGACCCCGCCGAGGCCGCGGCCGCCGCCGTGCCCCGCGCCCTCGCCGCGGGTCGCGCCGAGCGGATTGGTCATCTCGACCTCCAGCCGTTCCCCGTCGGTGCCGAGCCGCAGCCGCACGGGCACCTTCCCCGCGTGCCGCAGGGCGTTCGTCAGGCCCTCCTGAACGATCCGGTACGCCTCCCGCGACACCGCCGCCGGGACGTGCTCCACCTCCGGGTCCACCTCGGCGTCCAGCGCCACCCCGGCGATCCGCGTCTGCTCCAGCAGCCGTCCGAGGTCCTTCAGCGTGGCCTGCGGGGCGGGACGGGACCGGTCGTCGCGCAGCAGCCCGAGCACGTGGTCGAGGTCCTCCAGCGCGGCACGGGCCGAGTCCTCGATCGCGGCGAGCGCCTCGCGGGCGAACTCCGGGTCGCTGTCCAGCACCCGCCCGGCCGCCCCCGCCTGCAGGGTCACCACGCTGAGCGCGTGCCCCACCGAGTCGTGCAGCTCCCTCGCCAGCCGGTTGCGCTCGGCGAGCCTGACGGCCTCGGCCCGCATCCCCTCCATCCGCTCGGCGGCGGACGGCCCGAGGAACACCGGCGCCAGCCGGGCCAGCAGCGCGCCCGCCCCCACGATCAGCGCGAGCAGCAGGACCAGCGACCCCAGCCCGATCAGCGGCGCGGGCCACTGGTGCCAGGCGTCCTGCCAGCCCCAGGACTGCAGGAACCGGGTGTCCCAGCTCACCGCCGGCGCGATGAGCATCACGACGGCGGCCGGGGGGAGGACCAGGCTCAGCCCGCTGACCACGACGCCCGTGCCGAGGTGCAGCGTGAACCACGCGGCGGTGCGGCCGCGGCTCTCCCAGGAGCCCGCGGAACCGGGCACGAGCCCGGCGGCGGGCCCCCCGAGCAGCTCCTTGGCCAGGGAGCTCTCCAGCAGCCGCACCGTCGGCACGAGCCCGGTGACGAACGTCGCGGCCGCCGGCATGACGACCAGCATCAGCACGCCCTTGACCAGGCTGTTGCCCATCGGCACCAGCGGGGTCATGCTGATCGCCAGGAACCAGTACGGCATCAGCAGCGCGCCGCCCACGACGAGGTGGGACCAGCGCCGCCAGGTCGTCCGCTCGATCAGCGGGCGGAGCACACGGAGCACGCCCTGATCCTGACAGAACCGGCGGCCCGGCCACTCCCCCGCGCGGGGGAGGCCGCGCTCACGCGTTGTCCTTCTCTCCGGCGGCCTCTCCGGCGGCGCCCTCCCCGGCGGTCCCGCCGGAGGCGCGGTCGCGCTCGGCGAGCTTGGCCAGGCGCGCGTTGTAGGCGGCGAGCTCGTCGTCCTCGGGGCGCCCCCCGGCCTTCGCGGCCCGGTCGGCCTTGCGGTCCATGCGCCGCGCCTGCCGCTGGTCGTGGACGTACCACTGGAAGGCCAGCACGATCAGGACGATGAACGTCGGCACCTCGCCGAAGCCCCACGCGATGGCGCCGCCGGTGTGCTGGTCGTGCAGGATCGTGGTGCCCCACGGCGGGTCGACGGAGGTGTACCAGCCGCGGGCGAGCGCCTGGCTCATGTTCATCAGGGCGATGCCGAAGAACGCGTGGAACGGCATCGTGACGAACAGCAGCAGCAGGCGGGCCGGATACGGCAGCTTCCGCGGCGCCGGGTCGACGCCGAGCAGCACCCAGAAGAACAGGGAGCCGCTGGCCAGGAAGTGGACCGTCATCGCGATGTGGCCGAGATGGTTGCGCATCGCGGCCTCGAACAGCGGCGTGAAGTACAGGACGAACGTGCTCACCACGAAGACGAGCGTCGCGACCGCGGGATGGGCGATCACCGCGAGGTACCGGCTGTGCAGCACGGCGGTGAGCCACTCGCGCGGGCCGCGGTCGCCGCGCACGCGGGCGGGCCTGAGCGCCCGCAGCGCCAGCGTCACCGGCGCGCCGACGACCAGGAAGATCGGCGTCAGCATGTTCAGCACCATGTGCTGCGCCATGTGCACGCTGAACAGGATCGGCGCGTACCTGGCGACGCCGGTCTGGGTGACGGCCGCGATCGTCAGGAGCCCGATCAGCCAGGACGCGGTGCGCCCCCAGGGCCAGGAGTCGCCGCGCCGCCGCAGCCGGACGACCGCGGCGAGGTAGAGGCCGCCGAGGACGACGACGAGGGCGGCGAAGAACAGGTCGAACTGCCCCAGCGTCAGCAGCCGGACGGGGGTCACGTGCGGGGGCATGTCGTAGCCGAGCAGCGACTTGACCGCGGACTCCGGCTCGGCCGGGGCGGGCGGCGCGGTCCGGGCCAGCGCGACGGCCAGCCCCATGGTGGCGCCCATCACCGCGGCCTCGACGGACGCGAACCGGGCGAACGCCCCCGGCCTGCCGTCCGCCACCGCGGGCAGCGTCCGCGTCCGGTGCCACCAGCCGAACCAGCCGAGCACGCAGAACGCGATGATCTTGCCGAGCGCGAGCCGTCCGTAGTCGGTCTCGACCATCTCCCGCGGATCCGGCAGCCGGGCGATCACGTTCACCAGGCCGCTGGCTCCGACGACGACGTAGCACCACAGGGCCATGCGGCTGAACCGCTCCGCGACGAGCGGGAGCCGGTCGCGGCGCAGCAGCGCGTGGGCGGCGACGACGGCGAGCCCGCCGACCCACGGGGCGACGGCGGCGACGTGCAGGGCGACGCCGGTCGTCGCGGTGGAGTGGTTGGCGGCCGAGGCCGAGTGCCCGGTGAGCGGCGCGGGCAGCAGGGCGATCCCGGCCAGGGCGAGCAGCCCGAACGCGGCGGCGGGCGTGGTGGTGGTGCGGGCCAGAAGCGCCACCACGACGGCCAGCAGCACCACGACCATGAGGGCGGTGCCCTGCGGCAGCGAGCCGACGTAACTGCTCAGCTCGCTGCCGGTGAGGACGTCGCCGACCGGCTGGCCGAGCACGTCCGCGACGGTGAACACCAGCGTGGCCGCGGCGGCGGCGGCCCAGGCGGCGGCGATCCAGGAGGCGGCGTTGAGGTAGCCGAGGGCGTCCCCCGACAGCCGGGGCGCGGCCCGCCCGCCCTCGACGGGCAGGAACGCGGCCGCGGCCAGCAGCGCGCCGACGGTCAGCGCGGACAGCAGGTCCATCGCCGCCCGGGAGACCGGAAGCCCCCACCGGGTGAGGGCGCCCGCGTCGCCGAGGCCGGGGATGACCTTCTCGGTGACCGAGCCGCCGAGGACGAGCCCGGCCACCAGCAGGACGGCGCACGCGGCCAGGGCGGCCGCCCCCGCCCGCCAGACGGCCAGGCTCCCCTTACTCACCGCCGGTGGCCGCCTGGTGCTTGCGCTTGGCGCGGAACACGATGCCCACGCCGATGCCGACGCCGACGAGCAGGCCTCCGATGATCAGCACCCACAGGAGCATCCCCGAGCCGGAGTCCTCCTCGGCCGCCTCGTTCTCCTGGTCGGCCTTGAGCGGCCGCTCGTCGGAGTTGGCGGCCGGGCCCGTCTGCTCCTCGGCGCCGACCCCGCCCGCGGTGGGCGCGGACGAGGCGGCCGGCGGGGCGCCCGCGGCGCCGTCCCCGGTCACGCTGAACGTCAGGTCGTTCCCCTCGATCGGGTGCCCGTCCTCGCCGACGACCCGGTAGGCGACCGTGTAGGAGCCGGCGGGCAGCGGACCGGACAGCTTCTGCGTGACCTTGGTCCCGGCGCGCTCGGCGGCGCCCGCCTGGAACTCCTTCTTGTTCCCGTCGCTGACGACGACCTTCGCCAGGCTGATCTCGTCACTGAAGACCAGCGTGACCTCAGTGACCGCGTCCGCGGACCTGCCCTTCTCGGGCGTGCTGCCGACCAGCTTCGTGTGCGCCATCGCGGGGGGCGCGGTGAAGGCGCCGAAGGCGAGCGCGGCGGCGGCGATCAGGCCGAGGCGGCGCAGGGGCCGGCGGGACTTGAGCATGTTCATGGAGGGCCGGGTTCTCTAGTGAGTCGAAGGGCTCCGTCTACCCTACTGAGCCCTCCGCCATGGCACGTCCCGGGTCGCGCGACGGCGCGGCCCGGGAGGAACGGCGCCGGTCAGTTGCACCCGCAGTCGCAGTCGCAGCAGTCGCACGAGTCGCAGCAGTCACAGCAGTTGCAGCAGTCGCAGCAGCTCCCGTCGCAGCCGCCGCCGTCGCAGCCGTCGAGGTGCCGGGTGCACCAGCAGCGGTCGTCGCACGAGTCGCCGTGGTGGTCGCTCCACTCGGGCTGGAAGATCCCGCAGGTGGCGCAGACCAGCGTTCCGGTGAAGCACGGGACCGGCCAGCCGGGGCGCGGCGGCCGCGGCCCCCGCCTGGACAGCTCCGCCGGAGCGGCGAAGGCGCGCTCGACCGAGCGGCCCGCCTCGCGGTCCAGCAGGGCCCGGACGAGGCGCGGCCTCTCCAGCTCCAGCTCGGCGAGCGCGAGCCGCAGCCCGTGCAGCGCGCCGTCGGCGTGCCGGCGGGCCTCGTCGAGGGGGGTGCCGGTCGCCAGGAGCGGGTTGTACGCGCCGGCCTCCTCGTCCTCGGCGAGGTCCTCGACGGCGTCGATGAGGTGGGCGAGGCGCCCGAAGAAGCGGCCCGCCTCGGCGAGCGTCTCGGCGTTGCCCTCCCGGCCCGCGAGGACGGCCGTGTGCGCGAACACCGCGGCGACGGCCGTCTCGGTCGGCTCGGTCAGGTCCAGCAGCCCGAGGCCGGGGGCCGCCTCCAGGAGCGGCTGCCGGGCGACGGCGTCGCGCAGCACCGCGGGGTCGAACCCGACGGCGGCGCCCGTGCGGCCGCCCGCGGCGTCCCACCGGTCGGCCATCCGCCCGGCCGCGGCCGCGACGAGCCGGCGCGCGTAGGGCCCGTCGCCGTCGGCCACGTGGTCGCGCGTCTTGCCGGCGGCGAGCAGCAGGGACGCGGCCGCGGCGAGCTGCGCGCCCTGCGCCCGCGCCGTGACGACCTCGGCCGTCTTCATCCCGCGCAGGGCGCACGGTCCGGCCTTACGGCGCGGCGACAGCTCCGGAGCCTGCGCCTCCACCAGCACCGACACGAGCAGCCCGTCGTAGTTGGTGACGAGCCGGGAGGCCTGGCCGTGCTCGGCCCGCAGCGTCAGGCACAGCCCGCAAAGGTGGGCCATCCAGTCCTTGAACAGCGACCCGCACAGAACATGACGGCAAGGTCTGACAACACCGAACACGACCAACTCCCCCATCTCACGCCGACCGCAGCATTATTCATGGACGCGGCGGCACGCGAAACGGTTCGGCCGGATCGGTCCGATCAGACCCCCACGCAGGTCAGGGCGCGGCGGTAGGCGGCCATCCGGGGCCCGTCGGAGGTCCCCGTCCCGGCCAGCACCTCGGCGAGGTCGAACCACGCCTGCGCGGCCTCCCGGGAGGACTCCATCTCCTCCAGGCAGGTCGCGGCCCGGGTCAGCACCTCGACCGCGCGGTCGTGCCGGCCGAGCCGCACCGAGGCCTCGCCGAGCACGGTCAGCGCCCCGGCGGTGGCGCGGCGCGGGGCGTCCCCGAGCAGGTCCAGGGCCTCCTCGGCAAGCGCCACCGCCTCGGCGGGACGGCCGAGCGCGGTCTCCGCGCGGGCAAGCTCGGTCAGGCACCAGGCCACGTCGATCTCGCCGGAGGAGCTGGCGCTGATCTCGCCGCGCACCCGGGCGAGCAGCTCGCGCGCGCGGTCGGCCTGGTCGGGCTTGGCCCGCAGCAGCAGCCCCGCGTAGATGACGCGGAGCCGGTTGAGGTTGCGGGGGTCCTCGCCGTCGCCGGCCAGCATCAGGGCCCGCTCGGCGAGCGCGACGCCCTCGTCGTACTCGCCGCGGATCTCCGCGACGTAGGCGGCCTCCCAGTAGGCGACCATGCGGGCGCGGGGGCTGCCGATCCGCTCGGCGCGCTCGACGAGCTGGGCGGCGAGCTGGCGGGCCCGGACGAGGTCGCCGCGCTCGATGAACGCCGACAGCAGCGCCGCGCCGAGGTCCACGGCGGCGTCGGTGGAGTCGGCGCCGGTGGCGACGAGGTGCCGCAGCGCGGTCTCGGCGGCCTCCACGCCCGCGCTGATGTCGCCGCGCTCGCGCAGGCAGCGGCTCAGCGCGACGTGCACCTTGGCCCAGTGGTCGAGGTCGGCCTCGGCGGACGCCTGCCCGGTCAGCGCCGTCAGCTCGGCGATCGCCTCCTCCAGCTCGCCCGCGGCCTCCAGCGCGAGCGCGTGGCCCCAGCGGGCCTGGTGCAGCATCTCGGGGAGGGCGACCGCGTCGGCGCTCGCGAGCACCTCGGCGAACCGGGTCCGCGCCTCGGCCGCCGCGCCGTTGCTGAGCGCGATCTCGGCGTAGTCGAGGGTGACGCGCAGCTCGTCCACGACGTCTTCGCTGACGCCGCTGACGAGATAGGTCGCCGAGCAGTTCAGCTTCGCCGCCAGCAGGTCGACGACGCTCGGCGCCGGGACCCGCTTGTCGCTCTCGATCAGCGAGATGTAACTGTCGGACAGCTCGGGGAAGGCGAGCTGCGCCTGGCTCACGCCCTGCCGGATCCGCAGGGCGCGAATGCGCTGCCCCAGTGTCTCCCGATCCATCGTTTGACCACCGCCTACAAGGTGCTCGCCGCGCGCAGGGCGAGGAAGAAGTCGACTCGGTCTTCAAGTCTGCCGAGGTCCCGGCCGGTGAGGTCCTCGATTCGCCGGATTCGGTACCGAAGCGTGTTCACATGGACGTGCAGCCGCGTCGCGGTGCGGCTCCAGGAGCCCGAGCAGGACAGGAAGACCTCCAGCGTGTGCACGAGATCGGCCTGCCTGGTGCTGTCGTACTCCTCCAGGGGGCCGAGCATCCGCGCGCGGAAGGACGAGCGCGTCCGCTCCGGGACGGACGCCAGCAGCCACGCGTAGGAGTCCAGGGCGGTCGCCCCGGCGGAGTCTCGCATTCGCACCAGGGCAGGCTATAGGCGGCACATCACCCCCGTCACGCTGCGAAGGCCGCGAATCACGTCCCGCCGCCCTCTCTTCACGCGGCCCCCTGGCCTCACCCGGGCCTCGGACGGCTACCCTGTGCACGCCGTTTCCGAACACCATGCTGCTGAAAGCGGAGCGCCCGTCATGTCCAAGACCCAGGCCGAAGCGGCCGACGATTCACCACCGGCGAGCGGGCGCGGGCCGCTGGAGCGGCTGTTCGAACTCACCGCGCGCGGCACCACCGTCCCGCGCGAGCTGCGCGGCGGCGTGACCACGTTCTTCGCGATGGCCTACATCATCCTGCTGAACCCGCTCATCCTCGGCGGGGCGAAGGACGTCAACGACGCGACCCTGTCGATCCCGCAGCTGACCACGATGACGGCGCTGTCCGCCGCCGTCACCACCGTGATCATGGGCCTGGTCGGGAACGCGCCGCTGGCGCTCGCCGCGGGCCTCGGCATCAACGCGGTCGTGGCCTTCCAGGCGGCGCCGGTGATGACCTGGCCGCAGGCGATGGGCCTCGTGGTGATCGAGGGCGTGGTCATCGTGCTGCTGGCGCTCACCGGGGTGCGCGAGCGGATCATGAACTCGATCCCGCTGGCGCTCAAGCACGCGATCGCGGTCGGGATCGGCGCGTTCATCGCGCTGGTCGGCCTCTACGACGCCGGGTTCGTCACCTCCAGCGCCACGAGCCCGCCGCTGTCCCTCGGCACCGGCGGCCGGCTGGAGACGTGGCCGGCGCTGGTCTTCGCGGGGACCCTGGTGCTGATGATCATCCTGTACGTGCGGCGGGTGCCGGGCGCGATCCTGATCAGCATCGTCGCCGGGACGGTCGGGGCCGTGGTCATCCAGGAGAACGCCTCCGTCAGGAAGGGCGGCTGGGGCGTGGTCACCCCGAACATGCCCGAGAAGCTGTTCGCCGCCCCCGACTTCGGTCTGTTCGGGCAGATCTCCCTGTTCGGCGGGTTCGCCCGGGCGGGAGTGATCACCGCGCTGGTCGTGCTGTTCACGCTGGTGCTGTCGGGGTTCTTCGACGCGATGGGGACGATCCTCGGCATCAGCGACGAGGCGGGCCTGGTGAGCGAGAAGGGCGAGGTGCCGCGGCTCGGCCGGATCCTGTCGGTGGACGGGCTGTCCGCCGCGTTCGGCGGGCTCACCAGCTCGTCGGCGAACACGGTGTTCGTCGAGTCGGCGGCGGGCGTCGGCGAAGGCGCCCGGACCGGCCTGGCCAACATCGCCACGGGCGCGCTGTTCGCGGTGACGCTGTTCCTCACCCCGCTGGCGGCGACCGTCCCCGCGCAGGCCGCGGCGCCCGCCCTGGTCGTGGTCGGCGCGCTGATGATGACGCAGGTCGCCAAGGTCGACTGGAACGACCTGGAGATCACGATCCCGGCGTTCCTCACCATCGTGCTGATGCCCTTCACCTTCTCGATCACCACCGGCCTCGGGATGGGCATCGTCGCCTACGTGGTCATCAAGGCCACGCGCGGGAAGCTGCGCGAGATCTCCCCCGCCCTCTGGATCGTCGCCGCCCTGTTCGTGGTCTTCTTCGCCATCCATCCCATCGAGGAGTGGCTCGGCGTCGGCTGATCCCGCGCGACCGCCCGCGCGCCGGGGACTCCGGGGAAACACGGACGCAGGGTGACCACTCCGCGACGGAACTCGCCCGTTTGTAGGTCTCGGAGGCGGTTGCAGGTGTCAAATAGTGCCGGCATGGCGTAAGCAGAAGGTAGGGCCTTACCCCCCGGCGTGAAAGGCGTGGCTGTGGTGTCCGCGGACTCTCCCTCCCACCCGTCCCCGCCAGGTCACGTCCTGCTGGCGCCTGACAGGTTCCCGGGAGCGCTGACCGCGGCGCGGGCGGCGCGGCATCTCGCCGCCGGGCTCCGCCGCGCGCGTCCCGGCGTCGCGCTGGTGGAGCTGCCCGTGGCCGACGGCGGCGACGGCACCGTCGAGGCCGCGGTGGCGGCCGGATGGCGGCGCGTCGAGGTCGAGGTGTGCGGGCCGACCGGCCGGCCGGTGACGGCGCGGCTGGCGCTGAACGGCGCCAGCGCGGTGGTCGAGCTGGCGGAGGCGTCCGGGCTGCGGCGGCTGCCCGGCGGCCGCCCGCGCCCGCTCACCGCCTCCAGCCTCGGCACGGGGCAGCTGCTCGCGCACGCCGTCCGGCTCGGCGCGCGGCGGATCGTCCTCGGCCTCGGCGGCGGCGCGTGCACCGACGGCGGCGCGGGCCTCGTCCAGGGGCTCGGGGGGCGGCTGCTGGACGCGCTCGGCAAGGACCTGCCGCCCGGCGGAGCGGCGCTGCGCTCGCTGCACGCCCTCGACCTGCGCGGCCTACCCGACATGTCGGGCATCGAGGTGGTGGTGGCGGGCGACTCCGCCGGGCCGCTGCTCGGCCGCACCGGCGCCGCCGCGGTGGACGGGCCGCGCCGCGGCGCGAACCGCGACGAGGTGCGGCTGCTGGACGCGGGCCTGCGCCGGTGGGCCGACCTGGCCGAAGCGGCGGCCCGCAAGGCGGCCCGCGACCTGCCCGGCGCCGGGACGGCGGGCGGCGTCGGGTTCGCCGCGCTCACCTTCCTCGGCGCGACGATCGAGCCCGGCCCGGCCCTGATGCTCGACCTGCTGGGCTTCGCGGAGAAGGCGCGCGGCGCGCGCCTGGTCGTCACCGGGGAGGGCGTCCTGGACACCCGGTCGCTGCGCGGCAGCGCCCCCGTCCACGTCGCCCGCGCCGCCGCCCGCGCGGGCGCGCCCGTCGTCGCGGTGGCGGGCCGCCGGGGCCTCACCGGCGAGCAGCTGCGCAAGGCGCGGATCCAGGCGGCCTACGCGCTGGCCGACATCGAGCCGGACGACGAGCGCCGCGTCCGCCGCGTGGGCCCGCTCCTGGAGCAGCTGACGGTCGCGATCGCCGACGAGTGGCTCCCCCGGGGCGCCCCGTAGCCCGGACCGATCCAACGGCCGCGCTCCCCCATCTTCCTTTACACAGTGTCGTCGAAAGGCCCGATGCCTTGACATGGTGCACATAGCCGGGCATCGCCGCCGCCCCGCACGCTGGAGGCGTACATCCTGGTCAGCGTTGACGGAGGAGCTCCCGGTGAAGATCGGTGTACCGCGAGAGGTCAAGAACCACGAGTACCGGGTGGCGATCACCCCGGCGGGGGCGCACGAGCTCACCCGGCACGGCCACGAGGTGTTCGTGGAGCGGGGCGCCGGGACCGGCTCGGCGATCCCCGACGACGACTTCGCCGCCGCGGGCGCCAAGATCCTCGACGGCCCGGACGAGGTCTGGGCCGAGGGCGAGCTGATCCTCAAGGTGAAGGAGCCGATCGCGCCCGAGTACCACCGGATGCGCGAGGGCCAGATCCTGTTCACCTACCTGCACCTGGCCGCGTCCCGCGAGTGCACCGACGCGCTCCTGGCGGCCGGCGTCACCGCGATCGCCTACGAGACGGTCCAGCTCCCGGACCGCTCCCTGCCGCTGCTCGCCCCCATGTCCGAGGTCGCCGGACGCCTCGCCCCGCAGGTCGGCGCCTACAACCTGATGTCGTTCAACGGGGGGCGCGGCGTCCTGCCCGGCGGCGTGCCCGGCGTGGCGCCCGCCAAGGTCGTCGTCATCGGCGGCGGCGTGTCCGGCCTCAACGCCGCGCAGATCGCCGTCGGCATGGGCGCGGACGTCACCGTCCTGGACGTCGACGTGGACCGGCTGCGCGAGATCGACGCCGTCTACCAGGGCCGCCTGCGGACGCTGGTGTCCAGCGCGTACACGGTCGAGCAGCAGGCCCTCGCCGCCGACCTCGTCATCGGCGCCGTGCTCATCCCGGGCGCGCGGGCGCCCAAGCTGATCTCCAACGAGCTCGTGGCCCGGATGAAGAGCGGCTCGGTGCTGGTGGACATCGCCATCGACCAGGGCGGCTGCTTCGAGGACTCCCGTCCCACCACGCACGCCGACCCCACCTACCGGGTGCACGGCTCGACGTTCTACTGCGTCGCCAACATGCCCGGTTCCGTCCCCAACACCTCCACCTACGCCCTGACCGGCGTGACGCTCCCCTACGCCGTCCAGATCGCCGACCTGGGCTGGCGGCAGGCCCTGCGCGCCGACGCCGCCCTCGCCCGCGGCCTCAACGTCCACGCCGGCACGCTGGTCTACGACCACGTCGCCGAGGCCCACGGCCTGCCCTGCACCCCTCTCACCTCGATCCTCGACTGACGCCCTCCCCCGTCCTCTCACCGTTCCGGGGGGTTCTTCGAAGGCGGCCCGCCGGGTAGACAGGCGGGCATGGGTGAACTGATCTTGGTGCGGCACGGCGAGACCGAGTGGAGCCGGGCGCGGCGGCACACGGGGCGGACGGACCTGCCGCTGACCCCCCGGGGCGAGGAGCAGGCCCGCGCGCTGCGCGGCGCGCTGGCGGGGCGGACCTTCGCGCGGACGCTGGTCAGCCCGGCGGAGCGGGCGCGGCGGACCGCCGAGCTCGCCGGGATGCGGACGGACGAGATCGACCCCGACCTGTGGGAGTGGGACTACGGCGGCTACGAGGGCGTCAGCACCCGGGCGATCCGCGAGGAGCGGCCGGGCTGGTTCCTGTGGGACGACGGCGTGGTCCCGGGCGACGCCGATCACCCGGGCGAGACCGTCGAGCAGGTCGGCGCGCGGGCGGACGCGGTCCTCGCGCGGGCGCGGCCGCTGCTGGCCGGGGGCGACGTCGCGCTGGTCGCGCACGGCCACGTCCTGCGGGTGCTGACGGCACGGTGGCTGGGCCTGGAGCCCGCGCGGGGGCGGCTGTTCGCGCTCGACACCGGCACCGTGTCGGCCCTCGGCTCCGAGCACGACCGGCCGGTCGTCAGCGCGTGGAACGTGCCCGCACCCTGAGGCCTCCCACCGCATAAGGTACCTGTTGGGGGATGTCCCCCAGGGGTACCCAGGGCGAGCGCCCCCGACGGATTGCGAGGACGGAGATGGCGACCAGCGAGACCCCCACCCGCGGGTACACCGCCACGAAGGACCAGTTGCAGACGCGGCTCGCCCGCATCGAGGGCCAGGTGCGCGGCATCGACCGGATGGTCGAGGAGGACCGCTACTGCATCGACATCCTCACCCAGATCAGCGCCGTCCAGGCGGCGCTGGACAAGGTGGCGCTCGGCCTGCTGGACGGGCACGTCCGGCACTGCGTGGCCGAGGGCGCCGAGGAGGGCAAGGGCGAGGCGATGTCGACCGAGCTGATGGCGGCCGTCGGGCGGCTCATGCGCCGCGGCTGAGGCGCCCGCCCGGGCGGCCGCCCTCGGGGTCCCGCTCCCGCGGGTCCTCCGGCTCCGCGCGCTCCATGGTCTCGACGAGCACGCGCCAGCCGTGCAGGAACGGCGCCCGCTCCTCGGGTGCGAGCGTCTCCAGCGCGACCCGCAGCGGCCGCAGCCGCCGCCAGGCGAACCGCTCGGTCGCCTCGCGGTGCCGCTCGCTCAGGCTGATGATCATCCGCCGGCGGTCCCGCTCGTCCGGGCGCCGCTCGACGAAGCCGCCCCGCTCCAGTTCCCCGACCAGCTGGCTGACCGTGGCCGGGCTCAGCGCCATGTGCCCGGCGAGCACGCCGACGGGGACCGGGCCGTGCAGCACCAGCTGCATCAGCGCCGGGACGTGCCGGGGGCCGAGCCCCGCCGCCCGCACCTCGCCGATGAGCTCCTCGGCGTCCTCGCGGCCGCCCTTCAGACCGCGGACGAGCCGGCCCAGGAGCTGGATCATCGTCTCCAGGTCGGCGTCGACCGACGCGTCGGCACCGAACCCTTCCTCGGACATACCTTGAAGTTCAACACATTTCGTGATGCACTGCAAAATATTGAACTTCAAGGCGTTTCGCGCCTTGACCGGCGGGGGCACGGGGCAACTGTCGGAGCCGCGGTGGGACTCGACGCGAGGGGGCCGCACCATGACCGAAAGCCCGGCAGCGAAGGTGGCGCCCCCCGGCGGCGCCGGCGGCGGCGAACGGCTCGACCGGCAGACGATCGTCCTCGGCCTGGTCATCGTGTCGGGCACCCTCATGGCGATCCTCGACACCACGATCGTCAACGTCGCGCTGGAGACGCTCGGCCGCGACTTCGACACCGGCCTGTCGACGATCCAGTGGGTCATCACCGGCTACATGCTGGCGATGGGCACCGTCATCCCGCTCACCGGCTGGGCCGTCGACCGGTTCGGCGGGCGCCGCGTGTGGATGACCTCCATCGTGCTCTTCGTCCTCGGGTCGGCCCTGTCGGGCGCGGCCTGGAACATCGAGTCGCTGATCGTCTTCCGGGTCGTGCAGGGGCTCGGCGGCGGCATGCTCATGCCGACCGGCATGGCCATCCTGACGATGGCGGCCGGGCCGCGCCGGATGGGCCGCATCATGAGCATCGTCGGCGTCCCGATGCTGCTCGGGCCCGTGCTCGGCCCCGTCATCGGCGGGTGGCTGGTCCAGGACGTCGACTGGCGCTGGATCTTCTTCGTGAACCTGCCCGTCGGCGCGCTCGCCTTCGCGCTCGCGTGGTGGAAGGTGCCGCACGGCCGGGGGGAGCACGCGGCGCCCGGGATCGACCTGCGCGGGCTGCTCCTGCTGCCGCCCGGGTTCGTCCTGCTCATCTACGGCCTGTCCACCGCGAGCAGCGGCGGCGGCTTCGGCCGCCCGGCCACGATCGCCTGGCTGGCCGGCGGCGTGGCCCTGGTCGCCCTGTTCGCGCTGCACAGCCTCCAGCGCCGCGAGCGCGCGCTGATCGACGTGCGGCTGTTCGCCGACCGGACGTTCGCGACCGCGGCCGCCGCGGTGTTCTTCGTCGGCATCGCGCTGATGGGATCGATGCTGCTGATCCCGCTGTACTACCAGATCGCCCGCGGCGAGGGGGCGCTCGCGGCGGGCCTGCTGCTCGCCCCCCAGGGCCTCGGCGCCGCGACCGCGATGCCGCTCGCCGGGGTGGTCACCGACAAGCTCGGCGCCGGGCGGATCGTCCCGGTCGGCATCGTCGTCCTGGTGCTCGGCACCATCCCGTTCGCGACGGTCGGCGCGGACACCCCCTACTGGCTGCTCGGCGGCGCCCTCTACGTGCGGGGCCTCGGGCTCGGCTGCACGATGATGCCCACGATGTCGGCGGCGCTGACGACGCTGGGCCGGGCGGTCGTCCCGCGCGCCAGCAGCACGCTGAACATCATCGTCCAGCTCGGCGGGTCGGTCGGCACGGCGCTGCTCGCCGTCGTCCTGTCCCGGCAGATCAGCGACCGCATCCCGCAGGCGGCCGGCGGCGGGGGCGGCGCCACCAGCGGCATGGGGCAGATCCCCGAGCGGGTCCGCGAGCAGTTCGCGCCCAAGCTGGCCGACGCGTTCGCGCACACGTTCTGGGTCGCGCTCGTCCTCACCGCCGTGCTGATCGTGCCCGCGCTGCTCCTCCCCAGGCACGGCGCCCGCGACCACGACTCCGTCCCGGACGCTCCCCCGATGGGGTGATTCAGGAGGCGATCGACCAGGTGGCGAGGCCTGTCTCGTGCTCGCGCGTAAGGCGCCGGGCCCGCCGCGCGTCCGGCGAGTACCGGAACCGCTCCGGGACGACCTGCGTGGTCCGGTAGAGGCCCTTCAGCGTCACGGTCGCGGCCAGGTCGGAGGTCGGCAGCCCGGGCAGCCCGTACATGCGGCGGGCCCAGCGCGGCAGCGTCGACACGACCAGCACGCCGAGGCCGGGCGCGGCGAGCTTGAGCGGCAGCAGCGGCCGCGGCACGGCGGGGCTGAACATGCGGCGCAGCCCCTCGCGCGCCTCCCGGCACGCGAAGATCTGCCGCCGCATGCCCTCGTAGTAGTCGCGCATGTCCGCGACGGTGGCCGGCACGTCCGCCGGGTCGAGGCCGACGACCGCGGCCGCGCGGCGCTGCTCGTCCACGAACGCGTCGGCGTCGCGGGCGGTCAGCGGCACCCCGGCGCGGCGGGCCACGTCCAGGTAGGAGTCGACCTCGCCCATGTGGACCCACAGCAGGTTCTCGGGGTCGTCGACCGGGAACGTCTCGCCGGTGCGCATGTCGAGGCCGGTCAGCTTGGAGTGCAGCAGGCGGACGCGGCGGCCCACCCGCTCGACCTCCTCGTGCGTGCCGTAGGTGCGGACGCGGACGAACTCGACCGTCCGGACGAGCCGCGCCCACGCCGCGGCGGGGTCCATGAGCTCGGAGTTCTGCGCGGTGCCCCACATCGTGCGCGGATGCAGGGCCTGGAGCAGCAACGCCCGGATCCCGCCGACGATCAGCACGGGCTCGCCCATGACATGCCAGGTCACCGACCCCGGCCCGAACAGGCCGTGGTCCGGCCTCTCCTCGCTGGCCTCGCGCATCCCGACCGCCTTCCGCCGCCGCGGCCGGGCGCGCCGCCGGGCCGCGTAATCGAAGGCTTACCCTGCCATGACGGCCGTCACACGATCAATCCCGGTCGTCCTCCGCGATCGCCTCGTCCTGCTCCCCGGGCTCGGTCTGCTCGGTGATCCAGGCGAGGTAGTCCATGCTGCCCGCCACCACCGGCGTCGCGATGATCTCCGGGGTGTCGTAGGAGTGCCCCTCGGTGATCAGGGAGGCCAGCTCGTCGAACCGGTCGGCGGAGGTCTTGAACAGCACCATCCACTCCTCGGCCGACTCGATCTCCCCCTCCCACCAGTAGGTGCTGGCGATCGGCCCCACCAGCTGCGCGCAGGCCGCGAGCCGCTCGGCGACCGCCGAGCGTGCCAGCTCGGCCGCCTCCGCGCGGGAGTCGGTCGTGGTCGTCACCTGCACGTATGAGTCCGCCATGGCACGACTCCTTCCCGCTCGCCGGGTGGGCACGCCCCCGGGTAGGCAAGTGTCAACGGGCCGGACGGACGACGAGCGCGCTGCCGCCGCCCCGCCGTGTCGGCTCGGCGACCGCCTGGACGAGCCCGGGCCGCAGGAACTCCAGCCCGGTCGCGGCGCCGATCACACCCCGCGGCGGACCGGGGAACAACTCCAGCCGGTGCCCGCGGGCGGCGAGGTCGCGGCCGTACCGGTCGATGAACGCCTGCTCGGCGAAGACCTGCGGGGTGTTGCGCTGCGTGGCCCGCGGCGCTGCGAGCGCGGCGGGCAGGTCCATGCCGAGGTCGATGCGGTTCACCAGGATCTGCAGCACGGTGGTGATGATCGTCGAACCGCCGGGCGTGCCGACGGCGAGCCGCGGGCGCCCGTCCACGAGCACCAGGGTCGGCGCCATGCTGCTGCGCGGCCGCTTGTGCGGGCCGGGCAGGTTCGGGTCGGGAGCCTGGCCGGGCGCCGGCGGCTGGAAGGAGAAGTCGGTCAGCTCGTTGTTCAGCAGGAACCCGCGCCCCGGCACGGTGATGCCGCTGCCCCCGAACTGCTCGATCGACAGCGTGTAGGACACGACGTTCCCCCACTTGTCGGCGACGACGAGGTGGGTGGTCTGCGGGCCCTCGAACGCCAGCGCCCTGGTCTGGGTGCCCGGCGGGACGCACGGCTCGTAGCGGCCGTCGGGCGAGCCGGGGGCGACCGGCGCGGCCGCCGCCTGGTCCGGCCTGATCTGGCAGGCGCGCTCGCGGGCGAACCCGGAGGACAGCAGCTCCTCCAGCGGCACGTCCACCTTGTCGGCGTCGCCGACGTAGCGGCCGCGGTCGGCGTAGGCGAGCTTGGACGCCTCCAGGTAGTAGTGCAGGGCCGTGACGGGGTCGCGCGGGTCGAGCCGGAAGTTGCCGAGGATGTTGAGCGCCTCGCCGACCGTGGAGCCCCCGGACGACGACGGCGGCATGCCGTACACGTCCGTCCCCCGGTAGGGGACATGGGTGGGCTTGCGCGGCACCGCCCGGTAGGCGTCGAGGTCGCCGCGCTCCATCAGGCCGGGGCGGACCTCGCGGGTCGCCTTCGGGTCCACCGGCGGCCGGGCGACCGTCCTGACGATCTCCTTGCCGAGCCCGCCCTCGTAGAACCAGCCGGTGCCGCGCCTCGCCAGCTCCCGGTAGGTGCCGGCGAGGTCGGGGTTGCGGAACACCGAGCCGACCTCGGGCACCTTCCCGCCGGGCAGGAACAGCTCGCGGGTCGGGACGATGTCGCGGAAGCGCGCCTCGTTCACCGCGGTCTGGTCGTGGAACTCCTGGTCGACGACGAAGCCGCGGTCCGCGACCCTGATCGCCGGGCGCAGCAGGGCGCCGAGGTCGCGGCTGCCGAACCGGCGCAGGGCGAGTTCCCACTGGGCGAGCGTGCCGGGCACGCCGACGCTCAGGCCGCTGGTGACGGCCTGGTCGAACGGCAGCGGCTTGCCCGTCGCGGGGTCGAGGAAGGAGTCCTGGCGCATCCGCCGCGGCGCGAACTCGCGGCCGTCGAGCGCGTACACGCGGCGCGTCCTGGCGTCGTAGTACGTGATGAAGCCGCCGCCGCCGATGGCCGACACGTACGGCTCGGTGACCCCGAGCGTCGCGGCGGACGCGACCGCCGCGTCCATCGCGTTGCCGCCTCGCTTGAGGACCTCCAGCGCCGTCCGGCTGGCCTCCGGGTCGACGGTGGAGACCGCGCCGCCGAATCCGGTCGCGACCGCCTGCTTGGCCGGCGGGGCCGGCGCGGGCCTCGGGACGGGCGCGGCGCCCGCCGCGGCGGGGACGATAAGGGACGCGGCGGTCGCCAGGGCGGCCACGGCGGCCGTGCGGCGGCGGATCCGCGATCGTCCCGGCGGCGCCGGCGGGCGGGGCGGGGACGTGTGCGAGGGCGACGGGGAGCGCAACACCGGACCTCCAGACGAACGCGGCGCCCCTACGGTGCCATCGATCTTCGGCCCGCGCCAGCGTCCGCACCGGCCGACCCCGGTCGCGCCCGGTCCCGGAGGGCCGCGCGCAACAAAGATCATTAAGCGCTTTCTCTATTGGAAATGGGGCGTATTCGCTCGGAACGCTCCACCAGAAAGGGATTCGGTCTCCCTGTGCCGAGCGTGAGTGATCCGCTGCGACACGTCGCCGACCTGCGGGGGTTGGCAGGATCCGACAACCGCCTGACCACACTAATCACCCACAAAACGTTGCTATTTTGCCCATACTTGGTGAATTCTTAGGGACTTCAGCAAGCCGTCACCTCGCGAACAGCGGCGCGGGTTCAGGCCTGGGGGATCACCTATGACCTTGGACATGCGCATGCGCAACAACATGTTCCGCCGGCTGCCGGTCGAGCAGGCGACCGGCCGGCTCTACGGCGGCCGGCACCGGCTCCGCGTGGTGTACCGGACCCGCGACCTCGTCGTGCTCGGCCTCGGCGTCATGATCGGATCCGGCATCTTCAAGATCGCCGGCGAGCAGGCGTCCTCCACGGCGGGGCCCGGCGTGCTCGTGTCGTTCCTCATCGCGGGCGGGGTGTGCGTGCTGGCGGCGCTCGCCTTCGCCGAGCTCTCCTCGATCATCCCGGTCGCGGGCAGCGCGTACTCCTTCGCCTACGTCGCGTTCGGCGAGATCTGGGCGTGGGTCGTCGGCTGGGCCCTGATCATGGAGCTGCTGCTGGCCGCGTCGGTGCTCGCCCGGGTGTGGTCCCTCTACGCGACGCAGGCGCTGCACGACTTCGGGGTGCCGATCCCGAGCGGGCTCGGCGACCTGATCGGCCAGCAGAAGGGGCCGGACGTGTTCGCGCTCGGCATCCTGCTGCTGGTCGTCCTGATGCTCGCCGGCGGCAGCCGGATGAGCCTGAAGACGCTGTGGTTCATGGTGCTGGCCAAGGTCATCGTGATCGGGCTCGTCATCGCGACCGCGCTGAAGTTCTTCCACCCCGGCAACCTCACCCCCTTCCTGCCGCCCTCGCAGCCCGCGCCCGCGGGCGACAAGACGGTGCTGGACGCCGTGCTCGGCGCCGTCGGCGGCGGCACCCCGCACGTGTTCGGGACCTGGGGCATGCTCGCGGCGGCGCCCGCGATCGCCTTCGCCTACATCGGGTTCGACCTGATCGCGACGGCCTCGGAGGAGACCGACGACGCGCCCCGCAAGGTCCCGCGCGGGATCATCACCGCCCTGGTCACCGCGATCGTGCTGTACGTGGCCGTGGCGTTCGCGCTGGTCGGCATGATGGGGATGGACGGCATCGCCAAGCTGAACCCCGACAAGCTGCTGCTCGCCGCGGCCTTCGACTCGGTCGGCGCGGGCGCGATGGGCAAGATCGTCGACGTGGGCGCGATGCTCGCGCTGACCACCGTGATCCTGGTGCTGATGATCAGCCTGACCCGGGTGGTGTTCTCCATCTCGCGCGACGGCCTGCTGCCGCGCCCCCTGGCCGCGATGAGCCGCTACAAGGTGCCGTCCCGCGCCACGCTCGTCGCCGGCGGCGCGGCGATCGTCATGTCGCAGACGGTCGACGTGCTCACGCTGGAGCAGCTCGTCGTGATCGGCACCCTGTTCGCGTTCCTGTTCGTCGCGGCGGCGGTGCTGGCGCTGCGCCGCTCCCGGCCCGACCTGCACCGCCCCTTCCGGATGCCGGCGGCGCCGCTGGTCGTCCTCGTGGCGATCGTCGCGGTGGGCTGGCTGATGCTGAACCTGAACGTCCAGACCTGGGGGTACTTCGCCGTCTGGATGGGCGTCGGGCTCGTCCTCTACCTGGTCTACGGGCGCCGCAAGAGCCAGATGAAGCTCCTCCTGGACGCGCCGCCCGAGCGCCCGCCCGCCGCGCGGCTGGCCCCGGCCCCGCCGCCCGGCATGGCGCCCCCGCCCGGCATGGCACCTCAGCCCGGCATCGCACCTCAGCCCGGCATGGCACCGTCTCCGCACATGGCGCCTCCGCCCGGCCCGCGGGACGTCCACTCCTCCCCCGGGCCCTACGGGACGGGGACCTGGCCCGCCGAACGGCGCCCCGGCGCGCCCGAGAGCCCCTACCCGACCGGCCGGTACTCGACGGGACGGCAGCCGGGCGGCCAGTTCGCCCGCGACCCCCGCCATCCCGGCGAGCGCGCCCCGGAGCGGTACCCCTCCGCCCGCTCCGACGATCCGTACACGCTCGATCCGTACACACTCGATCCGGGCACCTCGGACCCGTACGGGCCGCGGGGCGAAAGCGGTCAGAGCGGGGAGCACCAGGAGCCGCCGCACGGCGGCCGGCACCGCCGCTGAGGCCGCACCGCAGAACTTCTGTTTTGTGAAGTTCCGCCCAAACCCGGCCCGCTGAACGACGGGCCCGCCGAACGACTCAGGGCGCCGCCCCCTCCCCGGGGCGGCGCCCTCGTCTCGTCTCCGGAGGAAGGGACTGGACAGCGGGCCCGGTCCGGGTTATGTTCTTCTCATATCGAGATGAACTCACTTTGAGACTTACTCAGTCCAAGATCGACGGGAGGCGGGCGGATGGGCCCGGAGCCGAGGCGCGACGAGAGCGACTTCCTCGCGAACTACGACCCGCGCGACTACGACCCGGTCGCCGTGACGGTGGACGTGGTCGCCCTCACCATCCGCGACGGCGCCCTCCACGTCCTGCTCGTGCGGCGGGGGAACGCCCCCTACGAGGGGATGTGGGCGCTGCCCGGCGGCTTCGTCCAGGCGGGCGGCCCGCTCCAGGGAACCGACGCCGAGGACCTGCCCGACGCGGCCGTCCGGGAGCTGGCCGAGGAGACAGGGCTCAGCGCCAAGGGCGGCGCACTCGGCCGGGTCCATCTGGAGCAGCTCGGGACCTACGGCTCCCCCGGCCGCGACCCGCGGATGCGCGTCATCTCCGTCGCCTACCTGGCGTTCGCGCCCGAACTGCCGGACCCCGAGGCGGGCGGCGACGCGGCCGACGCCGCGTGGTCGCCGGTGGACGCGCTGGGCCTGGCCGACTCGGGGCGCCAGCGCCCCGGCACCACCCGCCGGCTGGCGTTCGACCACGCGCGGATCCTGTCGGACGGGCTGGAGCGGGCCCGCGGGAAGCTGGAGTACACCCCGCTCGCCACGGCGTTCTGCGACGGTGAGTTCACCATCCCCGAGCTGCGCTCGGTGTACGAGGCGGTGTGGGGCGAGGAGCTGCACGCCGGCAACTTCCACCGCAAGGTCCTGTCCGTCCCGGGGTTCGTGGAGAGCACCGGCGCCACGTCCGACCGCGGCGGCCGCCGGGGCGGCCCGCGGCCCCGCCTCTACCGCGCGGGCGACGCCCGGCTCCTGCACCCGGCCCTGCTGCGGCCCAGCAGGGAGGAGGAGATCAGATGAGCGAAGCGAACCGGGGGGCGTGGGGGGTCGCCCCCCCCCACAGGGAGCACAGATGAGCGAAGCGAACCGGGGGGCGTGGGGGGTCGCCCCCCACAAGGAGCACAGATGAGCGAGACGGAACTGGAGGACGCGCTGGCGCGGCTCGGCCGGGCCCGCGTTCCCGCCGACCTGTTCGGCGACGACCAGGCGGAGGCGGTGCGGCGGTACCGGCGGCTGGCCCGGCTCGTCCACCCGGATGCGGGCGGCGGCCGGACCGAGGAGGCGTTCGTCAGGCTGACCTCGCTCTGGCGCGCCTACAACCGCGGCGACGAGACGCTGATCACCACGCGCCGCCACGCGTACCGGCTGGAGGGCGACCCCATCGGCGGCGATCTCGCGGTGCTGTACGCGGCGCGCCCGGAGCCGGGCCGCCGGGTGCTGCTGAAGATGCCGCGCGACCCCGCCGACGGCGACCTGCTCGAACGCGAGGCCGTGGCGCTCCGGCAGCTTCCGAAGGACGGCGACGCCCGGTTCCTGCCCTACGTGCCGCGGCTCGTCGAGTCGTTCCGGCACCGGGACGCCGCCACCGGGACGCAGCGGCAGGTCAACGTGATCGCCGCGCTGGACGGCTTCCACAGCCTCGCCGAGGTCGGGCGCGCCTTCCCGGACGGCGTCGACCCGCGCGACGCCGCCTGGATGTGGCGGCGGCTGCTCGCGGGCCTCGGCTTCGCGCACCGCGCGGGCGTCCTGCACGGCGCGGTGCTCCCCGACCACGTGATGATCCACCCGGAGGAGCACGGCCTGGTCCTGGTCGACTGGTGCTACTCCGTCCCCGGCTGCCACGCGCACGCCGACCCCTCGGGCCGGGTGCCGGCGATGGTCGACCGGTACGCCGGCTGGTACCCGCCCGAGGTGCCCGGACGGCGGGCGGCGAGCCCGGCGACCGACATCTTCATGGCCGCCCGGTGCATGACCGGCCTGATGGGCGACAAGGCCCCGAAGGCGATGCGCTCGTTCGCGCGCGGCTGCACGCTGCCGGCGCAGAACCGGCGCCCCGCCGACGCCTGGCGGCTGCTGGCCGAGTTCGACGAGCTGCTGGAGCGGCTCTACGGCCCGCGCCGCTTCCGCCCCTTCCACATGCCCGCCCCCCACTGAAGGAGAGAGATCATGGGAAGCGGAAACTGGTCCACCGACGTCTACGCCGCGCGCGCGAGCTACCGCGCGTCCACCGGCGCCAGCGCGTTCGCCTACTCCGACGGCGGCGCGACCGCCGTCCACCCCGACCTGGACCCGCGCGGCGTGACCTTCCGCGAGAGCCGGGACTCCGCCGACCACCCCGAGTCGCTCGCGATCGGCGTGCTGTTCGACGTGACCGGCTCGATGGGGACCGTCCCGCGGACGCTGCAGGCCAAGCTCCCCGACCTGCTCGGGCTGCTGCTGCGCAAGGGGTACGTCGAGCACCCGCACATCCTGTTCGGCGCGGTCGGCGACGCGACCTGCGACCGGGCCCCGCTGCAGGTCGGGCAGTTCGAGGCCGACAACCGGATGGACGACGACCTCGGCAGGATCCTGCTCGAGGGCGGGGGCGGCGGCCAGATGCGCGAGTCCTACGAGCTGGCCATGTACTTCATGGCGCGGCACACCGCGATCGACTGCTTCGACAAGCGCGGCAAGCGCGGCTACCTGTTCATGATCGGTGACGAGCTGGCCTACCCGAAGGCGAAGCGGCGCGAGATCGCCGCGCTGATCGGCGGCGAGCCGGACGAGGACGTCCCGATCGCGAAGCTCGTCCGTGAGCTGCAGACGAAGTACGACGTGTACTTCATCATCCCGGAAGGCGCTTACCACGCCGGCAACCAGGACCTGAAGGACTTCTGGCAGGGGCTGCTCGGCCAGAACGTGCTCTACCTGGACGACCTGGACGCCGTCTGCGAGACGATCGCGCTGACGATCGGCCTCGCCGAGGACGCCATCGACCTGGGCGAAGGGCTGGAGCACCTCGCGGAGGCGGGCTCGGGCGCCGGCGCCTCGGTGTCGCGCGCGCTCGCCCGGCTGGACGCGGCCCGCGCGCCGGTCGCCGTCTCCTCCACGCCGCCCGGCCTGGACGCCTCCGGCCCGTCCGCGACGACCCGGCTCTGATCCATGGACCACGTGATCGTCGTCGACCTCGGCTTCGGGGACGCGGGCAAGGGCACGGTCGTCGACCACCTCTGCCGCACCGGTGCGGCAGAGGTGGTCGTGCGGTTCAACGGCGGCGCGCAGGCCGCGCACAACGTCGTCGCGCCGGACGGGCGGCACCACACGTTCGCCCAGTTCGGCTCGGGCACGTTGACGCCGGGAGTGCTGACGCACCTGTCGCGGTTCATGCTCGTCGACCCGCTGGCGCTCGCGGCCGAGGCCGACCACCTGCGCGCGCTGGGCGTCCCCGACGCGCTAGACCGGCTCACCGTCGACGGGGACGCGCTGCTCACGACGCCCTACCACCGGGCCGCCAACCGCGCGCGGGAGTCGGCGCGCGGCGCGGCCCGGCACGGGTCGTGCGGGATGGGCGTCGGCGAGACCGCGTCCTACGCCCTGGCGCACGACGACGCGCCGCGGGCGGCCGACTGCCTGTCGCCCGCCCGGCTGCGGCGCCGGCTCGCCGCCGTCCGCGACTGGTACCGGGCCGCGTTCCCCGACGGCGAGGACGTCCCCGGCGCCGACGCGTGCGCCGAGGCGTTCACCGCGTTCGCCGAGCGGGTGCGGATCGTCGGCCCCGGGCACCTGCCCGCGCTGCTCCGCGCGGGGAGCGCGGTGTTCGAAGGCGCCCAGGGCGTCCTGCTGGACGAGTGGCACGGCTTCCACCCGTACACGACGTGGTCGACGACGACGTTCGCCAACGCCGAGACCCTGCTGGCCGAGGCGGGCGCGTCCGCGGCGCGGCTGGGGGTGCTGCGCGCGTACGCGACCCGCCACGGCCCCGGACCGTTCGTCACCGAGGACCCGGCGCTGACCGCGGACCTCCCCGACCCGCACAACGGCACGGGACGCTGGCAGGGCGCGTTCCGGGTCGGCCACCTCGACGCCGTGGCGCTCCGGTACGCGCTGGAGGTGGCGGGCGGCGTTGACGGCCTGGCGGTCACGCACCTGGACGTCGCGGGGGCGCGTCCAGACCTGCGTGTCTGCCACTCCTACGAGATGGACGGCGGCCGGGTCGTGCGCCTGGAAACGGGACCGCCCGACCTGGAGCGCCAGGCCGCCCTCACCCGCCGCCTCCTGGCGGCGCGCCCGGTGTACGCCCCGCTCGGCGACCCGGTGGAGACGATCGAGGACGCGCTCGGCGCGCCCGTCGTCCTGCGCTCCCACGGCCCCACCTCGACCGACAAGCGCGCTGACCACTTCCGGACACCCATTGACCTGAGCGTGCGCTGAGACCAAGATCCCGCTAACGCCGCGGCTCTTCCGGAGGTGGACGTTGCGTCTCCCCCTGCGCACCCTGTCGGCATTCGCGGCGCTCGCCGCGTCCCTCGCGCCGCTGACCGGACCGGCCGCCGCACCGCCCGCCGCGGCGCAGGCCGCCGACGGCTGCGACCCGATCGACCCGGCCGCGTGCCTGCTCCCGTTCCCGAACGACTACTACACGGTCGCCGACGGCGGCACGCCCACCGGCCGCCGCGTCCACCTGCGCACGACGCTGAAGAACGCGCTCGGCGTGCCCGTGTCGCCGGACGACTGGAACCGCGCCGACGGCTTCTCCCCCGGCTCGATGCTGCTCAGCCGCGTCCCCGGCCTCGACCTGGCCCGCACCGGCGCCGCGCCCGTCACCGACATCGGCGCCTCGCTGCGCGACGACGCCCCGATCGTCATCGTCGACACCGCGACCGGCGAGCGCTGGCCGTACTGGGCCGAACTCGACGCGAACGCGCCCGCCGACCGCCGGGCGCTGATCGTCCGCCCGGCCCGCAACTTCCGCGAGGGCCACCGCTACGCCGTCGCGCTGCGCGACCTGCGCGACGCGTCAGGAGACCTGATCCGGCCGAACGCCGCGTTCGCCAAAATTCTCGGGCCCGACCTGCCGGCGACCGACCCGCTCGCGGCGCGGCAGCGGGAGGGCAGGCGGGTCCTCGCCGCGCTCCGGGCCCGCGGAGTGGGCCAAGACGGCCTGTACCTCGCCTGGGACTTCACCGTCGCGAGCCGGCAGAGCCTCACCGGGCCCGTGCTCCGCATGCGCGACGACGCGCTGCGCGGTCTCGGCGACCGCTCCCCCTCGTTCCTCGTCACGCAGGTGACCGACGACGTGGACGACAAGATCGCCCGGGAGGTGAAGGGGGTCGTCTGGGCGCCGAGCTACCTCGACCAGTACGGCGGGCCGCCCGGATCGGCCCTGCACCGCGGCGCGGACGGCATGCCCTCGCGGCTGCCCGGCAACTCCCAGGCCGTCCCGTTCCAGTGCGAGATCCCGCGCTCGGCGCTCGCCCGCCCCGCGCGCCCCGCCCTCTACGGGCACGGCCTGCTCGGCAGCGAGGGCGAGGTCGACGCGGGCAACGTCAAGGCGATGGCCGCCGAGCACGGCTTCGTGTTCTGCGCGACCAAGTGGATCGGCATGGCGGACGAGGACGTCCCGAACGTCGTGACCGCGCTCGCCGACCTCTCCCGCTTCCGGACGGTCGCCGACCGCCTCCAGCAGAGCCTCGTGAACTTCACCTTCCTCGGACGCGCGATGACCCGCGGGTTCGCGGGGAACAAGGCGTTCCGCGACGACGCGGGCGCGCCCCTGCTCGACACCGGCGCCGAGCTGACCTACGACGGCAACAGCCAGGGCGGCATCATGGGCGGCGCGCTCACCGCGATCTCCCCCGACGTCCGCCGCGCCGTCCTCGGCGTCCCGGCGATGAACTACAGCACGCTGCTCAACCGCAGCGCCGACTTCCCGCAGTACGCCAAGATCCTCGACCTGTTCTACCCGGACAAGCTCGACCAGCAGATCGGCCTCGCGCTCATCCAGATGCTGTGGGACCGGGGCGAGGCCAACGGCTACGCCTGGCACATGACCGACGACCCGCTGCCGAACACGCCGAAGCACCGCGTGCTGATGCACGTGGCGTTCGGCGACCACCAGGTCGCCCCGGTCGCCGCCGAGGTCGAGGCGCGCACGATCGGCGCCCGCGTCCACGC
The DNA here is from genome assembly GCF_040653135.1 of Actinomadura sp. NPDC048021. Taxonomy (NCBI): domain Bacteria; kingdom Bacillati; phylum Actinomycetota; class Actinomycetes; order Streptosporangiales; family Thermomonosporaceae; genus Actinomadura; species Actinomadura sp. NPDC048021. The sequence continues at coordinate 125,183 of NZ_JBEZJQ010000013.1, forward strand.
GCCGACCGTCGTCCCGGGCCGCAGCCCGGACAAGGCGCCCTACTGGGGCATCCCGACGTTCGGGGCGTCCTACGACGGCTCCGCCATGGTCGTGTGGGACAGCGGCTCCCCCGTCCCGCCGCTCACCAACACGCCCCCCACCGAGGGACGCGACCCGCACTCCGACCCCCGCGGCAACGCGGACGCGCGCCGGCAGAAGGCGGCCTTCCTCACCACGGGCGCCGTCGTGGACGTGTGCGGCGGGGGACCCTGCGTGATCACGCCCTGATCCGGACCTGAGATGATCGGGTCCATGCTGCAGGTCTGCCCCAACGGAAGCCGGACCGAGGGCGTGCCGACGTCCCCGGAGGAGATCGCCGCGGCGGTCCGCGCCGCGGCCGACGTGGGCGCCCAGGACGCCCACCTGCATCCCAAGGACGACGCGGGCGCCGACACCCTCGCCGCGCCCCGCGTCGCCGAGACCATCGCCGCCGTCCGCGCCGCGACCCCGTCGATCCCCGTCGGGGTGACCACCGGCGCCTGGGCCGCGCCCGACCCGGTCGAGCGCGCCGCGCTGGTGCGCTCCTGGACCGTCCTGCCCGACCACGCCTCGGTGAACTTCCACGAGGAGGGCGCCGAGCTCGTCGCCGAGGCGCTGTTCGAACGCGGCGTCGCGATCGAGGCGGGGATCTTCTCCGGCACCGACGCGGCGGCGCGGTTCCTCGGCTGGCCGCACGCCCACCACGTGCTGCGGATCCTCGCGGAGATCACCGACACCGACCCGGAGACCGCGACCGACACCGCCAAGGCGCTGCTGCACGACCTCGGCACGCGCCTGTCGCGCCCGATCCTGCTGCACGGCGAGGACGGCGGCGCGTGGCCGGTGCTGCGGCTCGCCGTCAGGCTGAACCTCGACGTCCGCATCGGCCTGGAGGACACCCTCGAACTCCCCGACGGCTCTCCGGCCGCCGACAACGCGGTCCTCGTCCAGACGGCCCGCGCCCTCCTCGCGCCTTAGGCGCCCGCGGACCCGGGCGTCAGGAGCGCGGGTTGTGGCCCGCGGCGTCCAGGCGCGCCCAGCCGGCCTCCCACAGCTCGTCGCGGTGCCGGTCGCAGCGGCGCCGGACGAGGGCGTAGGCGATCAGGACGGGCAGCGCGCAGCCGAGCACGGTGGCGCCGGCCGCGTACACCGCGTCGGTGACGGTGCGGCTGTGCGGGCGGGGCCGGACGGTCGGTTCGCTGTGCCGGTCCACCCAGATCGTCCGGTGCGCGCCGACCCTGGCGTCCTTCCAGGCGGGCAGGGACCCGGCGTGGGGTCTGCCGTCCGCGCCCGGCCAGCTGGCCTGGACCGTCTCGTGGATGTAGCGGTCGCCGGAGGATCCGAGGCCGCCGGTCGAGGTGACCGTGGCGACGACCTGGCGGCGGTCGGCCCGCTCCGCGTTCTCCGCGCGCGTCCCCGCGGAGTAGGACAGGGACGCGGTCCAGGCGGCGAGCGGCGGGGCGACGCCGAGCAGCAGCAGGAGGAGGCCGAGAGCGACCGTCCGCTGGACGCGGTCCACCGGACGGCGCAGTTCACTGCGCTCCAGGCCGAGGCGCCGGCGCAGCCGCGTGAGCGGCGGGCCTCCTCGGCCGATGCCGGATCTGCGCATCCGCGTTCACCTCCCCGGGGCATGCCCTCCCGGCAAGAGGCCTTTAGCCATCTTTTCCCAGGATATTCCCGCGCTCGTTGATCGGCACGTCACCGGTGGCCGAATCATCTCCCGTTTCCGGGCCGTTATGCGGGGCCGAGGACCGAATCCGGGCGGCGGCCGGGGCCTCGGAGCGCGCGTCCCGGCCCGTCCCGGCGGCCAGGGCGAGCAGCGCGCCGAGCAGGCACATCCCGGCGGTGATCCAGAAGATCTCCCGGTATTCGGTCCGCAGCGCGTCCTGGAGGGCCGCCTCGTAGACCTTCATCTGCTTCGCGAACTCGCCCTTGGACATCAGGAACGGCAGCGGCGGCTTCAGGTCGGCCGTGAGGGCGTGGAACCGGTGGAAGCCCCACGCGGTCAGCGCGGAGATCCCGAGCAGCATCCCCATCATCCGCGCGACGACCACGGCCGCGGACGCGACGCCGTGCCGCGCGGCCGGGACGAACGCCAGCACCGCCGACGACACCGGCGCGATCACCAGGCCGAGGCCGAGCCCCGTCACGACGAGGTCGACGTCCATCCTCGGCAGCGGGCCGTACGACGCCCCCGCCAGATCGGCCGGCCAGCCGGCGATCAGCAGGTAGCCGCCGGCGGAGACCGCCATCCCCACGACCATCGGCCACCGCTCCCCCACCCGCCGGGCGACCAGACCCCCGGCCACCGCCGCGACGGGCAGCGCCACGAGGAACCGCGTGAGCAGCAGCGCGCCGTCCGTCGCGTCCTTGTGCAGGACGGTCTGCGCGACCAGCACGACGTCCACGAGCGTCACCATCAGCGCCGCGCCCGACAGCAGGCTCACGCCGAGCGTCGCCAGCAGCGGCCCCCGCCGCACGCCCGACAGGTCGAGCAGCCGCGTCCGGGACCTGATCTCCCACAGCACGAACACCGCCAGCACGGCGGCGCCCGCGCCCAGCGCCGGCAGGCCCCACGGAGGCAGGGCCGCCTCCTGCGGTTCGGGGTTGTAGACGGCGGCGACCAGCAGCCCGAGCCCGAGGGCCAGCAGCAGGCCCCCCACGACGTCCACGCCCGGCCGCGCTTCCCGCGGGGGGACGACCCCCCGCACCCCCCGGTTCGCTTCGCTCATCCGAGCACTCTGTGGGGGGACGACCCCCCACACCCCCCGGTTCGCTTCGCTCATTTCTGGGCCGGACCCGCGCCCGCCCGGCACCGCGACCTGCACGGCCGCCATGGCGACCGCGACCAGCGGCAGGTTGATCCAGAAGATCGCCCGCCAGTCGAGCGCCGCCGCGATCCCCGCCCCGTACAGGGGGCCCAGCACGCTTCCCAGCTCCTGCGCCGCCCCCACCGCGCCGAGCACGACCGGCCGCTGCCGCTCCTCCCAGAGGTCGCCGGCCAGCGCCATCGTCACCGGCAGCAGCGCGCCGCCCGCGACGCCCTGCACGACCCGTCCCGCCGTCAGCACCGGGACGCCGTGCGCCAGCGCCGTCACCACGGACCCGGCCGCGAAGAACACCAGGCACGCCTGCAGCACCGGCCGCCGCCCGAACCGGTCCGACAACTGCCCGAGCAGCGGCATCGCCGCCACGTACCCCAGCAGGAACCCGGTCAGGACCGGCGTCACCCGCTCCAGCCGGTTCACGGGGATCCCGAGGTCCTTGACCACCGGCACCAGGATCGTCGTGACGACGTAGGCGTCCAGCGCGGCGAGCAGCACCACCGCGCCGCCGGCGCCGATCGCGACCCGGCGACGCCCGCTCACCGCGGCGCGCTGATCTTGTACGGGGCGTCGAACTCGGTGAACCTGATCGTCACCGACCCCTTGTCCTTCGGGAACGTCCCCCGCACCTTCAGCAGCCGGTGGTCGGCCTTGCTCACCCACACCTGGCCGTCCATGTCCTCCCCGATGCCGGGGATCAGGCCGGCGACCTGGTCCTTGGGCAGCTTCGCGGCCACCCGGTAGGCGTCCTTGCCGTCCACCTTCTCCACCGCCTCGGGCGACGGCCCCTGCGCCGACGTCAGCAGCTTCGCGATCCCCCGCTGCGGGTCGAGCACCGCCGACGGGTCGTACACGCTCGCCGCGAGGCCCTTGGGCAGCTTGCGCCAGCCGCCGGTCCCGGCGTCGAGGTAGATGCTGTCGCCCACCGCGACGACCTTCATCTCGACCTTCTGCCCCTGCTGCTCCACCGCCAGCGTTCCCTCGGCGTCGCCGCTGCGGAGCAGCTTCATGTCGCCGCCCTTCACCATGACCGGCGTCGTGCCCTCCGACTCCAGGGTGAACGCGACGCTCTTGAGGCCCCCCATGGCCTGCGCGGCCTGCCGGAGCGTCTGCGCGGCGTCGAAGTCGGCCTTCTTCGCGGGCCCGCCGGACCCGCCGTCGCAGGCGCCGGTGAACACCAGCGCGAGCAGGACGGGCACGAGAGCGAGGATGCGTCTGGACATACGCGGGACCCTACCGACGGGTACCACCACCCGTCACTCGGTACCAGGTATGACATCCCACCCCCTCAGGTAGGACGTCGTGGGCGGTGCGGGTGTGGGACATCGGGGTTCGCGGTGGCCCCGGTGAAACGGCCGCCGCTAGGATTGCACCCGGCGACGCCCCGGCCGGTCCGGGGATGCGCCTGGGGCGGTAGCTCAGCTGGTCAGAGCAGGAGACTCATAATCTCCCGGTCGCGGGTTCGAGTCCCGCCCGCCCTACCCATGGCGGCACACCGTTCCCGGAGCGGAGCGCGCCCTCTTCCGGGGCCCTACGCGGGCCACTCCGGGCGGCGCTTCTCCAGGAACGCCGCCATCCCCTCCTGCGCCTCCGGAGTCTGGCTGGACGCGGCCATCACCTCGATCGCGTAGGCGTAGGCGTCCTGTTCGGGGCGGTCGAACTGGGCGTACATCGCCTGCTTGCCGAGGGCCTTGCTGCGCGGGCTGCCCTGGGTGGCGCGCCGCAGGAGGTCGTCGACGGCCTTGTCTAGCTCGTCGTCGGGGACCGCGTAGTTGATCAGCCCCCACTCGGCGGCCGTGGCCGCGTCGACGACCTCGCCGGTGAGGGCCATCTCGGCGGCGCGCTTGCGGCCGACGTTGCGGGAGATCGCCACCAGGGGCGTGTGGCAGAACCAGCCGCCCTTGCCGCCGGGCGCGGCGAAGCCCGCGCTCTCCGCGGCGACGGCGAGGTCGCAGCTCGCCACGAGCTGGCAGCCGGCGGCGGTCGCGAGGCCGTGCACGCGGGCCACCACCACCTGCGGGACGGACTGGATCGTCCGCATCAGGTCCGTGCAGACCCGCAGCAGGTCGCGGGCGTCGGCGTGGGACGCGCCGGCCATGTCGGCGAAGTCGTGCCCGGCGGAGAAGACCGGACCGTTGGCGGCGAGGACCACGCCGAGGGCGTCGGTGTCCCCCACCTCCCGGAACGCCTCGGTGAGGCGGAGGAGGAAGGCGCGGGAGAGCGCGTTGCGGCGGCGGGGCCGGTTCATCGTGATCGTGGTGAAGGGACCGTCGCGGTGCAGCAGGACGTCGTCGTCTTCGCTCATGTTCCCGACGTTACGTCAGACCCTCGTCGTACGGTGGTCCGGCGTCCACGAGCCGAGGGGGGCATGGCCTTGAAACTTCTCACCGCCACCAACTCCAGCCAGGGATTCCGCGGCAACGACTTCGACTGGTGCGTCGAAGGCGAGCTGGTCCACATCGGGACGGTGTGCGCCCGCGACCGCGACGACCCCGACGGCGGCTGCGGATGCGGCCGCTCCTTCGCCGGGCTCAACTCCCATCGCGCCACCACGACCGCGATGGTCCGCGAGATCCCGGGCTTCACCGACGCCGACTACGTCCTGGCCATCCGCTCCAGCCTCGAACAGCAGGGCTGCGACCCCTCCTTCGCCGAGCACGAGGCGGCCCTGCTGCGCTGCCTCGTGCGCGACTGGCCGGTGGGGGTGGTCGTCGAGCGCCGGCTGGATGAGATCGTGGTACGGCAGGTCGTCCAACCCTAGTCATGGAGGTGCGCGATGCTCGTCGCGTTCTCGGTCACCCCGCTCGGCGCGGGCGAGGAGGTCGGCGAGCTCGTCGCCGAGGCGGTCCGGGTGGTGCGGGCGAGCGGCCTGCCCAACCGGACCGACGCCATGTTCACCACGATCGAGGGCGAGTGGGACGAGGTGATGGCCGTGGTGAAGGCCGCCACCGACGCGGTCGCGGCGCGGGCGCCGCGGGTGAGCCTGGTCGTCAAGGCCGACATCCGCCCCGGCGTGACCGGCGCCCTCGACGCCAAGGTCGAGTCGGTGGAGCGCCGCCTCAGGTGAAGCAGGCCCGCACGCCGTTCTCGCCGCCGCGCGAGAAGGCGCGCAGCCGCTGGACGGCCGAGCCGTGGTCGCCGGGTCTGGTCCAGGGCGTCCGGTCGCCGATGACCGCGAAGGCGTCCACCAGCTCCTGCTCGTCGCCGTCCTCCAACCGCAGCGTGCCGTCGTCGGACGAGCCGTAGAGGGCGGCGCCCGCGAGGCAGTCGGCCTGCAGCTCCGCGGCGGGCGACACCAGGCCTCGCCGGAGCCGGTTCTGGACGGCGTGGCCCCACTCGTGCGAGATCACGAGGTAGACCCACGCGTCGCCGCGCGCGTACCCCGACCGCATCAGGTGGGCGTCCCAGGCGACGAAGTCCCCGGAGGGGCAGTAGGCCGCGTTGTCGGGTTCGAAGCGCTCGCGGCCGCAGACCGGCGCTGAGGCCGGATCGCGTCCGTCGTAGAGGCCGACGACGCGCGGTGAGCTGTACTCCCCCGTGAACAGGCGGTTCCAGTGCCGCCGCCAGAAGTCGTCGGTGAGCGTTTCGGCGGTGCGGACGTCCTCCCGGAACCCGCGCTCGTCGAACATGGCCGGGGCGGGCGCGCGGGACGCGACCCGGGTGCTCTGCGCCGCGGGGCGGGCGCCGGGTCCCGCGGCCGCCGGTTGGAACTCGCAGGCGCCCGTCAGCGCGGCCAGCGCGAGCGCTCCGGCGAGGGCGGCGCGCCGCCGCGAACGGTTCCCTGCCGTCTGCCTCATGACGGGTCATACGCGCGCGGCCCCCCAGAAGGTCGAACACTCACCCGAATCGGCCCGCACTGTGCTCCCCGCACAACCCGAACGACGTTCGATTGGACCCTCGCCCCGTCTTGCCCGCGGCCCGTGGACGCAGGTCGGGGCCCCGTGCTGGGGTGCCGGTCACACGAACTTCTGGAGGGGCGCATGGCGAACGGGACCCTCGCGGTCCGCGGGCTGTCGGTGACCTACGGGCGGGCGGTGCGGGCCCTGCGCGAGGTCTCGCTGGACGTCCCGGCGGGATCGGTCACGGCCGTCCTCGGCGCGAACGGGGCCGGCAAGACGACCCTGCTCCGCGCGATCTCGGGCACGCTGCCGTTCCACCGCGGCGCGGTGGACGCGGGCACGGTCCGGCTCGGCGAGCGGTCCCTGGTCGGCCTGCACCCCGCCACCGTCGTGGCGGCCGGGGTCGTGCAGGTCCCGGAGGGCCGCCGGGTGTTCGGCCGGCTCAGCGTCGAGGAGAACCTGCGGGCGGGCGCGCTCGGCGCGCCGAGCAGGTCCGACGCCGCGAAGGCCCGCGCGCGGGTGCTCGCGCTGTTCCCGCTGCTGGCGGAGCGGGCGCGCCAGCGGGCGGGGCTCCTGTCGGGCGGTGAGCAGCAGATGCTCGCGATCGGGCGGGCGCTGATGGCGTGCCCGGCCGTGCTGCTGCTGGACGAGCCGACGCTCGGGCTCGCCCCGATGATGGCCGAGCGCATCGCCGAGACCGTCCGGGAGATCAACCTGCAGGGCACGGCGATCCTGCTGATCGAGCAGAACGCGGCGCTGGCGCTGGAGCTGTCGTCGTCCGCGCACGTGCTGGAGGTCGGCGCGGTGACGCTGCGCGGGCCGTCGGCGGAGCTGGCGGCGAGCGACGAGGTCAGGCGCCGCTACCTCGGCGTCGGCGGCGCGGACGCCGCGGCCCCCGAGGCCGGGGACGGGCCCTCGCTGGAGCGGTGGTCCGCCAGATGAGCGGCGCGGAGGCGGGCGAGCTGCGCGTCAGCGGGCTCACGGTGCGGTTCGCGGGGCTGACCGCGCTGGACGGCGTGGGCTTCTCCGTCGAGCCCGGCAGCGTCCACGCGCTCATCGGCCCGAACGGCGCGGGCAAGTCGACGTGCTTCAACGTCCTGTCCGGCGTCTACCGGGCGAGCGAGGGCAGCGTGCGGTTCGGCGGGGCGGAGCTGACCGCGCTGCCGCCGCACCGGATCGCGGGCCTCGGCGTCGCCCGGACGTTCCAGAACATCGCGCTGTCGCGGCACCTGTCCGTCGAGGACAACCTCATGCTCGGGCGGCACCGCCTCACCCGGGCCGGGTTCGTGTCGGCGGGCCTGCGGCTGCCGCGGGCGCGCCGCGAGGACGCGCGGCACCGGGACCGGGTCCGCGACATCGCCGCGTTCGTCGGCGTCGCCGAGCACCTCGACGCGCCCGTCGGGCTGCTGTCCTACGGCGTGCGCAAGCGGGTCGAGCTGGCCCGCGCGCTCGCGATGGAGCCCCGGCTGCTGCTCCTGGACGAGCCGGTGGCCGGGATGAACGGCGCGGAGCGGCGGCGGATGGCCGAGGTCATCTTCCGCGCCCGCGCCGACCTCGGCCTCTCGGTCCTGCTGGTCGAGCACGACATGGGGATGGTCATGCGGCTGGCCGACGAGGTCACCGTCCTGGACTTCGGCAGGCGCATCGCGGGCGGCGCGCCCGCGGCGGTGCAGCGCGACCCGGCCGTGATCCGCGCCTACCTCGGCGCCGCGCACGCGCCCGCGGGCGCCCCCGAATCGGAGGGAAATCCTTGAGCACGTTCATCGAGCTGGTGGTCAACGGGGTCTCGGCGGGGTCGGTGTACGCGCTGATCGCCCTCGGCTTCGTGATCATCTTCAGGGCCACCGAGGTGGTCAACTTCGCGCACGCCTCGCTGCTGCTGGCGGGCGGCTACGTGACCGCGGTGCTGCACGACGACATCGGGTTCCTGCCGGCGCTCGGCGCGGGCGTCGCGGCGGCGGCCGCCGCGGGCGCCCTGGTGGAGCTGCTGGTGCTCCGGCGCGCCCGGGTGGAGGACCGGTCCGTGCTGGCGATCGTCACGATCGGCGTCGACATCGTGCTGACCACCGCGCTGACGCGGGAGATCGGCACCCGGGTCCTGTCGCTCGGTGACCCGTGGGGCGACGGGATCGTCGAGGTCGCGGGCGTCGGCATCGCGCAGACGCGGATCGCCGCGTTCGCGACCGCGGCCGTCCTGATCGCCGCGTTCCTGCTGGCGTTCCGCCTCACGCCCTGGGGGGTGGCGATGCGGGCGGCGGCCGAGGACGGCGAGACGGCCGCGCTCATGGGCGTCCGGCTGGGCCGCGTGTCGTTCGCCGCGTGGGCGATCGCGGGGGCGCTCGCGGCGGTGGCGGCGCTGTTCCTGACCGTGTTCCCCACCCCCGGCCTCGACCGCGCCACCTCGTTCGCCGCGATGAAGGCCTTCCCGGCCGCGATCCTCGGCGGCCTCGACTCCACGACGGGCGCGCTCGTCGGCGGCCTCGCCGTCGGGCTCACCGAGTCGCTCGTGACGGGCTACCAGGGCGAGCTGGCGTTCCTCGGGCGCGGCATCGGCGACGTGGCGCCGTTCCTGGTGATGCTCGCGGTGCTGCTCGTGCGTCCCGCCGGGCTGTTCGGGACGAGGGAGCTGTCGCGTGTCTGACGCCCGGATCCGGTACGCGGCCGCCGCCGCGTCCACCCTCGTCCTGCTGGCCCTGCCGTTCTACCTCGACGCGTTCTGGCTCCAGACGGGCCTGTTCGCGATGTCGGCGGCGGTCGGCGCGATCGGCCTGAACCTGCTGACCGGCGCCACCGGGCAGCTGTCGATGGGGCACGCCTTCTTCCTCGCGGTCGGCGCGTACGGGTACGTCTACCTGGCGTCCGGCTCGGGGCCGAAGCTCGCGGGCCTCGGGCTGCCGACCCCGCTGGCGTTCCTCGGCGCGATCCTGCTCGCGGGCGTCGCGGGCGGGCTGTTCAGCCCCATCGCCGGACGGCTGCGCGGCACCTACCTCGGCATCGCCTCCCTCGCGCTGATCTTCATCGGGCAGCACCTGCTGTTCAACGCCGAGAGCGTCACCGGCGGGTTCAACGGCCGGGACGTCCCGCCGCTGGAGATCGCCGGGTTCCGCTTCGACGACGCCCCGGAGCTGGTGGTGTTCGCCGTCCCGCTCGGCGCGCTGGAGCGGCTGTGGTTCCTCGCCGTCGCGCTGCTGGTCCCGGCCGTGTGGATCGCGCGCGGCATCCTGCGCGGACGGCCGGGGCGGGCCCTCAACACCGTCCGCGACCACGAGGTCGCGGCGGCGGTCATGGGCGTCCCGGTGGCCCGCTACCGGGCCGGCGTGTTCGTGCTGTCGTCGATGTACGCGGGCGCGGCCGGGGCGCTGCTCGCGCTGGCGTTCCGGCGGACCGTCCCCGACTACTTCGGCATGTTCCTGTCCTTGGACTACCTCGCCATGATCGTCATCGGCGGGCTCGGCACCGCGGCCGGGGCCGTCGCGGGCGCGGTGTTCGTCTCCGTCCTGCCCCAGCTCCTCACCCGTTTCGGCGACGACCTGCCCCTCGTCGCCGCCCCGGGCTCGGGCGGCGTCTCCCCCGCCGAGGCCGCCCGGATCCTGTACGGCGCCGCCGTCGTCGCCGTCGTGCTCTTCCTCCCCGGCGGCCTGACCGGGGCGTGGACGCGGCTGCGCACCGCCGCGTCCCGGCGCCGGGCCTCCCGTCCCCTCACCCGATTCGAGCAAGAGGAGCAAGCGATATGAAGCGCATCCCCAGGTTCGGCCCGGCGCGTCTTGCCGTGGTCGCGCTTGCCGTGGCGCTGCCGCTGGGCATGGCGTCGGGCTGCAGCGGCAAGGCGTCCGGCGGGTCCGGCGGCACCGGTTCGGACGGTGTGAAGACCGGGCCCGGCGTCACCGACGGCACGATCCGCGTCGGCGTCGAGACCGACCTGACCGGCGTGTACGCGCCGCTCGGCAAGAGCCTCACCCAGGCGCAGCGGATGTACTTCGAGCAGCTGAACGCCCAGGGCGGCGTCTGCGGGCGCAAGGTCGAGCTGGTCGTCCGCGACCACGGCTACGACGTGCAGAAGGCCGTCGCCGGGTACAGCGAGATGCAGTCGAGCGTCATCGGCATCGCCCAGTTCGTCGGCTCGCCGATGGTGACGGCGCTCAAGGGCCGCATCGAGGCCGACAAGATGTTCGTCATCCCGAACGCCTGGTCGACGACGCTGCTCGGCAGCAGGTACATCCAGGTCACCGGCACCACCTACGACGTCGACATGATCAACGCCCTGGACTTCCTCACCCGGGAGAAGGGCATCGCCAAGGGCGACAAGGTCGGGCACGTGTACTTCGAGGGCGACTACGGCGAGAGCGCGCTCGCCGGGGCGAAGTACGCGGCGGGCGAGCTCGGCCTGACGCTCGTCGAACAGAAGATCAAGGCGACCGACAACGACATGTCCGCCCAGGTCGCGGCGCTGAAGAGCGCGGGCGTCAAGGCGATCCTGATGAGCGCCGGGCCCCGGCAGTCGGCGTCGCTTGCGGGCCTCGCCCGGGCCAAGGGCATGGCGGTGCCGATCGTGGCGAGCAACTCCGGGTTCTCCCCGCAGCTCCTGCAGACCGCGGCCGCGCCCGCGCTGCTGAAGGACTTCTACCTCGCCAGCGCGGGCGCGCCCATCTCGTCCGGCCTGGCGCCGATCAAGAAGCTGGCGGACGACTACGGGAAGAAGTACCCGGGGCAGCCGCGCGACAGCGCCGTCGTCAACGGGTACACGGGCGCGGTCATCTTCGCGGACGCGCTGAAGAAGGCGTGCGCGGCCAAGGACCTCACCCGCGAGGGACTGATCACCGCGCACCGGTCCACCACCGCCCACGACGGCGGCTACGGCACGCCGATGGACTTCTCCAAGGTGGACGAGCCCGGGACCCGCAAGACCTACATCCTGCGGACGGACGCCAAGGCGCTCGGCGGGCTGGTCGTCGAGCGGCAGCCCACGGAGTCGGAGGCGGCCGGGAAGTACAAGGTCCCGGCGGGGGCCTGAGGATCGCCGGGACGCGGGGCCCGGCCCGCGGTCAGCCTTCGGAGACCAGGCGCGCCGCGACCCGGTCGAGGACCGCGAGGTCCTCGGCCGGGAGGTCGTAGAGCGACGGCGGCGGGGTGTCCAGGATCCGCTCGGCCTCGGCCGCCGCGGCCCGCCCCGCCGCCGTCGCGGTCACGATCTTGGATCGGCGGTCGGCGGGGTTCTCGGTCCGCTCGACCAGGCCCCGCCCGACCAGGTCGTCCACCACGAGGGTGACGTAGGGGCGGTCGGTGAGGAGCCTCTCGGCGAGGTCGCGCAGCGTCAGCGGCGCACTCGCCGCGGCGACGTACCGCAGCGCCTTGACCCGGAAGAAGCTCATGCCGAGCGCGTCGGTGACCTCCCGCCGCCGGTCGCCGCGCTCGTGCAGCAGGACCCGCAGGTTGTGCCACGCCCGCGCGGCGGCGTCGGCGTGCTGGACTGCGGGCTCGGTCATCGCGCACTCGCTCCCGTCACATCGCGTGCGTCCGGCGCCGTCTCGTCGCCGCCGAACAGGCCGGCCGTGCGCGCCGCGCTGCGGGCGGCCCGCCGGCCCGTGGTGGCCGTGCCGAGCACCAGGACGGCGCCGGCGCATCCGGCGAGGATCCAGTATGCCGGTCGGGCGGCCGACACGAAGGCGTCCGCGGCGGGGTGCGCCGCGGACGTCCCGGCGGCGAGCACGGCTCCGATCACCGCGACGCCGAGCGCCTGCCCGATCTGCCGGCTGGTGGAGGCGACCGCCGCGGCGACGCCCGCCTGGGCGCGCGGCATGCCCGACACGGCGGTGTTCGTGATGGGCGAGTTCAGCATGCCGAACCCGAGACCGAAAAGCACGTACGCGGCGAAGAGCGTGACGTCGCTGGTCTCGGCGTCGAACGCTGCGAACAGCAGGCCGCTCGCGAGCATCGCCGCCCCCGCGATCTGGAGCGGGAGCCGCGGGCCGCGGCCGCCGACGAGCCGTCCCGACAGCGGGGCGGACGCGGCGGTCATCGCCGCCATGGGCAGCAGGAACAGCCCCGCGTGCAGCGCCGACAGCCCGCGCACGTTCTGCAGGTAGAGGGTGTTGAGGAAGAGAAATCCGCCGAGCGCGGCGAACCCGCTGACCGCGATGACCGTCGCGCCCGAGAACGGGACGCTGCGGAAGAAGCGCAGGTCGATCAGCGGCTCGGGGGTGCGCAGCGCGTGGACGACGAACCCGGCGAGGGACGCCGCGGCGACGATCGCGGCGCCGGAGACGGCGGGGTCGGCCAGGCCGCGGCCGGGCGCCTCGATGATCGCGTAGGTCAGCGTCCCGAGCAGCAGGATCATGAACATCTGGCCGAGCGGATCGGGGCGGCGGGGGCGCGGGGCGCGCGACTCGGGGACGAACAGCGCGGTCAGCACCAGCGCGGCGAGCCCGATCGGCACGTTCAACCAGAAGATCGACCGCCAGCCGACCGAGTCGACCAGCACTCCCCCGACCAGCGGTCCCATCGCCATGCTGAGCCCGACGACGGCGCCCCAGACGCCGATGGCGCGGGCCCGCTCGCGCGGCCCGGTGAACACGTTCGTGATGATCGACATCGCGACGGGGTTGAGCATCGACCCGCCGACCGCCTGCACCACCCGGGCGGCGACGAGCCAGCCGAGCGACGGCGCGAGGCTGCACAGCACCGACCCGACGGAGAAGAGCGCGAGCCCCGTCTGGAACACGCGGCGCCGCCCGATCCTGTCGGCGGTCGAGCCGGAGAGCAGCAGCAGGGACGCCAGGACGATCAGGTACGCGTCGATCGTCCACTGGAGGCCCGACAGCGAGCTGTGGAAGTCGCGCTGCAGCGACGGGAGCGCGACGTTCAGGATCGTGTTGTCCAGGCTGACGATGAGCAGGCTCAGGCAGCAGATGGCCAGTACCGCCATCCGGCGCCGGGGACTGAGTTCGGGCACGCCGCCTCCAATCGTTATAGCCCTACAACCATTAGAAGGCTACAACGATTCCGGGCGTGCCCCCGCCGGGCGGCGGGCGCTAGCGCGGGGCGGCGATGCGGGCGCGGGCCGCCGGGACGACCAGCGGGGTCCCGGTCTCCGGGCAGTCGATCACCCGGCACGGCAGCCGGAAGACCTGCTCCACCAGGTCGGCCGTGACGACGGCGGACGGGTCGCCCTCCGCCGCGATCCGGCCGTCCCGCATCGCGATCATGTGGGTGGCGTAGCGGGCGGCGTGATTGAGATCATGCAGGACGGCGACGACCGTCCGGCCCTCCTCGTGCAGCCGCGCGCACAGGTCGAGCACCTCGATCTGGTGCGCGATGTCCAGGTAGGTCGTCGGCTCGTCCAGCAGCAGCAGCGGCGTCTGCTGGGCGAGCACCATGGCGATCCAGACCCGCTGCCGCTGTCCGCCCGACAGCTCGTCCACATGCCGGTCGGCGAGGTCCCCGACGCCGGTCGCGGCCATCGACTCGGCGACGACCCGCTCGTCCTCCCTGGACCACTGCCGCAGCAGGCTCTGGTGCGGGTACCGGCCGCGCGAGACCAGGTCGGCGACCGTGATCCCCTCCGGCGCGATGGACGACTGCGGCAGCAGCCCGAGCGTGCGCGCGAGCTTCTTGGCGGGCCAGTCGGCGATGGGGCGGCCGTCCAGCACGACCGTCCCGGCGGAGGGCCTGAGGATCCGCGCCAGCGCGCGCAGCAGCGTCGACTTGCCGCACGCGTTCGGCCCCACGATCACCGTGAACGAGCCCTCCGGGACCGCCACGTCGAGGTCCTCGGCGATGGTGCGCTTGTCGTAGGCCAGGGTGAGCCCGGCGCCGGCGAGCCGCGCGGTCGCGTCCTTCATCACATCCGTCCCGTCTTGCGTTCGGTCACGAGGAGCCAGACCAGGTACCCGCCGCCGAGCAGCCCGGTCACCACGCCGACCGGGAGCTGGTGGCCGGGGAAGCCGCGCTGCGCCGCCCAGTCGGCGGCCGCCATCAGCGCCGCGCCCATGCACGCCGCCGGCAGCAGGTTGGGGCCCGCCGTCCGGGTGAGGCGGCGGGCGAGCTGCGGTGCGGTCAGCGCGACGAACGACACCGGCCCGGCCGCCGCCGCGGCGAGCGCCGTCAGCAGCACGGCCGCGGCCAGCAGCAGCACCCGGACCCGCTCGATGGGCACGCCGAGCCCGTGCGCCGCGTCGTCGCCCATCTCCAGCATCCGCAGCGCCCGCCCGCAGCCGGCGAGGACGAGCGGCCCGAGCACGGCGAGCGCCGCGATGACCGGCGCGGCGTCCGCCCAGTCGCGGCCGTCCAGGCTGCCGGTCAGCCACAGCACGGCGCGGGCCGCGTCGGTGATCTCCGCCTGGGTGATCAGGTAGCCGTTGACGCCGGTGAGGATCGCGGCGACGCCGATGCCGACGAGGATGAGCCGCTGCCCGTGCGCGCCGTGCCGTCCGGCCACCAGGTACACGACCAGGCCGGTGAGCAGGCCCCCGCCGGCCGCGCCGGCCGCGACCGCGACGCTGCCGGCGCCGGTCAGCACGATCACGGCGAGGACGCCGGTCGCGGCGCCCTGGCTGAAGCCGAGGATGTCGGGGCTGCCGAGGGGGTTGCGGACCAGCGACTGGAAGATCGCGCCCGCCAGCCCGAGCGCGGCGCCGACCGCGAGCCCGGCCGCCACGCGCGGCAGCCGGATCTCGTTCACGATGACCGAGTCGGCGGGCGATCCCCGGCCCGCCAGCGTCCGCACGACGTCGGCGGGGCTGATCGGGAAGTCGCCGCTGCCGATGAGGAGCACGCCCGTCCCGAGCGCGACGGCGAGGCAGAGCGCCGCGACGGCGAGAGCGCGCGGCCGGAACCGGAACGACACCGCGGGCGTCCGGACGACGGCGAAATGCGGCCCCCTGCTCATGAGCGCGACCTCCCGGCCCGGCGGACGAAGTAGAGGAAGACCGGCCCCCCGGCCACGACCATCACCACGCCGACCTGGAGTTCGGACGGGCGCACCACGACGCGCCCGAAGACGTCCGCCGCGAGCATCAGGGCGGGCGACAGGACCGCGCAGAACGGGATCAGCCGGCGCAGGTCGGGCCCGGTCAGGGCGCTGACGAGGTGCGGCACCATCAGCCCCACGAAGATGATCGGCCCGCACGCCGCCGTCGCCGCGCCGCACAGCAGGGTGACGGTGACGATCGCGGTGATCCGGACGCGTCCCGGGTCGGCGCCGAGCGCGCGGGCGGCGTCCTCGCCCATCGCCATCGCGTTCAGCGGGCGCGCCAGCAGCAGCGCGGCGACCAGCCCGACCAGGACGAACGGCGCGACGCGGACGACGGTGTAGCCCTGCGCGGAGGCGAGCGACCCGACCGTCCAGAAGCGCATCCGGTCGAGGGACGCGGTGTCGAGCAGCTGCACCGCGCTCACGTAGGAGAAGAGGGCGGCGTTCAGCGCGGAGCCCGCGAGGGCGAGCCGGGCCGGGGTGGCGGCGCGCCCGCCCCCGACCGCGTAGAGCAGCACCGCGACGGCGCCCGCTCCGGCGAACGCGAACCACACGAACCCGGTGAACGAGGTGACGCCGAGGAAGGAGATGGCCGACACGACCGCGGCGGCGGCGCCCGCGTTGATGCCGAGAAGGCCGGGGTCGGCGAGCGGGTTGCGGGTGAGCGACTGCATCACCGCGCCGGCGAGACCGAGCGCCGTCCCCGCGAGGAGCCCGAGCAGGGTGCGCGGCAGGCGCATCTCGTGGACGAGCGTGTACGCCGCCGAATCAGCGTGGAACAGCCCCTCCCACACCTGTCCGGGCGGCAGCGGCTTCGCTCCGACGCCGAGGCTCAGCACGACGGCGGCGAGGAGGAGGAGCAGCGCGCCGACGAGTCCGGCGGCCCATCGCGCGCCCTGCGGTCGCCGGGCTGCCGCCGGCTCCGCGGGCGGTGTGACCGGCGGCGACTTCGTCGTCAACACGTGGGGCTCCGGGGGGGACGGCCGGGGACCACGTGACGGTCCCCACTCTGGACAAGATCTTAGGTTAGGTTAACCTAAGCTCCCATCGGCCGACCATCCGGCCATGCAACTTGATTTGGGAGAACGTCGGAGATGTCGAACATCGGGGCACAGCACCTCACCCGCCGCGGCCTGCTCGGCGCGGGCGGCGCCCTCGCCCTCGGGGCGCTCATCAGCGCGTGCGGAGGCGGTGACGACGCGAGCGGCACGGCCTCGCCGGGCGGCGGCGCCTGGACGTTCACCGACGACCGCGGCACCCGCGTGCGGCTCAAGGCGCGCCCGCAGCGCGTCGTCGGCTACGTCGGCACCGCCGCCGCCCTCTACGACTTCGGTGTGGACCGCCAGATCGTCGGCGTGTTCGGCCCGACGAAGCTCAAGGACGGCAAGCCCGACCCCCAGGCCGGGAACCTGCCCGTCGACCGCCTGGAGATCATCGGCAACGCCTACGGCGAGTTCAACATCGAGAAGTACGCGGCGCTGCGCCCCGAGCTCCTCGTCGACAACATGTTCGTGCCGGGCGACCTGTTCTACGTCCCGGCCGAGAGCAAGGACAAGATCTTCGCGCTGGCGGACTCGGTCGCCATCTCCACCGGCGCCGTCGCGCTGCCGAAGCCGATCGAGCGCACCGCCGCCCTCGCCGCCGCGCTCGGCGCCGACCCGAAGTCGGCGAAGGTGACCGCCGCCAAGGCCAGGTTCGACAAGGCCGCCGAGGCGCTGCGCGCGGCGGCCAAGGCGAAGCCGGGGCTGAAGGTGCTGGCGGCGTCCGCGAGCCCCGACCTCTTCTACGCCTCCAGCCCGGGGAAGAACACCGACCTCATCTACTTCAAGGAGCTCGGCGTCGACCTGATCGTCCCGGAGAAGCCGGGCAAGGACGGCTACTTCGAGGAGCTGAGCTGGGAGAACGCCGACAAGTACACGGCGGACGTCATCATGCTCGACTCCCGCACGCAGGCGCTCCAGCCCAAGGACCTCGGGTCGAAACCGTCGTGGAAGGACCTGCCCGCCGTGAAGGCGAACCAGGTCATCGCGTGGCAGCCCGAGCCCCGCTTCTCCTACGAGGGCTGCGCGCCGATCCTCGAAGCGCTCGCCGCGTCCCTCCGGTCGGCGAAGAAGACGGGCTGAGGCCGCGATGCCGAAGACCCCGGCGCACCCGTACGCCTTCTTCGACCTGCACGTGCTGCGGTCCGAGCGGCTCGGCCCGTCCATGGCCCGCATCACCTTCGGCGGCGCGTCCGTGGACGGCTTCGTCACCGGCGGGCGCGACCAGCGGTTCAAGATCTTCCTTCCGCACCCCCACCAGGACGCCCCCGTGATGCCGCGCGGCAGCGGCGGCGACACGTGGTTCGCCGACTGGCGGGCGCTCGACCCGGCCGTGCGCGGCATCATGCGGTCCTACACCGTCCGCGACAAGCGCCCCGGCGAGCTGGACGTCGACTTCGCGCTGCACATGGACGGCGCGTCCGGCCCGGCCGCCCGCTGGGCCGCGGCGGCGGGCCCCGGCGACCGCGTCACCGTCCTCGGCCCGACCGGCCCCGACAACGGCGGCTACGACTTCCGGCCGCCGCCCGGCGCCCCCGTCGTCATGGCGGGCGACCTGACCGCGCTGCCCGCCATCGCCGGCAACCTCGCCTGGCTGCCCGCCGGGACGCCCGCGCAGGTCTGGATCGACGTCCCGGATCCCGGCGACCGGCAGGACCTGCCGACCGCCTCCGAGGCGCGGATCTCCTGGGTCACCCCCGGCGGCCTGCTCGACGCCGTGCGCGCGGCGGCGGTCCCGGACGGCGCCTACGCGTGGATCGCGGGCGAGTCCGCCGTGGTCAAGGCGCTGCGGCGGCACCTGGTGAACGAGCGCGGCCTGGACCGCCGCGCCGTCACCTTCACCGGCTACTGGCGGCGCGGCGCCACCGAGGAGGACCTGCTCGCCGAGGTCGTCGCCGGCGGCAGCCCCGCCACCGAGGAGTGAGCGCGGTCAGGGCTCGCGGCCGGTCTCGTCGATGGTGAGGACGGACCGGTCGAGGACGCCGGCGCGGTAGGCGGCGGCGCCGATCGTCTGGGCCGCGACGGGCGCGGTGATCAGCTGGAAGACCGCGACCAGCAGCAGCGGGGCGGCGGCCGCGACGGAGCCCGCCTGGGGCGCGGCGCCCGCGAGGACGAGCACGAGCCCGATCGTCTGCGGCTTGGTCGCGGCGTGCAGCCGGGTGAGCAGGTCGGGGAACCGCAGCACGCCGAGCGCGCCCACCGCGCAGAACGCGGCGCCCGCGGGAAGCAGGATGGCGGTGACGACGTCGCCGGCGGTCACCGGCCCTCCTCCCGCCGCGCCGCGAGGCGGGCGGCGGTGACCGACCCGACGAACCCGAGCAGCACGACGGCCACCAGGATCGTCGACAGCGCGGGCTCGCCCCGGACGGCCGAGTGCACCGCGATGCCGCTGACCAGCAGGACCGCCAGGACGTCCACGGCCATGATCCGGTCGAAGGAGGTCGGGCCGCGGACGAGCCGCGCGGCCGTCATCAGGATCGCCGCGCCCAGCAGGGTCATGGTGACGGTGTAGACGACGGTCATCCCTGTTCCTCTCTCTTCGCTGTGTCCTCGGGGGTCACGAGGGCCCGCATCAGCCTGCGCTCCGTGCGCAGGACGCCGTCGCGCGCGGCGTCGGCCTCCCGGCGGTCCCGGACCGGCATGCCGTGGATGCGCAGGATCGACCGGTCCCAGTCGAGGTCGACGAGCAGGGTGCCGGGACGCAGCGAGATGCTCGTCGTGACCACGAGCAGGACGAGCTCCGAACGCGTCCGGGCGCTCACCTCGATGACGGCGCCCCTGACCCGGCGCGGTGCGCGCAGCGCGTGCCAGCCGATGACCACGCTCGACGCGAACAGGTCCCACGCGAGTTCCGCGGCGGCCTCGGCGAGGCGCAGCGGCCGGATCCTGTTGACGAGCGGGACGGCTGGCAGCCGGCTCACCGCGTAGGCGATGACCACGGCGACGACGCCGCCCGCGACGACCAGGGCGTCGACCCGCCCCCACAGCAGCACCCAGACCGCGAGCAGCCACGCCGCCATGCCCAGCCGGGCCCCGATCCTGCGGAGCGTTCTCCTCACGGCGTCCTCCCGTCCAGCACGGCCCGCCGGTAGGCCGACGGATCCACCAGGTCGGCCGCGGCCCGCGCGCTCCACGCCGACAGCGGCCCGGCGAACAGGGCGATGAGCAGGCCCCCGGCGACCATCACGGCGGTCACGGCCTGCATGACCCGCACCCCGCCCCGCGTGTAGGGCTCGGCGGCCGGCGGCTCGCCCGCCTCCTCCGGGCGGGGGCGCCAGAACCCGAGCACCCAGATCCGCGCCATCGCCATGAGCGTGAGCAGGCTCGCGAGCACCGCGACGCCCGTGACGGCGTACGCCAGCGGACGCCCCGACCCGAGCCCCGCCTGGAACAGCGCGAGCTTCGCGACGAAACCGGACGTCGGCGGCACCCCGCTCACGCTCATCGCGGGGACGAAGAACAGCACCGCGATGAGGGCCGACAGCCGGGCGAGGCCGCCGAGCCGGTGCAGCGACGTCTCCCCCGTACGGGCCTGGATGAGGTCGCTGACGAGGAACAGCGTCGCCTGCACGACGATGTGGTGGACGAGGTAGAGGATCGCCCCGGTGAGCCCGGCGACGCTGAACAGCGCGAGGCCGAAGAGCATGTAGCCGATGTGGCCGACGAGGGTGAACGAGAACACCCGGTGGATGTCCTCGTTCGCCAGCGCGCCGAGGGTGCCCACGACCATCGTCCCGGCGGCGAGGACGAGCATCACCCACGACCCGTGCTCGCGGGGGAACACCAGCGTCTCGACGCGGATGAGCGCGTACACCGCGGCCTTGGTCAGCAGCGCGGCGAACACGGCGGTGACCTTGGTGAGGGCGGCCGGGTAGGCGTCGGGCAGCCACAGGTGCATCGGCACGATCGCGCCCTTGATGCCGAACACCACGAGGAACAGCAGCCCGAGCGCCGTGCGGGTGCCCGCCGGGAGCGCCGGGACGCGCTCGGACAGGTCGGCGAGGTTCACCGTCCCGGCCGCCGCGTAGGTCAGGCCGAGCCCGGTGAGGAACATGATCGAGGACGTGAGGCTGACGACCGTGTAGGTCATGCCCGCCCGGAGGCGCTCGGCCGTGGGCTGGAGGGTCATCAGCACGTAGCTCGACGCGAGCATCACCTCGAACGCGACGAACAGGTTGAACAGGTCACCGGCGAGGAACACCAGGCCGACGCCGCCGGTCAGCGCCAGGTACGCGGGATGGAACACCCCCGGCTCGCTCCGGCGCTCCAGCGCGCCCGCGCCCTCCGCCACCGCGTGCAGCATGATCGCCAGCAGCACGGTGCCGGCCACCACGAGCAGCAGCGCCGACAGCCGGTCGGCGACGAGCGTGATCCCGAGCGGGGCGGCCCATCCCCCGACCTGGACGGCGACGACGCCGTCCCGCGCCACGGCGACCAGCACCGCCACGGAGGCCGCCACGGCCCCCGCCCCGACGAGCGGCGCGAGCACCCGCAGCCAGGACCGGCGGCGACGGCTGATCATCGCGAGCGCCGCGCCCAGCAGCGGCAGCGCGAACGGCAGGGGGAGCAGGACGTTCACTCGTCCTCCTCCAGCGGGTCGTGCCGCTCCGGCGGGGCGTCCCACGACGCGCGGCGGCGCTCGGCGCAGATCCGGCGGTCCTCGACGTCGTCCTGCACCTCGTCCTCGCCGAGCAGCCGCCGGCTCCGGTAGGCCAGCGCCAGCAGGAACGCCGTGACGCCGAACGTGATCACGATGGCGGTGAGCGCCATGGCCTGCGGCAGGGGGTCGGCCATCGCCCCCTCCCGCTTCCCGCCGAGCAGCGGCGGCGCGCCCGCGGCCCCGCCCGCCAGCAGCAGGACGAGGTTGGCCCCGTGCCCGAGCAGCATGAACCCGACCACGACGCGGATCAGGGACCGCTGCATCAGCAGGTCGAACCCGGCCGCGAACAGCACGGCGACGGTCAGCACGAGGACGAGCGCGGGCCCGGTCACGCCTCCTCCCCGTCCGGCTCGTCCTCCAGGCTCGCCCCGAGCGTGGTGAGGATCGTCAGCACCAGCCCGAGGACCACCAGGTACACACCGATGTCGAAGAACAGGCTGGTCGGCACCTCGACCTCGCCGAGGACGGGCGGTGACGCGTGCCAGACCTCGCCCTGGAGGAACTCGCCGTGCGGGAAACCGCCCGCCGTCCAGCCGGCCGCGCCCGTGGCGACCGCGAGCCCGAGGCCGCCGCCGATCAGGACGCTCGGCCGCACCGGCAGCGCGGTCGCCAGCTCCCGCCGGCCGCCCGGAAGGTAGCGCAGCACGAACGCCATGCCCGCCACGAGCCCGCCCACGAACCCGCCTCCCGGGGAGCCGTGCCCCGCGACGAGGAGGTAGAGGGAGAACACCAGGATCGTCGGGCCGAGGAGCCGCGCCGCCGCCTCCAGCACCACCGAGGATCCGCCCAGCGGCGGCCGCCCCGGCGTCGCCAGCCAGCGGCTCCCCGCCTCCCCCGGGCCGCGCTCGCCGCCGGACGGGCTCGGCAGCCGCCGCCCGCTGGTCACCAGCCCGACGACGCCCATCGCCGCGACGCCCAGCACCGCGATCTCGCCGAGCGTGTCGAGCGCCCGCATCTCGACGAGGATCGCGTTCACGACGTTCTTGGCCCCCGTCTCGCTCGCGAGCCGGGCGTATCCGGGCCCGACCGGGCGGGTGTCCCGGCTCAGCGCCGCCACCACCAGGAACAGCGCGACGAATCCGCCCAGGCCCACGCTGACCGCCCCGGCGACCGCCCTGGCCGACCCCGTGCGGCGCCTCGGCGGATACCGGACGGGCAGCCGCCGCAGCACCAGCACCAGCATGATCAGCGAGAGGGTCTCCACGACGAAGAGCGTCAGCGCGAGATCGGGACCGCCCTGCACCACGAACAGCCCGCCGACCCCGTAGCCCGTCCCGGCGAGCAGCAGCGCGGCCGTCAGCCTCCGGCGGGCCCGCAGCGCCGCGAGCGCGCAGCCGATCACGACCACGGCGAGGACGACCTGCGCCGGGTCGTCCCACGCCCGCAGCCGGTCCCACGGAACGTCCGGCCCCGTCCCCCGGACCAGAGCCGCCACCAGCGCCGAGCCGGGCACCACCAGCGCCATCGCCCCGATCACCCCGAGGTAGAAGGGCAGCGAACCGATCTGCACGCGCGCGGTGACCCCGTGCGCCCCGGCGAGGATCCCCTCCACCGTCCCGTCGTAGCCGCGCTGCGCGTCCAGGAACCGCCAACGCGGCCGCCTGACGGGGAACGTCCGTCCGAAGAAGACGAACACCGCGGTACCCGCCACGAGCGCGGCAACGGAAAGCCACAGCGCCGATCCGAGCCCGTGCCACAGGGCGAGCTCGTACTCGCCGTCCCCGGGCAGCGTGTCCGCGTAGGGTCCGGCGAGCTTCTGCATCGCGCCAGGAGCAACGCCCAGGGCGAACCCGGCCACAGCGAGGACCACGACGGGCCCGACCAGACCCCAGTGCCCTCCAGGCGTGACCTCGGCCCGCCCGCCGAACGCACCGAACAGGAACCGCAAGCCGTAGGCCACGGTCAGCGCAGACCCCGCCACGACCCCGATGAGGACGGCGATGTCCACGCCGCCATGAGCGAAAGCCTCCAGAGCGGCCTCTTTGGCCACGAAGCCGAGGAAGGGCGGCAGCCCGATCATCGACGCCGTGGCCGCCGTCGCCGCGACCGCCAGCACCGGCAGCCGCCGCCAGGCCCCCGAGAGCCGATCGGCGCGCCGCGTCCCCGTCTCGTGCTCGACCGTCCCGACCGTGAGGAACAGCGGCGCCTTGAACAGGCCGTGGGCCAGCAGCAGTGCCGTGCCCGCCAGCGCGGCCGTCCGCGTCCCGTCCCCCAGCAGGACCATCAGCAGACCGAGCTGGCTCACCGTCCCGTAGGCGAGCAGCCGCTTCAGGTCATGCTGCCGCAGCGCGAGGACCCCGCCCGTCAGCAGGCTCAGCAGCCCGACCCCGACCACCAGCGGACGCCACACCCCGGCGCCGGCGAACGCGGGCGTCAGCCGCGCCACCAGGTAGACGCCGGCCTTCACCATGGCCGCGGCGTGCAGGTAGGCGCTGACCGGAGTGGGCGCCACCATCGCGGCGGGCAGCCACGCGTGCAACGGCACCTGCGCCGACTTGGCGAACGCCCCGAGCAGCACCAGCACCAGCCCGGCCGTCGCCAGGGAACCGCTCGGCGGATCGGCGACCATCGCCGAGATCCGGTACGTCCCGGCGGTCTGTCCGAGCAGCACGAACCCGGCGAGCATGACCAGCCCGAACGCGGTGGTCGTCAGCAGCGCCTGCGCGGCCGCCCGCCGGTCCTCCGCCCGCTCCGGCCGGGTCGCGCCGATGAGCACGAACGAACTGACCGTGGTCAGCTCCCAGAACACGTACAGGACGAGCAGGTTGTCGGCCAGCACCAGGCCCGTCATCGCCCCGGCGAACGCGACCAGCGTCCCGATCATCAGCCTCTCGGGACGGTCGAAGTACCAGCCCGCGTAGCACAGGACGACGGCCCCCACCCCGCCGATCAGCAGCAGCATCACGATGGCCAGCGCGTCCAGCCGGAAGTCGAACACCAGCCCGAGCTCCGGCGCCCAGTCCAGCCTCGCCGTGAGCGCGCCCCTCCCGACCTGCGCCGCGGCCCACCCTGCCGTCACCGCCGGCAGCACCGCCGCGGCGCACGCCATCACACGCCGGCGACGCCCGAGCGCCCAGGGCACGGCGACCGCGACGACGGCATAAGCGAGAACCAGCGCGAGCATGCCGCCGCAGCCCCCCTCCGCATGGCACGTCGCCTCCCACTTACCCGATCATCACCCCCGAAACGACCATCCCGCCGTATGGGAGGACCGCGACGGCACGGACCAGGGAACGCCCGAACCCCCGACGGTCTGCCGAGGGATCCGATTCGTGGGGATAATGCATGGGCCCTCACACGCTGCGGCCCCCAGGAAGATCGGCTGGCGACATGACCGACTTCGTGTTCTACCGCCTTCTCGACATCGACCCGCCTCTGCGCAAGCAGTGGCTGCTGGACAACCAGCCATCGAACATCAGCCCGTTCTACTGGTGGCTGAGCCTGGTCGAGGCAGGGGTGCGGGACGTCCGCTGGCAGCGCGCGGGATGGCCGCTCCAGAGACCGGCCGCCGATATGGAACTCGCCGCCTCGCTCATCGAGTGGGCACTGGAACAGGGGTTCCCGCTGGCGCACGCCGTCGAGGACCTCGTCTGGCTGTCGCTGGCGGCCCTGGAGGCCGGCGACGAGATCGCGGATCTGCCGGAGGTCCTCCGGCCGGACGGCATCGCCCGGCGGGTCCTCGGCGGTTTCACGATGAGCCGCCAGGAGGCGGTCGACCGCGCCGCGCATCTCCGCTCGATCCCGCTGACCGAGGACGACTTCGCCCGCCCCGGCGAGGACATCGGCGCCATGTTGCGGGCCCTGGCCCAAACCGACGAGTACCGCGACACGCATCGGCTCATCGACATGCAGCGAGCACTGACCGGCCTCGCACCCATCGTCGACCTCATCGCGGACACCGGCCTGGCGGCGGAGGTACGCGCCTGGCTCGGTGTCGTGCCCGACCTGGACTCCTGCGGACGCGACCTGTCCGGCCCGCCGTGACACGTCCGGCTCGCCGTCGTCGCCTGGAGAACCGCCATGCCAGGCTGCGAGATCACAGCCTGGCATGAGCGCCGCAACCGGGACGTCCGCCCGGGGCGTCGGGAGACGGTGGTGGAGTGCCCCGTCACCTCCGGTTGTTCCACCAGTCCAGCAGCTCTTTGGCCACCTTCACGATGTCCGCGACCGACATCGCGATGTCCTTGAGCATCTTGATCCTCCTGGCCCATTCCTCGAGCGAGGACCGCGTGCGCGCGATCTCCAGCTGCTCGCTCGCGCTGTAGCGATCCAGCTCATTGCGGATCATGTTCTCTTCGGAGCCCGCCATTGTTCACCCCTTGCAACTCCGTCAGCGACGGATCTCCATCGGAGAGCCTCCGCCACCACCGCACCAGAGAAAAACTGCCGAAGTCTCGCCCCGTCACTCACCGCGGAGGAACTTCAGCAGCCCCGCCCCCTTCCTGGAAGTTCCGACCCCGTCCGCACCCCTCATGACCTTTCCCCGGTACTTCTCCGGAACCCAGTCCCCCGCAGTGAACGCCTTGACGCCCGAGAATATCCAGGCGCGCTCGTCGGGAACCTTTTCCAGAAGAGCCGAGAAGAGCGGCTGGAGGTTGTACCGCCTGCCGGCGGAGACGGGCACGAACTCGACGGGCGCCCCGATCGTCCGCGAGAAACGGTCCGCCCTGTCGCGACAGATCTCCCGCATGTTCTTCAGCTGCTCGCCGGAAGGGAGGTTCACCTCGGTGTTCCAGTCGAGGGGGTCGATCAGGTCGACCTGGCTGAGACCGAAGACGATCCGGTCGTTCACTCCGAGAAGTTCCGCGATGTACTGCTGCTCCAGGGCGATCGCCCGGTTCCGGGCGGCGCTGAGCCAGAGCACGACGTCGCACTTCGGAAGCTCGCTCCGGTACATCTCCAGGTAGCCGGGATCCTGCTCGACGCTCTCCCCGAGCCCCGGCGCGTCGACGACCCTCAGTTTCGTCCGGTGACCGTCGACGATCCCGCCCCGCACGGTGATGCTGACGTCCTGGCTCTCGAATTCCCTCGTACAGGCCACGGTAGGGCTCGTCGGCAGCTCGGTGTTGCACAGGGTGTTCACCAGAGTGGATTTCCCGACCCCGGAAACACCGACCACGCCGATTGTCAGCGGCTTCTGCCGGAGCTCCTCCTGGAGTTCCGCGAGAACCTTCCGCCGCATTTCTTGATCTTCTTTACTCCCCATAGCCACCCGCACCCCGCAAGCCACTTGACCGAGGGACTCATAGAAGCCTGCGAAACACGCTACTCGCGCGAAGCCCGCGCGCACCGGGCGGACGACGTCCGCCTCCGGCCATAAGATCCACCGGCCCGAGCGCGCAATACGGGGAAAACACCGCCAGAGTTTTCACGGGGAAATGAGATCGAATTGGCGCCCAACTGCCGAACGGCCGCACCCCGCCTGACATATCAGATCATTCGGAGCACCGTGCAAACCCGGTCCGTCATCGGCCCGGCGCCTTCGCCCGGAGCCCGTCCAGCATCACGCGGGTGACGGCGTCGTCCTCCCGGGCTCCAGGACGGCAGACGGCGGTGCTGAGGATCTCGACGGCCTCTACCGGGCTGATGTCATCGCGCATCGCGCCTTCCTCCTGCACCTCTCGCATGAGGTCCCGGAGGAGGCCGTCGACCTCGTCCTGCAGGGCAAGCCGCTCCTCCGGCGGCGAATCACCGTCCGCGACGGCCTTCACGAGCGCGAACGGCTGACCGGCGCAGAAGGCGACGACCCGGGTCAGCGCCTCCCAGCGCGGAAGCTCCTGACCGCGAAGCCGCCGGATCTCCGCCCCCAGGCACCGGAGCGAACTGGTCGCGATCTCCTCGACCAGTGCTCGCCGGTCGGGGAAATGCCGGTAGAGGGTCCCCACGCCGAGGCCCGCCGCCCGCGCGATCTCCTCCATGCTGACGCCGGGCCCCCGCTCGGCGAACAGGTCGAGGGCACAGGAGACGATCCGCTCGCGGTTGCGCTTGGCGTCGGCCCGCATCGTCCTCCTCCCGAGGTAACCGGAACAGAAGATTCAGGTTATCCTGCACAACCAGAACCGGAAGATCCGATTCACCTTGGAGCGGCTCATGCGCATCGGACTGTTCACCATCGCCGGACTGGCCCCCTTGGACGACCTGGTGACGCAGGTCCGCCTGGCCCGGGACACCGGGCTCGACAGCGTCTTCTTCGGGCACGCGGGCTCCTGGGACGCGCTCATGACCGCCGCGCTCGCCGGCCGCGAGGTCCCCGGCATCGAGGTGGGCACGGCGATCGTCCCGACCTACCCGCGCCACCCCCTCGCGCTGGCCAGCCAGGCGCTCACCGCACAGGCCATGACGGGCGGTCGCTTCACTCTCGGCATCGGCCCGAGCCACCCGCAGGTCATCGAGGGATCGCACGGCATCGCCTACGAACGCCCGGCGCGACACGTCCGCGAGTACCTGTCGGCCCTGCGCCCGCTGCTGCGCGGCGAGGAAGTCGACTACCGCGGCGAGACGCTGACCGCGGTAGGCACACTGGACGCACCCGGCGTGACCCCGCCGCCCGTGCTGGTGTCAGCCCTTGGTCCGGCCATGCTGCGCATCGCGGGCGAACTGGCCGACGGCACCGTGACGACCTGGGTGGGCGCGGACGCGATCGCCGACCACATCGTCCCGTCCATCACCAAGGCCGCCGAGGCCGCAGGACGCCCCGCGCCACGCGTACTGGCGGGCACCATAGTGGCCCTCACCGATGACCCGGACGCCGTCCGCCGCGACCTGGCCGACCAGCTGGGCGCCGTGTCGGACTTCCCCGCCTACCGCGCGGTCCTCGACCGTCAGGGCCTGTCCGGCGTCCACGAGACGGTCATCGCCGGAGACGAGAGAACGATCACCCGCGAACTGCGCCGCTTCGCCGAAGCAGGCGTCACCGACCTCCTCATCAGCCCCCGCGGCGAACCAGCGGACCTCCTGGCCCTGGCCGCCTCCCTACGCTGACCACACCCCACCGGATCCAAGGTGGAATGGCGCCCGGCCTGGGTATCTCCGAGAGGGAAGGAAAAACTAACGGCGCATTCGAAGAGCTTCAAAGGCGGCAACCGGCAGTACACCTGAACAGAATCAGAGACCGCAACCGGGAGCCGGGGAGCGAAGCTCCCCACGGGGGGTTCCGGGGGGTCGCCCCCCGGGCTGGCACAGCGGGCCCCGGCGAAGCCGACCAAAGGTCGGCGAGCAGGCGAAGCCGCCTCGGCTCCCGCGATTGGACTCGAACCGGCCACACCACTGGAGTTCACGCAAAGCGATACACACGCGGTCCGGCGAAGCAGCCTCAGCCGTCCACGCAAGTCCAAGCGCGTCCACCCGTGCTGATACTCACTTGGATACTCAAGGACGCCTGGACTACGCCACCTAGCGGCTCCGCCTGAAGCCCGCGCACAGCACACTCGAAGCAACTATCGTAACTGAACGCAACCACTTGGATGCTGAGCGCATTCAAGCGTTGGGTTGTCGTGGAAATCTCGGCCGAGTGGGGGCGTTTAGGTTGCCGCTTGCGTACGATCCCTAGTCATGGCCGGTACGCCCCTTTGGCTTGTTGTAGCTAGCAGCGCCTCCGTTAGCAGTGTCGTATCCCTCCTTGGCCTGATGCTGCAAGCAAGAATAAAAGGAAAACAAGATCTCGCCCTTGCAGAATTCAACGCACGAAAGAGTTTGGAACTCGAAGAAAAGAAGGCCGAGAAGGCAAGGGAAGCACTAACGCTTGACGAGAGGAAGGCTCTTTATGCCGAATTTCGAGGAGTCGTCTATGACTGCTATCTAAAGTGCGTTAAGATAAGCAAAGCAAAAGAGGCGATGTCGAACGACGAATACAGTGCAGCATATGACGATTTTCTAAACAGTTCGGCGGAACTCCTCGCTAGACTGGAAGCTCTCTTGTCTAGGCATATCGTAAGCGGAAGTCTGCGCACAACCCGTCGGGCATTAACGATCGTTTCAACGATCCAGCTTCTCGTCGACGAGGATGATATGTGGCTCGATCCTGACGAGGAGCCAAAAGATGCAATTCGCGAGGAGCTAGACTCCTATGATATGGCCGTATGGGATGACCTGAATCTCTCTGACGCCTAGGCAGTGGCTACGTCAAACTTAAACCATGCCGCCTCTAGGCCCAGATACGTGCAGTACAGGATGTCGAAAATCCGCGAGGGAGAGGGATGAACCACGAGAAGACGAAAAGAGTCGTCGCCCTAGACGCTGCTCTCAACAATCTTGCAGTGGCACTCTCAAGCAAAGACGAACAAGCCATATGGGACGAAATCCAGACGGCGCTAATGTGGCTCTATCAGCTACAGGAAATTGAGCGCCAGAATGATCAGGGCTACTATTCGCATCAGCGTTCGATACCCGAGGGGCAGTGCTTGGCCGGCCTGATCTGGGTACGGGGCTTGGCTACTCATCGACAGGCGAGCGTTCGAGAGAAAATGTTCAAGCGGGTTGGCGTTCACGTGCTCTCGCAAGGAGAACTCAAAGAGGTTCAAGTTTCTAGGATGACAGACGGCAAATTGCAGCCTATATCGGTCAATCAACTAGTGGCTCGGTGGCCCGAGCTTAACCAGTTGCCCGCCACTCCTTCTGACACCTATGGGCGGGAAGCTTTTTACGCACAGCACGTAGCTGGAAAAGATACTCTCGCCCCGCTGAAACTCGCTCGTGAATACCTTGTCGCGAAGCGCCCGTGAGAAAAGACGGACGGTTGCGGGCGGGGAGCTCAAGCGCCGAGCCGTGATTGCAACATGCGCCGTTCAGTTGCGCGGAGCAGAGTTGCCGACGAGTGCGTCAGGAATATCGCTTGTTGTGATGATCTGCCCCTCCCCAATGAAGCGCTGAGTAACCAGGACTCCCGCGTCGTGGACGGCTTGCCCGGCGTGGCTTGCCGAAGCGTCCTCAATCAGCCACGGAGTCAGGTCGAGCTCGAACGCGTCCACGGCAGTTTTTAGTACGCAACTCTCGGTAGCGATACCGCATACGTAAATGTCTTTCCAGCCACGTTCATTGACCAGGGCGCGGCCCTTATCGTCGGCAAACAGGCTGTACATCGTCTTATCGATGACGGCTGTTGCCTTTGCGGCAAGTGGAACGAGTTCAGGAACGATGTCTATCTGCGGGGATGTGTGAAGCTCCTTCCATTTGATGAGGCGCTCAAACGGGCTACCCTCGTAATTGATGTAGCGCGTGAAAATGACATCGCCTCCGGACGCCTGCCAGCGTTCCACCAGATCGGCTATCACGGGAACGACGTGACTGGACTCCGCGCGAACGAAACCGTTCTGTACGTCTACAACGACCAGGACAGCACTGGT
Organism: Actinomadura sp. NPDC048021; assembly: GCF_040653135.1. Taxonomy (NCBI): domain Bacteria; kingdom Bacillati; phylum Actinomycetota; class Actinomycetes; order Streptosporangiales; family Thermomonosporaceae; genus Actinomadura; species Actinomadura sp. NPDC048021. Next base: position 155,875 of record NZ_JBEZJQ010000013.1, read on the forward strand.
TGAGGTCACGAGATCTCCTAACCCTGCGATTGGCGCACTATGTCGATTGCTTGATCGAGATGGCCCAGCAGGCCGCTTGTCTTAACGATCGCATCACGCATTGACCGGTGCTGGCCCGTCTCCTGCGGTCTAGGGTTGACCAGACGAGATCTCGCCCCGCGCAAGAACCGCCACCCATGTTCCTCGGGCAAGACCGGATCGAGACCGAATTCAACCTGTCGGTTGATGTGTTCGCAGTACGCCCATATGGCTTGAGTCGCCAACTCACATGCAACAAGGTCGCTCTCGGCCAGAGCCTGGTCCGGAACCATGGGATGGTAAACAACCCCGGACCATGAAGCGTATCCGACAGACAGGCCGCTAAGTCCAAACGGCTCGATTCCGCTCCCATCGTGCCCGTTCGTCAGAACTCTGCGTTCTGCCTGTTCGGCGTCTTCCCTCTCACTCTCAAGGAATCGCGCTTCGCGCTGCAACAGAATTCTTGGCGTGCATATGGTGCGCAAGGCGTCGTCAAGCGTGCTCTCAGGCCATCCCGGTTCGGTGACCCAGTAGGCGCTCAGTACGTATGACGCGCTTACGTCATCAAGGCCGGTCAACCGCCGAAGGTTGGCAGTTGCCCACGCCAAATTTTCGGCGTAGCTTCGCATCCTCCATAGAGCGAGGCTGGTGATGTTGGGCATTGCGAGTTCTTCGACCAAATGGAATATCGCGACTCCAAATGGCCAGACGTGCAACTCGCATTGTCCGGACGAGTGCGCGAAGGGGGCCGACTGGCAAGATATCCAATGCCGGTCCTGAGTTGTTCTCGCATTGCTTAAGCTCATGACTTGCTCGGCGGCCCGTGCACCCACAAAAGCGGCAATGAACTTATGTGACCGCGCAGCGAATCCCGCAAGCACCTTGCCGCCATCTTCTTTAATCTGCGGGATGCCACCTGCGTCCACTGCTCGTCGTATGCGTTCCGCCTCTGCCGCCTTGCGCGCTTCTGTGCGTCGGATCCCCTCTATTTCATGATAGGTGGAGGTGAGGACGCCGCCAGTGTCAAGAAGTCTGTCGCACCCCTGCCAGAAGAGAGCGGAACAGCTTTCGCCGCGTTCAGCGCCGGCGACACGAGGACGGGAGTAACCGAGTAGATCGGCGAGTCCTTGCTGCGTGTAACCAGAAGCTTCGCGAAGGCCGCGAAGCTTCCGCCCTAGCACCTTCCTCGCTTCAATTACTTCGTCGGTGGTCACGGTTCGGGCTCCGGGGGGGTGAGCTTAGGCGGATGTCAGCCGAATGTCAGCGGAGTGTTAGGGCTCGTGGTTCGCGCTTCCGAACATCCGGCCTGACGGCAGAACCTCGATGACATGACGAAGCGATCACCCGTCCGACTCCGCCGAGGGGATGCGGTCAAGCAAGTACGCCAAAGCCTTCTCGGCGTCGTCCAACTCCGACCGCGAACGGTGAAGCTGAGCACGAATCTTCGCAAGTTCGCCCCTCATGTCGGGCTCAGCTTCACTCGGGGAGCGCACATAAGCGCCGCTCGCTGCACGGATACTGACCAGCCCTTCCCTAGCAAGGAGTTGGACCGCCGCCGCTGCGGTGTTGGTCGCGACGTCGTATCGCTCCGCGAGCTGCCGGTAGGAGGGCAGCTTGCCGCCCGGTGGATACCGAGTGCCCTCTTCGATCTCGGCGCGAAGGAGGCGCGCGACACGTCGGCTCGGTAGCCGCTCATCATCTCTGTCCGCCACGAAACCACCTTATCCAACTGTCTTGAGACGGGGCCTTGACGAGCGCTTCTCCCGGGCCTACTGTCTCAACTCAGAGCAACTGACTTGAGTCAGTTGCTTCCCAGGAGGTAAGCCAGATGTTTCCGCAGAAGGCCAGCAAGCTGCCGCAGTGGATCGCCGGTGTGGCGGTCACGATCTTCGCCGTGAACAACCCGGAGAAGGCCGCTGAGCTGGTCAACCTGGTGATTCACGCGATCACCACGTTCTCGGGCTCGCTGGGCTGACCAGCAATGACCACCTACCGATCGCAGACGTCCGCCCTCGACGTAGAGGCCGCCACGGCCGCCGTTGAGGGCCGCGCGTCTCGACCGCTCACCAACCCCCACGAGGTGTCTGTGTTCCGTTCCCTGACCCCGTTCGCCGCGCTCGCAGGTCTCGACCTGCGCGGCAAGGCCATCGCCGGCGCTCAGTGCCGCTTTGACCCCGACCTGCACACCGGCCCGGACGGCGACGAGTCGCCGGACGAGCGCGCGGCCCGTGAGCTGGTGGCCGCCGAGGTGTGCCAGTCCTGCCCGCTGCGCGGCGCCTGCTTCGAGCTGGCGACGCGGATCCGCCCCGAGTTCGGGGTGTGGGCCGGTTTCACCGCCGCCGAGTTGGCGGCCCTCCCCGATCTGGACCTTTCCGACCTCGACCTGAACGAGGTGGCCTGATGACCGCCACGACCACGACCGCCGCGACGGAGCTCGCCGAGGTGCGGGTCACCACGTTCGGGTACCTGCACGGTGCGCCGCCCGCCGACGCGCACGTTGTCCTCGACCTACGCCACCACTTCCGCGACCCGCACGCCGTGCGGGGACTGCGGAACCTGACCGCCGACGACGCCAAGGTCCGTGCCGCGGTGCTGAACACGCCCGGTATCCGGCCGCTCATCGACGCGACCGCCGCCACGGCGCTGGCCTACCTGGCGGGCCCGTCCGCCGGACCGCTCAGCGTCGCGGTCGGATGCGCCGGCGGTCGGCACCGCGCCGCGACGGTGGGGCGCATCCTCGCCGCGGTGCTGGCCGACCTCGGTATCGCGGCGACGGTTGCGCACCGCGACCTCCACAGACCGGTTGTGGCGCGCTGACGACGCGCGCCACCCGAGCACATCCCACCGATTGGAAGGAACCGCACGCCATGAGTGACAGCAACGACCGCGGCCGGGTCATCAGCGGGAACACCGGCCCGCTCAACCTCGGTGAGGGCGACATCAACGCCAACACGGTGGTGATCAAGGGAGACGGCGTCAAGGTCGTCAACGGCGACAACAAGGGCGGGATCAGCCGCTCGTTCGGCGGCAAGAAGAAGCGCTGACGTTGCGTCCGGCCGCTCACTGCCCCGGCTCACGGGGTGGAGCGGCTCACGGAACGGCAGGCCCGCCGCTCCCGCGCCAAGACATGGTGCGCCCCGGGACGCCCGAACCACCACAGAACGACGTCCCGGGGCCCCTCCAAAGGAAGGAACCACCCACGATGGCCGACGACCCGACCAAGGGCAAGTCCTCGACCTGGCCCAACGGCGAGCCCAAGTCCGTCCGGGACGCCCACGACGCCAAGTCCGGCAAGTCGAGCAAGTAGGGAGCGCGCGATGAGTTCGTGGAACGAGTGCTCCAAGTGCGGAACCGCCTACGACACCCCGGCCGACGCGGCCCGCTGCTGCCGCTGAGCGGCACCCACGAGATCACGTGAACGGGCACCGGGCGGCCCCATCTCCAGCCAGAGCCAGGCCGCCCGGTGGCCCCCAACCCGAAAGAAGGGAGCGAGTCCCATCATGACCTATTCGACGTCTTCGGCGCCTGGCGACGGGTTCACCGGCGCCCTGGCCGAGGAGTTCGGCCGGGTGCGGCTGGCCGGTCTGCTGGCCGGTCTGCCGTGGGGCCTGGTGCTGGTGGCGCTGGCGGTGCTGCTGGCCGGTCTGCTGCTGCGGATCGGCGGTGTGCTGCTGGTCATCACCACGGCCCTGGTGGAGCGGCTGGCCGCCGCGCTGACCGCCCACACCGACACCGCCGCGCACCCGGTGCCGGTGCTGCTGGGCGCGATGGTGGCGCTGCTGGCCGCGCTGCGTCTTGGGTGCCTGCTGCTGGTGTGGGCGATCCGGGAGGCCGACGCCGGCGCCGCCGCGGTGCTGGCGGGGGGTGCGCGATGAGCCACCGGACCGCCGCGCGTTTTTTCGACCCGACCGGCGCTCGGCACGGGATTCCCACGTGGCCGTGGCGGATGGCGCCGCCGCACCTGGTCACCCGCCGCCAGCTCGCCGCCCGTGGTCTGCGGCCCGGCGGTCAGGACATCGCCGGTCAGGTGCTGTGGCGCTCGCGCCGCTACAACGCCCCGGGCGGGGTCCGCGCCGCCTACCTCTACGACGTCCGTCTGGCGCTGCCCAAGCGCACCGCCACCGACCGCCAGCGCGCCGCGCTGGCCAAGGCACTCAAGGCCCGCCGCATCTGCCCCGACTGCGGCACCGACGCCGGTTACGTCCTGCCCCGCCATCTGGGCACCTGCCTGGACTGCGCTGCCGGATGGGAGGTCGCGTCATGACCGCCCCCGCCGCCGATGATCTGGCCGAACTGCGTGAGCGCCTGGAGCGCCGCGAGGGCCGCGCGCAGGTCCGCGCGCAGGCCCGGTCCCGCAAGGCCGTCCGGGTGTCTCAGCAGCGCCTTGCCGAGGTCCGGCAGCGTGCGCTGCTGGCCGGTGAGCGCGCTCGGGTCCGGCACACCGTGTCCCAGTCGGGAGAGGCCCGCGCGCTTCGTGTGGAGCGCACCCGGACGACCGCGCTGCTGATGCTGCTGCCGGTGCTGGCCGCATTCGGCGCATGGTCGGCCGCCGGTGTCCAAGCGGGAATGGTCAAGCTGCTGCACCTGGCCCCGGGAGAGACCGCCGCGTACATGGCGTGGCTGGTGGAGCCCGCGCTGCTGGGCACGGTGGCAGGCATCATCTTGATCCGCGCCAACCTGCGCAACGCCGGCGGGGACCTCGACGAGCGCGCGACAAAGATCGAGTTCGGTGCGCTGAGCGTGTCGATTCTGCTGAACATGGCCGGGCACTGGCCCGACTCGCTCAACGGCAGCGGCCTGGCCGCGCTGGCTGGTCACGCGCTGGGCCCGGTCGGCTCCGCCGGTACCGCCTACCTGATCAGCGTCGTGCAGGACGGGGTGTCGCGCGCTACGCCGTGGCTGCTGGCCGACGGCCGCCCGGCCCCCTCCCTCAAAGCCCTCGACGACGCCCCCGACAGCACCCCGCACCGCGCCGCCGAGAGCGGATCGGGGAGCGGATCGGGGAGCGGTTCGGGGCAGCGCACCGCCCGCCCGGTGACGCAGTGGCCCGTACCGTCCGGCGCCCGCACGCTGCTGCCCCTCGTCTCCCTGGCCGCTGCCCCGGAAAGTGCTCCTGAGGCTGCCCGGCGTTCGGTTCCTGACCAGCGCCGACAGCAGGTCTCGGAAGCACCCCAAGGGGGGAGGCGCAGCGGCACTCGTAAGCGCTCTGGGACCGGTCGCGCTGACAAGGGGACGCGGGTTCCCGCCAGCGCTCGCAAGAGTGCTTCCAAGAGCACCCCGCGCACGCAGACCGACGAGGAACTGGCCGCCCGGCTGGCGGCTCTGGTGACCGCCGGAGACGTCGCTTCCGATGCTTCGGTGCGGACCGTGCAAAGCGTGCTCGGGATCGGCTGGGAGCGCGCCAAGCGCATCCACGCCCTCACCGCCACCGCCGCCCCGGGCGCTGTCGGGCCTGCCCGGCTCCGCGCCGTCCCCACCGCCACCCGACCCGAGACCGCGAACGAATCTGCGATGGCCGCCGCCGTCGTGCCCGGAGGTGACGCCCGATGAGCGCCAACGAGACCGCCAGCACGCCGCCCGACTCGGCTATGGGCAAGGTCATCAACCTGCCCGTCCGCGCCGAGGACGGCACCCACACCGGCGAGAACATCGACGTGCTTCGCCCGGTCGAGATCCTCGACGGCGAGGTCGTGGACCCGGGCGCCACGCTGGTGGACGACCCGGCCGCGCCGCGCGGTGCGGGCTGGATGGCCGACCGGCGCGCCTACATGGCGACCGCGCCCGCCGTCATCCCGTCGTTCCTGCGCGACCGCGGCGAGTTCGCCGAGAACGCCCGGTTCGTGGCCACGTACTACTCCCACATGGCCGGTTTCCACGCCGCCCGCACCCCGGTCTACCTGGGGCGGCTGTGGCTGCGTGCACCGGTCGGCGCCGGGAGGCTGACCGGCCGGTACCTGCGTTGGGTGACCGACGCTGAGGCCCGCCCGGTGGTGTCCAAGGCCGCGGGGCGCAGCGATGAACAGACCTGGATGAAGCTGGCGACCATGCAGACCCAGCGCACCCAGCAGCGCCGGCGCCAGTCGCTCATCGTGGCCGTGCCGGTCGCGCTGCTGGTCACCATGGCCGCGGTGCTGCTGCCCGGCTGGGGACTGGCCATGGTCGCCGCCGCGATCCTGTCGCTGCTGGGCGCCGCCGGACGCAACCCCGATCAGCCGATCGTCCACCGGTATGTCGCCTTCCACGTGCAGCGGCGGCTGGAGTCGACCGAGATCGAGACCTCGCTGAGCGCGATCGGCATGGTCGGCAAGAACGAGAAGGTGGACTTCGTCGTTCCGGTGGCGACCGATGGGCCCGGCTGGCGCGCGGAGATGGACCTGCCGCCCGGCCAGCTCGCCGAAACGGTGCTGGAGAAGCGCTCCGAACTGGCCGCGGCGATGCGTCGGCCGCTGGGGTGCGTGTGGCCCGAGACCGACCGCAACGCCCACCCCGGGCGGCTGGTGCTGTGGGTGGCCAAGCAGGACCCCGCCAAGTCCAAGCGCCGCCTGTGGCCGCTGCTGAGCGACGGGCAGGCCGACCTGTTCAAGCCCATCCCGTTCGGGTTCGACCCGCGCGGACGGCTCGTCGAACTCGACCTGATGGGCGTCAACATGCTCATCGGCGGTGTCATGGGCTCGGGGAAGACGTCGGCGGTGCTAGTGCTCGCGCTGGCCGGTGCGCTCGACCCCACGTGCGAGATGTGGATCTACGAACTCAAGGGGTCCGGCGACGTCGAAGCCGTCAAGCCGGTCTGCCACCGGTACGTGTCCGGTGACGACGACGAGCACTGCAAGGCCGCCCTTGACGGGCTCAAGGCGCTGGAGAAAGAGATGAAGCGCCGCAAGGCGATCATCAAGGAACTCCCGCTCTCGGAGGTCCCCAACGGCCGCAAGGTCTACCCACACCTGGCCGCCCGCCGCGAGCTTCGCCTTCACCCGCTGCTGGCCATCTTCGACGAGGCGCACACCCTGTTCGAGCACCCCAAGTACGGCAAGGCCGCCGCCGAGGTCGCCGGACGGCTGATCCGCAAGGCCCGCGCCTACGGCATCATCCTGGTCTTCACCACCCAGCGGCCCGACGCCAAGTCCATCCCCCGCGGCGTTTCCGACAACGCCATCGTGCGGTTCTGCCTGGCGGTCACCGGCCACCTTCCCAACGACCTGATCCTGGGCACCGGCATGTACCGGCGCGGCGTACGCGCGACCATGTTCGACCCCGCCACCGACGCCGGAACCGGCTGGCTGGCCCGCTCCGCGCTCAACTACCAGATCGCCCGCGCCGCGTTCATCAAGCAGGACGAAGCCGCCGCCATCGGCCGCCGCGCCCTGGCCCTGCGCACCGCCGCCGGCACCCTCAGCGGCGAAGCCGCCGGTGAAGAAGTCGCCGCTGCCGACGAGTCCGACCTGATCGACCACCTGCGCGCCGTCTGGCCCGCAGGTGAGGACACCATGCACTCCCACCGCCTCGTGGAAGCCCTGGCCACCTACCGCCCCGACCTGTACGGCGCATGGGTCAAAACGCTGCGGCCCGTCGACGAGATGACCGACGAGGAGTTGCGGGAGGCCCGCACCGCCCGCTCCACCACCCTGTCAGCCGCGCTCAAGCCGTTCGGCGTCCGCACCCGCCAGATCAACAAGCGCGGCGACGGAGGCAGCGCCAAGGGACTCCGCTGGGACGACCTTCCCACCCGCCGCAACAACGCCGACGACGACCCCGGCGACGAGTCCGAAGACGACTTCGACGACGACTGAGCGGTTCCCCCGGCCCCGAAACCGGTTTCGGGGCCGGTATCACCCAAACCGCGCACTGACCAGCACGGTTACGGGTTTCGCCACCCACACCCAGACCACGGAAAACGGCCGGAACGCCCCGGCCCCATGCGACCACGCCCAAAAGCGGAACCACCACGGAGCACCACATGCCGCACTACTCGGCCTTCCCGCCCCCCGACCAATGGCCCGTCCTCGCGCCGCCCGACTGCCCCACCTGCCAGCGCACCGCCGACGTGGCATGGATCGGCCCCGCCACCCTGGCGAACGGCGCCGAGGTCAACGTCTGGCGCTGCCGCGCCTGCCCCGCCGACTGGACGATCCCCGTCACCCACTGGCCCGTCACCGGCGGCCCCGACTGCCCGTCCTGCCTCACCGAGGTCACGTGCTGGGCCGCGCTCGCCCCCGACACCCCCGGGGACCTGTGGACCTGCGAGCACGGCCACGAGTTCATCCTCACGGCCGAGGGCCTGATCATCCTGCCCGAGGACGCCGCATGACCCGCCCGCCGTTCACCTTGCCGGACCGCCCATGGAACGGGCTGCGCGTGCTCGACGCCTTCTCCTGCGCCGGCGGGGCCGGAATGGGTTACCACCTGGCCGGATTCGACCTGATCCACGCCTCCCCGCCCTGCCAGGCCTACAGCCTCGCGCAGCGGATCCGCGGCAACGTCCACCCCGACCTGATCGGCCCCGTCCGCGAACGCCTGCAAGCCTCTGGGCTGCCGTACGTGATCGAGAACGTTCCCGGCGCCCCGCTGCGCGACCCGATGACGCTGTGCGGAGCGATGTTCCCCGGCTTGCGCGTCTACCGGCACCGCGAGTTCGAGACCAGCCACCCCATCCTCGTCCCGCCCCACCCGGGGCACGCCGCGCCGCTGCGCAAGATGGGACGCCCACCCCACCCCGGCGACTTCGTCCACGTGGTCGGCAACTTCTCCGGCGTCGCCTATGCCCGCGAGGCGATGGGCATCGCATGGATGACCCGCGACGAACTCCGCGAGGCAATCCCGCCCGCCTACACCCGCCACCTCGGCGCCGCCCTCGCCAATTGCTTGGCCGCCGGACGGAGGGCCGCTGCGTGACCACGCCCCAGATCGTCACCTACGGGGGGCGGCGCTACGTCGTCCATGAGGGGCGGCTCCTGCTGAACTGGCGTGACCGGCCCGTCCGGTTCCACGCCGAGGGCTGCGTGCTGTGCTGCACCTACCGCGTACAGCACCGCGTCGGCGGCGCGCCCCGCCACCCCGGCGACGCCTGCCCGCGCTGCGGTACCGGCTGGCGAGGCACCCGGCCCGACCCCTGCGCACACTGCGGCCGCACCGCCCACCTCACCGACGACGACGGCCGCCCGGTCCACAAGACCTGCGCAGAAACCGCCGCCCTCACCACCGACCGCCCGCTGCCCGAGAGGAGAGCCGCATGACCACCACCCGTACCGGCGTCCTTGCCGCCGAAGTGGCCGACGCCGCAATGGCGTGCGCGGCGCGCGGCTGGCACGTGTTCCCCCTCCAGCCGCGGGACAAGCGGCCCCTCTCCCAGTTCACCGACTGGGAGGCGCACGCCACCACCGACCCGGCCCGCATCCGCGCCTTCTGGGAGCGCGGCCCGGCGTTCAACGTCGCGGTCGCGTGCGGCCCGTCCGGGCTGATTGTGGTCGACCTCGACACCCCCAAGCCCGGCGAGACCCCGCCGCCCGAGTGGGCTTTGCCCGGTGTCAACGAGGGCGCCGACGTGCTCGCCGTTCTGTGCGAGCGGCACGGCGAAGCGTTCCCAACCGACACCTTCACCGTGACAACCCGCCGCCGCGGCGGGATGCACCTGTATTTCACCCCGCCGCCCGGCAATGAGCTGCGCAACACCTCCGGCCGGTACCGCACCGGTCTTGGCTGGCTGATCGATACCCGCGCGTGCGGCGGGTACGTCGTAGCGCCCGGCAGCTACGTGGACCTGCCCGACGGCGCTGGCCCCTATCGCATCGTCAACGACGTGCCGCCCGCCCCGCTCCCGGCGTGGCTGGCCCGACTTCTCACCGCCCCGCACCAGGTCCCCTCCTTGGGTGCCAATTCGGATGCCGGAACGGTGGCGGACCTGCCCGCCTATGTCCAAGCGGCACTCAAGGGGGAAGCGGCCCGGGTCGCCGACGCGGTGACCGGTGGACGCAACCACGCGCTCAACAAAGCCGCCTACAACCTCGGACGCCTCACCGGCGCCGGCGCCCTTGACCATGAGACCGCCGCGGCCGTGCTGTTTGAGGCCGCCGTCGTCCACTTCGGCCCCACCCGCGCCGACGTCACCCCGGCCGAAGCACGCGCCACCATCCGTTCCGCGCTCGCCGCGGGCGCCCGCAACCCGCGCACCATCACCAGGGGGAACCCCGCATGAGCAACCTGCCCGACGACCGGCCGCCGCTGGACGGCGCCGCCCTGCTGGACACCCTACGTGCCGCGCTCACCCGCTACGTTGTTCTGCCGACCCCGCAGGCCGCCGACGCCGTCACGCTGTGGATTGCTGCCACCCACGCCCAACCGGCCTGGCCGCACGCGCCCCGCCTCGTTATCCGTGGGCCCGAGAAGCGGTGCGGAAAGTCCCGGCTGCTGGACGTGACCGAAGCGACCTGCCACTCGCCGTTCATCACCGTCAACTCCTCACCGGCCGCGGTCTACCGGTCCATCACCGACGACCCGCCCACCCTGCTCGTGGACGAAGCCGACACCATCTTTGGCCCCAAGGCCGAGGGCAACGAGGACCTGCGCGGGCTGTTCAACGCCGGTCACCAGCGCAACCGGCCCGCGATGCGCTACGACGCCAACACCGGACGCGTGGAAGCCATCCCCACCTTTGCTATGGCCGCGCTCGCGGGAATCGGCGCGATGCCCGACACCATCGAGGACCGCGCCGTCGTCATCCGGATGCGCCGCCGCGGCCCCGGCGAAACCGTCTCGCCTTTCCGGCACCGCCGCGACCGGCCCGCGCTCCGCCAGCTCGCCGCCGACCTCGCCGCGTGGCTGCGCGCCGACCTCGCCACCCTGGAATCGGCCGAACCGCCCATGCCGGTGGAGGACCGCGCCGCCGACACCTGGGAACCCCTGGTGGCCGTCGCCGACTACGCCGGCGCCCACTGGCCCGACCGCGCCCGCGCCGCCGTCCTGGCCCTTACCGCCGACGCCGACGACAACGGCCAGATGTCCACCCGGCTCCGACTGCTCACGGACTGCCGGACCGCTTTCGGAGCCGACCCCGCCCTGCCCACTGCCGTTCTTCTCGACCGGCTCAAGGGCGACCCGGAAGCGCCATGGCAGGACTACGGACCCAACGGCCTGACCGCGATGAAGCTCGGAACCATCCTGCGCGAATACGAGATCAGGTCCGGCAACATCCGGTTCCTCGACGGCAGCCAGGCCAAGGGCTACCAGCGCGCCGACTTCACCGACGCATGGGCCCGGTACTGCCCCGAGATCGCCCCGCCCGAGGGCGAGAACGCCCCTGGCGAGCCGGGTGGCCGTCCCAGCCGTCCCAGCCTCGTCATCGCAGGTCAACGCGGGACGGCTCGAAACCGTGGGACGGCTTAGCCGTCCCAGCCAAACAAGCCGTCCCAGCCTGACCAGCAGAAATGACCCTGGGACGGCTGGGACGGCTACCCCTCACCCGACCGCCACCGGCACGGCGCCCAAGCAACCCCGCACCCCGCCGCGCCGCCCGACATGCCCGATCGCCAGAAGCCGAGGGATGGACTGCGAGAGATGGACACCAGGAAGCCCAGTTCGGCCGAAATCTTCGGTCTCAAGCCCCTGTACAAGGTCTCCGAACTGCCCGGCATCCTCCCGTTCAGCCGGAGCCGGATTTACGAGCTGGTTCGCGCGGGGCGCATCAGGACCGTCATGGAGCACAGCGTTCGCCTTGTGCCTGCAAGCGCGATTGTCGAGTACATCGAACTACTGGAAAGGGAGGCTGAGGCCGCGTGAGCGGTAAGAAGCGGCGTTCTCCGGGGGAAGGCGGTCTCAGCTGGGACTCCGCCCGCAATAGGTGGGTGGCGTCCCAAACCATCGGCTATCAGCCCAATGGGCGCCGGATCATCGTCCGTGGCCGAGGAAAGACCCAGACGGAGGCGCTCAAGAAGCTCAAGGAGAGCTTGAAGCGCCGAGAAGAGAAGCAAGCACCGAAAGCAACGGCGGACGTGACGATTGCCGAAGCGGTCGCTGGGTTCCTGCGGTACGGGCTCATGGGGCGTGACGAATCGACCGTCACGAACGCGCGTAGCCTCGCCGAGCATCACATCACTCCGCAGTTGGGCCACCTGACTGTACGGGAACTCACCGCGGACGACTGCGAACGCTGGTTGGAAGGCCGCGCCGAGGTGCTCGCGACGAAGTCACTTCGCGAAGTCCGGTCGGTGCTCAAACGGTCCATTGATCGAGTGATGCGGCGTGACGAGCGCGTGACCCGGAACGTCGTCCAGCTCTGCGAAGTACCGACCGGAAAGCGCACCGGCCGCCCGTCCAAAGCGCTGGACTTCGCCCAAGCTATGCAAGTGCTCGCCGCCGCCGAGCGTGCGCAGTCGGACATGCGTCAGTACGTCATCCTCGCGTTGCTCACCGGCGCGCGGACGGAGGAACTGCGGAAGCTCACCTGGTCGCATGTCGTCGCCTACGACAAGGGCCGCGGACAGTGGCGCCCGGTGCATGAAGCAGGGTGGGACCACGAGGAGTTCGCCGTCTACGTCTGGCGTTCCGTCCGAGCGCGCGGCGACACGAAGACCAAGAAGTCTCGCCGCACACTCAAACTCCCCCGGCGATGTGTGGTGGCTCTCCGGGACCTGTGGGCGAGTCTCCCCCAGCCACTCGACCCGGAAGCGCTGCTGTTCCCCGGCGAGGCCGGCGCCGTGCGAGGAGCGATGACCGTGCTCCGAGCGTTCCGCCGCGAGGTCATCGCGTCGGCAGGGCTGGACCCGGACGCCTGGACGCCGCGCGAGCTGCGGCACAGCTTCGTATCCCTGCTGTCGGACAGCGGGATGCCGCTGGACAAGATCGCCCTACTGGTGGGCCACAGCGGGACGCAGGTCACGGAGAAGGTGTACCGGCAGCAGATCCGGCCCGTGATCCAGGACGGCGCGCAGGCCATGGATCTGATCTTCCCGAACCCCAACTAGGGCATCTGGTACTCGGTTCGGTACTCACTAGACGAGTCAGGCCCGTTTCCCTCGGTGGGAACGGGCCTGGTCTGGGGTAACGCTGAGGTAAGGAAGCTCCCGCGATTGGACTCGAACCAATAACCTGCCGGTTAACAGCCGGCTGCTCTGCCGATTGAGCTACGCGGGATCGTGCGTCCGCCGGTGCCTGGCGGCCCCTGGCGGCGGGTCTAGGTTAGCGCATGTCCGGGGCTGTTCGCGCACGCGCGGGGATTGAGGCGGCGAGGGCGGGTATAGGGGGTGTCACGATTCCGCCGTCAGTAGGAGTTGGACATGAAGGCTCGCACGATGTTCATGGCAGGCGCCGCGGTCGGCTACGTCTTCGGGACGAAGGCCGGGCGCGAGCGGTACGAGCAGATCAAGCAGCTCTCCAAGCAGGTGTCGGAGAACCCGAACGTGCAGGAGGCGGCCGGGAAGATCCGGTCGAAGGGTGAGACGTTCGCCGGGGCCGCGCGGGACAAGGCGGGGCACCTGAAGGACCGGGTGCCCGAGCAGGTCACGGGCGGCCGCAAGGAGGAGCAGCCGTACCCCGGCTAGAGGCCGGTCTGACGGCGCAGGTCTTCGAGGACCTGTTCGGCCTGGGCCCGCAGGCCCGGGTCGGACGGGTCCAGCCCGGCGTCGAAGACGAACGTCCAGCGCACATCGCCGCCGGCTGCGGGGCGCCGGCCGGCGATGCGCACCTTCCCGCCTCCGGGGAGGGTCGCGTGGTGGGTGACGGCGATGGTGGCGGTGACGCGCTCCCGGACGGTCTCGGGCACCGAGCCGGGGTCGGTGAGGCGGACGTGGTGCTCGGCGCCGCCGGAGGTCTCCTTGACGTGCAGCCAGCCGTCCTTCCAGGTGGCGTGGTCGACACGCTCCCAGGGGATGCGGGTGAAGCCGCCCGAGGGGGTCGGCACGTGCAGGGCGAGGAGGGTGGCGGTGACGTACGAGCCGCCGCGGGTGGGGGCCGCCGCGAGGACGCGTTCGCCGCGTTCCAGCGCGAGTTCGTCGCGGACCGCGGCGGGCAGGGGACCCCGGTTCAGGCGCATGCCCCCACGGTAGGCGATCAGGCCGCCTGGGGGGCGCGGCGGGCCCCGAGGAGGTCCAGGACGAGGGCCGCGGACCAGGCGAAGTCGTGGCTGCCGCGGCCGGTGCCGTCGAACGGGTCGAAGAACTCGCGGAAGCCGGACTGGCGGACGAGCCGCATGGTGGAGCCGTAGAGCAGGTCGGCGACGACGGGCAGGTCGTGGCCGAGGGCGCCGTACCAGACGAGCCAGTTGGTGCTGATCCAGGTGGGGCCGCGCCAGTAGCCGGCGCGGTCGAAGGCGGGCGCCTGGATGTCGCAGGTGGGGATGGGGTAGCCGGCGGCGCCGGCGAAGCGGGCCGACAGCAGCAGGTCGACGAGGTTGCGGACGATCGGGGCCGGGAGTTCGGGGTCCAGGAGGGGGCCGAAGGAGCCGGCGGTGATGACGGGGAGCAGGCGGTCGTCGCGCAGGTCGCGGGCGCGGAAGCAGCCGGTGTCGGCGTCCCAGAGGCGGTGCAGGACGGCCTCGTGGACGCGCTCGGCGCGTTCGCGGTGCGGGACGGGGTCGGCGCCGATGATCTCGGCGATGGCGGCGAGGGCGTGTGTGGAGGCCAGGTAGACGGCGTTGACGAGGGGGTCCTCGACCGCGAACGGGTGGGCGTCGCGGAGGTAGCCGGGCTGGTAGGCGGCCTCCCGCATGAGCGCGACGAGCCGCACGTAGCGGTCGTAGTCCTCGCCGGTCGGCAGGCCGTGGGAGCGCAGGCCGGGGGCGTAGGAGGACGGGGGCAGCGGGAGCGCGCCGAGGGGGCGGTCCCAGGCGGGGCTGTTGTCGAGGCCCGACTCCCAGGGGTGGCAGATGGCGATGAGGCCGCTGGAGTCCAGGTCGCGGCAGCGGGCCAGGTAGCGGTGCTGGGCGGTCAGCATCGGGTACAGGCGGGCCAGGAACGCCCGGCTGCTCTCCCCGTCGACGGCGCACTCGTGCAGGCGCAGGGCGCTGAGGGCGTGCAGCGGCGGCTGGGTGAGGGCGGAGGTGTGCACGCCCCGCGGGGCGTCGGGCTGCCGGTCGCTGCGCCACAGTTCGGGGCCGGGGAAGAAGGCGCGCCGGTCGAGCCGCGTGTTGAACACGATGTGGGGCAGCATCCCGTCCGCCCACTGGCCCCGGAACAGGGAGATCAGCTCGGCTTCGGCGCGGTCGCGGCGGTGGCGGGCCAGGCCCATGCTGATGAAGGCCGAGTCCCAGCTCCACTGGTGCGGGTAGAGGCCGGGCGAGGCGGCGGTGGCGTTGCCCGTCCAGTTCGCGTCGAGGACCCGGGCCGCGGCCTTCCACAGCGCGGTCTCGTCGCCGGTGAGACGGGAGCTCATGTGGTCCAGGTGACCTCCTCCTGGGCGAGAGAAGGGTGCACCCTTGATTGTGGCCCTAGATCGCCGTCACGGCGACCCCTGGGCGGCGACGGTTGTCTACCGGCCGGGAGGTCGGTCTGTGAACATCTGCGGCGCCGCGGCCCGGGCCAGGAGCCAGTGCGCGATCTCCTCGCCGGCGGCGACGCCCCGCGCTGCGGTGACGGCGGTGGCGGGAGCCGTCCAGCCGGTTTCGTGCAGTTCCCCATGGGCGGGGCGGATCGACAGGTCGGCGGCCTCCAGCAGCTCGGCGTCCAGGAGCGCGTCGCCGGCGGCGAGCATGGTGGAGGCGCCGGCGCGGCGGGCGACCTCCTCGGCGGCGGCGGCCTTGGTCAGGCCCGCGGGCAGGCAGTAGACCTTGCGGCCCTGGAGGGACGTCCGCCAGCCGCGTTCGGCGCACCATCCGGCGAGGTCCTCGACCCAGCCGGACGGCAGCGCGGCCTTGTCCACGACCGTGTAGGCGAAGAGGTCGGACGCGGTGCGCCGCTTGAGGACGAAGTCGCCGCCGTTGGTCGCGAGGCGCCGCTGGACGTCCGCGAGCGGGGCGCATCCGTCGGCGATCCGGGTCCGGACGGAGGCCGCCCAATCCGGGTCGTCCTCGCCGTCCACCAGGATGTGGCCGCCGTTCGCGCAGATGGCGTACGGGGGCGGCTTCTCCAGGAGGTGGACGCGCCGGTACTGCTCGGGGGTGCGCGTCGTCGTCGGGACGAACGTGGAGGCCGTCGCGAGTGCCTCCAGGGTGCGCGCGGTCGTCTCGGTCATGTAGGAGAGCGGCGCGCCCTGGTAGAACTCCACGCACAGTAGGCGCGGCATGGTCTCGTCTGGGCCCTCCAAGGCGAAGGCCGCAGTCGAGTAGATGAGCGTGCGGTCCAGGTCGGAGCACACCAGGACGGTCACTGCACGGCCCCCTTGCCGAACCGAGGATGGATGAAACCCATGCACGCGTAGGGGAACCGTCCGGGCTCGACCTCATGGACGGGCACGCCGCGTTCGCGGGCGAGCAGCCTGATGTGGGTCACTTCCAGCCCGGCGTCGGCCCGCACGAGCACCTTCCATGGGACGCGGCGCAGCAGCACTCGCGTGGTCTCGCCGATCCCCGGTTTGACGAGGTTCAGGTCGTCGATGCCCTCCGCCTCGGCGCTGCGCCGGACGGCCTCCCATCCCGACCAGTCGGGCGCGCGGTCGGCGGCGCGGAGCTCCGGCAGGTCCTTCGCGACGCGCTCGGCCACGTGCCCGAAGCGCGCGCAGACCGCGTCGAGGAAGACGCGCGACACGTCGTCGCCGGCCAGTTCGGCGTAGAACTTCGCGCCGTGGAAGTCGCCGGGCCCGATGAGGGAGTCGTTCAGGACCGTCCGGCTCACCAGGCCCGACACGGTCGAGTTGAGGCAGGCGGACGGGATCAGGAAGTCGTCCCGCGTGCCGTACAGGGACGTGCACCGGCCCGGGTCCGCCAGGACGGCGAGATCGGAGGGGAACGGGTGCTCCGCCAGGGCGGCGGTCAGTTCCTTGGTGATGGCGCCCTTGCCCGTCCAGCCGTCCACGAACATCACGGACGCCGGGTCGTGGTGCTCGGCGAGATACCGCAGCGCGACCGTGTCGATGCCCCGGCCGCGGACGATGCTGACCGCGTAGTGCGGGACGTCCAGGCCGTGCGCGTACCGGGCCCAGCGGCGCATCAGGATGCCGACGGGCGTCCCGGCCCGCGCCAGCGACACCAGGACGGCGTCCGGGCCGCGCTCGGCGAGGATCATCTCGGTGACCAGCCCGGTGGCGTAGGCGAGCCGCTCGGCGGACGCCTCCAGCGCGTCGTGGAACAGGCGCCGGTACTCAGGGCCCGGCTGGTACTCGACCGGAAGCGACTCGGCGTAGTGCGCCCGTCCCGACTGGATCGCCGCCTCACGTTCCTCGGTGGGCGCTTCGAGCCGTGCGCCGGACAGGTCTTTGAGCAGCCAGGCGACGTCTTCCCTGGGGTAGCTGCCGAACTCGGGCCCGTAAAGCGGCTTCACGACGCTCTCCTGTAGGACGGGACGGTGGCGACCGTCACGGGGGCTAGCGCGCGAAGCCGTTCCAGCAGGCCGCTGGCGAGCGCCGGGGTGTCGCCGACGTCGTCCACCACGAACACGATCCTGTCGAAGCGGCGTTGACCGGCCCCAGGGGCGACGTTGTAGGCGTACCGCTCCCCCGGCCCGTCGGCGGGGTCGTCATGGGAGGGGAACACCAGGCGGGTCCTGATGGCGTAACCGGGGTCATCGACGGCCAGGACAGGGGAACGCGTCGTCGTGGAGTAGCGGACGTCCACGTCCGGCCGGGCATCGGCGAGCGCCTCCGCGAGGCGCAGCGGCGCGTACATCAGCTCCTCGAATCCAAGGACGAGGACACGGGAGGCTTCTTCGCCGAGGTTGCCCCAGAGGACGTCGCCCATCCGGGCCAGTTCCTTCTCCAGCCGCGTCCGGTGCTCGGGCAGGAAACCGTGGCGTCCGCCGTCCGGCAGTGCGGCAGGCCATTCCAGCTCGACCCGGGAGACTCCGAACGCCGATCCTCCCTCGGGGATGAAGGGCGGTGACGGTATCCCGGCGACGAGTGCCTTGCCCGCCTCAAGGACGCCCTCCGGAAGCCCGACCCGTCCCTCGGCCAGAGCCACCGCGTCTATGCGGGCACCCAGCCGGACGGCGAGATCGTCCATCCGGGCCCGGTCGTCGGGGTCTCGCAAGTCGACCAGGGCCGCCAGTACGTAGTGGCTCCTGGGACGGACGGCATGCAGGGCCTCGATGGTGTTCAGCACCGTCCGGCCCGTCGAGAGCTCGTCGTCCACCAGAACCATCGGTACGTCGCGATCGAGCGGGGCGGTGTCGGCGGGGAGCAGCAGATGGCTCGTGGCGTGGCTGTGCTCTTCTTCGAATCCGCCGTAGGTGGCGAACCCCTCGACGGGACGCCGTGTGGAGTGCAGGTAGTACGCGCCGCCCAGAGCGTCCGCCACCGAATGCCCCAGGGCCGTGGCGGTCTCGGCGTAACCCAGCACGATCGCGTCCACAGGGTTCTGGGGAGTGCGCACGAGGTCACGTAGCCCGGCGGCGGCGTTCGGCTCGCCCCGCAGCCCGTCCAGGAGGAGCGAACCAGGGCGGGACGGCTCGCCGCCCCGCAGGCGCGCGCGCACAAGCTCGCCCAGCAGCAGCCCCGACCCGTACACCAGGCGCGGATCGGTCGGCACGTGCTTGCCCAGCACTGCGGACACCAGCAGATGCGCGCGCTTCGGATTGCGGCGCACGGCGAGCCCCACGAGCGACGAGAGCCCGGCACCCGCCGGCCGCGCGCCGTCCACGAGGCGGACGCCCAGACGCGAACCCACCCAGGAACCCGTCACCGGCTGTCCGCCGCTTCGAGAAGCTCGACGAACGTGACGCCTTCCGCGGCCACCCCGAACACCTGGGCGCGCAGCATCAGCCGCTGTGCCCACGCGCGGTGCGGCTTGGCCTCGTTCATCTTGTTCGCGTACGAGCTGGCCATCGCGCCGCCCCCGGTGACGCCCAGGATGTCGGCCGCGTCGCTGTACTCCTCGTGCGTCACCACCGACAGGGCGTGGACGGCGGCCACATGGCTCGGATGGATGACGGTCTTGCCGGTGAGCCCGTTGGCCTTGTCCAGGTGCACCTCACGGATCAGCCCGTCCAGATCGGAGGTGATGAGCCGCTGCCGCAGCGGGGCGGCGCTCTGCCGTTCGAACGGCGACTGCCGCAGCTGCGGCTTGAACATCCGCTCCCCCTGCGAGAAGTACTCCCACACGGGGCCGGTCACCACGTGGCCGGTACCGTCGGCGCGGCCGAGGATGTTGACCACGTCGCAGATCACGCCCGCGACGGGCCGGATGTCGTAGATCGTCAGGTCGGGCGGGCGCCGCAGCCCGTACGCGGCGGACATGTCGGTCGCCCCCAGCCGGACGGCGAGGACCCGGGACCGGTGCTTGGCGAGGAGCCGCGCCACGTCGTGCAGCATCTCCGCGCGCGTCTCGGCGTAGACGGCCTCCGGGCTCTCGATCACCGGCATGGCGAGCAGCCGGCGCCCGGAGCGGTCGGCCGCGTCCTCCAGCGCGTCCAGGAACGCTCCACCGCCGGACGCGGTGAACTTCGGCAGGACGAATCCGGTGACGAGCTCCGCCGCGTCGCCGAGCCGGCCGACCAGGTCGCCGATCTGCCGGGGGTCGCGGACGCGGACGAACAGCAGGGGGACCTCCGCGCCGTCCGGTGCGGAGCGGGCGTGCAGAGCCCGCAGGTGCGCCACGAGGTTGGCCTCCCCGGCCTCGACCTCGTCGTCGGCGATCGCGTCCTCCAGGCACACCACCATGCTCATCACGCCGCGCCCCGCCGCGCGCTCGACGTCGGCGGCGAGGGCCGGGCGGGTGGCCGGGCAGTACAGGGTCGCGCCGAGCGCGACCGCCAGCACGTCCGGATCGTCGTGCCGGCCGAACGGGCGCGGGTGCCGGTAGAACAGGTGCTTGCGACGCGCGGCGTCAATATGGTCGAAATGCCGCATTTACCCCTCGTCAGACGGTGCTCTCGACAGGGGGCGAGGGGGGCCGCCCCCGGGCGGACTGGCCGCGCCGGATCACTGGTGTCCGGAGCACAGGTGTCCGGGTCACAGGTGGGTCGCCACGGCCGGGAGCAGCTGCTGGAACGTGCGGCCGGTGGCGGTCGCCCCGATCGCCGTCATCGACCAGCCCTGCCCGTCCCGCGACACCTTGGCCATGATCTGCGCGTTGTGCTGCCCGGCGCCGCTCAGCTCGTAGCGCGCGATCTCCTCGCCGGTGCTCTCGTCCACCAGCCGGCAGAACGCGCCCGCGATCTGGGAGAAGTCCTGGCCGGTGAACGAGTTCACCGTGAACACCAGCTGGGCGACGCCCGCCGGAACGCTCTGCAGGTCGACGTTGATGACCTCGTCGTCTCCCTCGCCCTCGCCGGTGAGGTTGTCGCCGGTGTGCTGGACGGAGCCGTCCTTGCTGCGCAGCTGCCGGAACCACACCTGGTCGGCGAGGTCGCCGGACGCGTCGAACAGCAGGCACGAGGCGTCCAGGTCGATGGACTGCGCCTTGCCCTTGCCGAACAGCCCCTTCTTGACCACGGCGTCCCAGCCGAGGCCCATCCTGACCCTCGTCAGGGTGCCGCCGCCCGGCTTGGCCAGCGAGACCTTCTGCCCCTTCTGCAGCGATATGGACATCGTTCGGCTCCTCCAGTGATCGATGTGTGTCGCGGGGTTCCGGGTACGCGTGGCGCGGGTCAGACCTGGCTGGAGTGCAGCGGCCGCCCGCCGCCCGCCGCCGAGTCAGGAGAGTCCCCGCCCTGGTTGCGGTTGCGGACGACGGAGCTGGCGAACGCGGCGATGATCAGCCCGGCGCCGAGCCCGCCGGTGATCCACTCGGGGACGTGGTGGCCGATGCTCACCAGCATGCAGACCGCGAGGGCGCCGATCGCCCAGTGCGCGCCGTGCTCCAGGTAGACGTACTCGTGCAGCGTGCCCTTGCGGACCAGGAACACCGTCAGCGACCGGATGTACATGGCGCCGATGCCGAGGCCCAGCGCGATGACGATCGGGTCGGTGCTGATCGCGAAGGCGCCGATGACGCCGTCGAAGCTGAACGAGGCGTCCAGCACCTCCAGGTACAGGAAGAGGAAGAAGCCCGCCTTGCCGGTGGCGAGGGCCAGGGAGCTCGGCCCGCTCCGCCCGCCGCTCTTCCCGGCTTCCGCGCCGTCCTCCTCGTCCTCGTCGTCGTCCTCGCTCGCCTCGGAGAACAGCTCCCCGAGCCCGTTGACCAGGATGTAGGTCACCATCCCGAGCACGCCGGCGATCATGACGCTGCCCGGGTCGGAGGCCGACAGCCACGCCACGAGCGCCAGCGAGCCGCCCGCCACGACGACCGACAGCTGGTCCAGCTTGCCGATGCGGGCGAGCGGCCGCTCCAGCCACGGCAGCCACTTGTCGGCGCGCTCCTCGAACACGAAGTCCAGGAACAGCATCATCAGGAACATGCCGCCGAACGCCGCGATCATCGGGTAGGCGTCGTTCATCAGCTGGTGGTAGCGGTGCGAGTCGTTGAGGGCGAGGTCGAACGCCTCGACCGGGCTCAGCTTGGCCGTGATCCCCACGATCAGCAGGGGGAAGACCAGCCGCATGCCGAACACCGCGATCGCGATGCCGACGGTGAGGAAGATCTTCTGCCAGAAGGCGCTCATGCGGTCGAGCACCTTGGCGTTCACGACGGCGTTGTCGAACGACAGCGAGACCTCGAGGACGGCCAGTACGGCGACCAGGGCGAGCCCGGTCGGCCCGTCGTAGAGCAGGGCGAGGAGCAGGCCGACGACCGTGACGCCGAAGGACCACCCGAAGGTGCGAAGAATCATGCGCGTATTTCTGCTAGGAAGGGCGGCCGGGCGGAGCGGCCGGGGTGCGGGGGCGCCGGCGGTCAGCCGACGTTGACGCCGAAGTCCATCGCGATGCCCGCCAGACCGGAGGCGTACCCCTGGCCGACGGCCCTGAACTTCCATTCGCCGTTGTGGCGGTAAAGCTCACCGAAGACCATGGCCGTCTCGGTGGAGGCGTCCTCGGTGAGGTCGAAGCGCGCGAGCTCGTTGCCGTCGTTCCGGTTGACGATCCGGATGAAGGCGTTGCGGACCTGCCCGAAGCTCTGCTGCCGGTTGTCGGCGTCGTAGATCGAGACCGGGAACACGATGCGCTCGCACTCGGCCGGCACCGCGGTGAGGTCGACGTTGATCGACTCGTCGTCGCCCTCGCCCTCGCCGGTCAGGTTGTCGCCGGTGTGCTCCACCGAGCCGTCCGGGCTGCGCAGGTTGTTGAAGAAGACGAAGTGCTGGTCCGACATGACCTTGCCGGTGCTCGCCAGCATCAGCGCGGAGGCGTCCAGGTCGAAGTCGGCGCCGGTGGTGGCGCGCACGTCCCAGCCGAGGCCGACGGTGACCGCGGTGAGGTTCGGCGCGGCCTTCGTCAGCGAGACGTTGCCGCCCTTGGCGAGTGAGACCCCCATGTGCGGGCTGCTCCCTTCCTGTCCAGACTGCTCGGACTGTTCAGATGTTGACGCCGAAGTCGGCCGCGATGCCGGCCAGTCCCGACGCGTACCCCTGGCCCACCGCCCTGAACTTCCATTCCGTCCCGTTGCGGTACAGCTCACCGAAGACCATGGCGGTCTCCATGGACGCGTCCTCGGTCAGGTCGTAGCGCGCCATCTCCGCACCGTCGGCCTGGTTCAGCACCCGGATGAAGGCGTTGCGGACCTGCCCGAAGTTCTGCCCGCGGCTGTCGGCGTCGTAGATCGACACGGCGAACGCGACCCGTTCGGCCGTGGCGGGCATCGCGCCGAAGTTGACCTTGAGCTGCTCGTCGTCGCCCTCGCCCGCGCCGGTGGTGTTGTCGCCGGTGTGCTCGACCGCGCCGTCCGGCGTGCGCAGATTGTTGAAGAAGACGAAGTGCTGGTCCGTAATGATCTTTCCGGAGGCGTCCAGGACCATGGCGGAGGCGTCGAGGTCGAAATCGGTCCCGGTCGTCGTGCGCAGGTCCCAGCCGAGACCGACGGTCACCGCGGACAGGCCGGGGGCCTGCTTGGTGAGCGAGACGTTGCCGCCTTTGCTCAGGCTGACGGGCACGATGAGCCTCCAAGATCGCATGCCGGATCGGACGCCGAACGGGCGCCCAGCCTTATCGACGTTGCAGCGATGCTATCCGTTCCATCCTTTATGAAGGGATGGCGACAATCTTTGTGATTCGGTCGCCACCCCGCCGTCGCCGCGCACCCGCCCGCCTTCCCGCGTGGACGAAACCCGGGCCGGTTGCGCCAGACTGGGGGGCGGACGAAGGGAGGCTGCGTTGCGGGGACCGGGCGACCAGCGCCGCCGGGGCGGCCGCGGGGCACAGGCGGCGGCCGGGGCCGTCGAGGCGCGGGAGGCGGCCGCGGCCGCCTTCTACGACATGGACCAGGCGCAGAAGTACATCGACGGCCGCGTCACCGTGTTCGAGGACCTGGACGCCAAGGCGGCCGAGCCCGCCCGCCGGGAGTTCACCCGGCTCGCCGAGGCCGCCGACGCCGCCTCGGTGGCCTACATCTCCGTCCTGGACGCCCACGACCTCGATGACCGGGACCGGTCACCGGCCGAGTACGACGCCGCGCGGCGCGCGTTCGTCGCCTCCACCGAGCGGCTCCAGAAGATCACCGGGGACCTCAACGGCTTCGCCGAGCGCCTCGCCCCGCGGATGGCCCGGCTGGAGTCCGCGCTCGACCAGCTCCCGCCCCGCCTCACCGCCGCCCGCGACGCCGTGGCCGCCGCCGACGCCGCCGTGTCCGCGGCCAGGGCCGCCGGGATGGACGCCGCCGACCCGGAGCAGGAGCTGGACCGCGCCAAGCAGGTCCTGGCGCAGCTCGGTTCCCAGGGGCTCGGCGGGTTCGGCCTCGACGGCGCCATCCGCGCGGCCGACGAGGTCCGCGAGATCGCCGAGCGGGCGCGGGAGGCGGCCGCGGAGCTGCCCCGGCAGGCGCAGAAGGTCCGCGACTCGCTCTCCTCCGTCCGGACGCGCGCCGACGCCGTCGCGAACCGCGCGGCGGGCGTCCGGGAGGCGATGCGCGTCCTCGTGCGCGGCTACTCGCAGGCGTGCTGGCAGGACCTCAAGGGCGCCCCCGAGTCGATCGAGGCGGCCGTCACCCGGGCCCGCGAGCGGCTGAACGAGGCGTCCGCGCACGCGGGCCGCTCCGAATGGAAGCGGGCGCAGCAGGCGCTCACCGCCGCGCGCACCGAGCTGAACGCGGCCGACCGCCGCGCCGGGCAGGTCACCGGGCGGGTGGAGGAGCTGAGAGCGGTCGCCGAGGACCCGGCCGGGCCCGTCGAGGGCGTCCGGTTCGCGGTGCGCGACGCCCAGCGGCTCGCCATGGCGCAGCCGGGCGGCGCCCCGCCCCAGCACGCCCGCGTGCTCGACTCCCTCGTCGAGCGGCTGGAGAGGGCGCCGCAGCGGCTCACGGGCGCCCACCCCGACTACTGGGCCTACCTGCAGGAGCTGGAGTCCATCAGGACGGCCGCCGGCGACGTGGTGGCGCGGATCCGCTCGGAGCGGGCCGGGCAGGGCTAGCCCGCGGCCCGTCAGGCGAAGAGGGTGTCGCCCCAGTAGCCGCCCTTGCGGACGCCGGGCGGGCACGCGTAGACGCCCGACCCGACGTGCTGGATGTACTCGTTCAGAGCGTCGGTGGCCAGCGAGTTCTGCACGCGGATGAACCCCGTCCGCGGGTCGCGCTGGAACGCGATGAAGAACAGGCCCGCGTCCAGCCGGCCGAGGCCGTCCGACCCGTCGGTGAACGAGTAGCCCCGCCGCAGGATGCGCGTCCCCTGGTTGGAGTCGGGGTGGGCGAGCCGCACGTGCGCGTCCGGCTTCATCTGGGACAGGACGGGCTTGTCGCGCTCCTTCCGCAGCCCGGCCGGCGCGCCCTCGCCCTTGTTGCGCCCGAAGACGTCCTCCTGCTCGCGCAGTGACGTGCGGTCCCAGGTCTCGATGTGCATCCGGATGCGGCGGGCGACGAGGTAGGAGCCGCCCGCCATCCAGTCGGCCCCGTCGCCCCCGGCCGCCCACACGTGGCGGTCGAGCAGGTCCGCCTCGGTACCGGCGATGTTCTCGGTGCCGTCCTTGAACCCGAACAGGTTGCGCGGGGTCTGCGCGTCCGGCGTCGTCGAGGACGTCTTGCCGAAGCCGAGCTGGGACCATCGGACCGCGACCACCCCGAACCCGATGCGCGCCAGGTTCCGGACGGCGTGCACCGCGACCTGCGGGTCGTCCGCGCAGGCCTGGACGGCGATGTCGCCGCCGCTGCGGGCCGGGTCGAGGTTGTCGCCGGGGAAGTGCGGCAGGTCGACCAGCGCGGCGGGACGGCGCGCCCTGAGGCCGAACCGGTCCTTGCCGTCCTTCTCGAACAGCGACGGGCCGAAGCCGATCGTCAGCGTGAGCCGGGACGGCGGCAGCCCGAGCGCCTCGCCGGTGTCGTCGGGCGGAGCGACCGAGGGGCCGCCGACCGCGCCGTCGCCGACCGGCCGGCCGGCGGTCATGGCGGCGGCCGCGGCCGTCCACTCCTTCAGCATCCGCACGAGCCGGTCGCGGTCGCCCGTCGTCACGTCGAAGGCCGCGAAGTGCAGCCGGTCCTGCACGGGGGTGGCGATGCCCGCCTGGTGCACGCCGTGGAAGGCGATCGCGTCGCCCGCGTCGTCGTCCTCCTCCGCGGAGGCGACCCGGTCCAGACCGGCCCCGGCGGCGGCCCCGACGAGCAGGCTCGCGCCGGAGAACCCCAGCATCCGCCGCCGGGACATGCCCGGCCGCTCCTGCGTCCCTTCGCCCGTCATGCCGCTGCCGTTCCTCTCGTCCGGATCACTTGGCGACGGCGGCGGCGAGCTTGGACAGGGGCTCGCCCAGCGCGTTCACCGCGTCGGCCAGCTCCTTGCGCTCGTCCTCGCCGACCTTGTCGTAGGACACGTAGCCGTCGCCCTTCTCGTGCTTCTTCAGCAGCGCCTCGACGCCCGCGAAGTTGTCGTCGAGGTCCTTGGCGAGCTGCGCGTCGTGCTCCTGGACGACCGGCTTGAGCAGCTCGTAGATCTTCCTGGCGCCGTCCACGTTGGCCTTGAAGTCGACGAGGTCGGTGTGGCTGAACGCCTCCTCCTCGCCGGTGACCTTGCCGGTGGCGACCTCGTCCAGCAGCTCCTTCGCGCCGCCCGCCATGTCGTTGACGGGGTCCAGCGTGAGGCCGGGCAGCCGCGACTTCAGCGTGCCGAGGTCGGCCAGCAGCTGGTCGCCGTACTTCTCCTTGCCCTTGACCGAGCCGTCCTTCCAGAGGGCCTTCTCCAGAAGGTGCCAGCCGGACCAGTCCTTCTTCTCCTCCGGCTTGAGGTCGGCCTCGCGCGCGTCGACCTTGGGGTCGAGGTCGCCGAACTTCTCGGCGACGGGCTCGATCGTCTCCCAGCCGACGCGGGACGGCGCGTACAGCTCCTTGGCCTTCTCGACGTCGCCGGCCTTCACCGCGTCCACGAATTTCCGCGTCTTGGCGATCGTGTCGTCGGTCTGGACGATGACGAAGGCCTTGTAGTCGGCCGCGGCCTTGCTCAGGCGCGGGTCCGCGCCGCCCGCGGCGCCGCCGGTGACCGTGACGTCCTGGGACGGCCCCTTGCCGGTCTGCCCGGCGCTGCACAGCAGCTTGTACGTGCCCGCGGGCAGGTTCACCACGAAGTCGACGCTGGTGCCGGGGCCGATGTTCTCCCGCTCGGCGAGGATCTTGCCGTCCGGCTTGAGCACCTCGAACTCGTTGACCTTGGAGCCCTTGTTGGCGACCTTGAAGGTGGTCTTGCCCGCGGGGAGGTCGGTCTTGGCGACCTCGCAGGCGTCGTCGGTGGCCGTCACGGCCACGGCGCCCGCCGCGCCCGCCTCGTCCCCGTCACCGCCGCACGCCGTCAGAAGGGACATCGACACCGCGGCGGCGCCGGCGAGCGCGAGGACGGACACAGGACGCATCAGGGTCTCCAGGAGCGTGCAAATGGTTAGGCTTACCTAAATTAGCGAAAGCTAACCTCAGCACGTCAAGTGGGGTCGGAGACAGTGAGTCATCCCACGCCGCGCCGCCTCGTTCCGGGCGGACCGGCGGAGCCGCTCAGCGCGGCCGGTCGTGCAGCCCCATCGTGAGGTTGCGAGCGGCCATCGGCGGGCCGCCAGCCTGCGGGTCGCCGTACGGGGGCAGGTGCCCCGGGTGCTGCGGGCGCTGCTGGTGCTGGGGCGCCTGCTCGCGCTGCTGCGCCGCCGGCTCCGCCCAGACGGCCGTCCCGTACGCGCACACCTCGACGCCGCCGCCGATCAGGGCGGTGTCGAACCGCATGCCCACCACCGTGTTCGCGCCCTTGCGGCGGGCCTCCTCGCCGAGCCGGTCCACCGCCTCGCGGCGCGCCGCGGCCAGGCCCGCGCCCGGCTGCTCCCCCGTCACCCGGAACGTCGCGCTGCTCCCGCCCTGCCCGGGCGCGTGGACCGCGCCCTGATCGGCCCGGACGGCCAGCCCGAGGACCTCTCCGAGCACGCTCCTGATCTCGTACCCCGCCACGCCATCAGTCGTCACGATCAGCATGGTCACCACGGTAGGACACCATCCGGACGAAATGCGACGTAACGGCGGTAACGCGTATCTCTTCGCACCGCCGGACGCCGCGCCGGGCGCAGCGCGCCGGCCCGGCGGCGGCCGTCCTCCCGGCGGACGGCCGGGAGGACGGCCCGCCGCCGGGCCGCGCCTCAGTCCAGGTACTCGCGGAGCATCTGGGCCCGGGACGGGTGGCGCAGCTTCGCCAGCGTCTTGGACTCGATCTGGCGGATCCGCTCCCTCGTCACGCCGAACTCGCGCCCCACCTCCTCCAGGGTGCGCGGGTGGCCGTCGACCAGGCCGAAGCGCAGCTGGATGATGCGCTGCTCCCGTTCCGACAGCGTGGCGAGGATGTCCTCCAGCTGGTCCTGCAGCAGGAGGAAGGCCGCCGCCTCCATCGGCACGACCGCGTCGGCGTCCTCGATGAAGTCGCCGAGGTCGGAGTCCTCCTCGCCGATCGGCGACTGCAGCGAGACCGGTTCCTGCGCGATGCGCTGGATCTCCACGACCCGGACGGGCGACAGGCCCATCTCCAGGCCGATCTCCTCGGGGCTCGGCTCCCGGCCGAGGTCCTGGTGCATCTGGCGCTGCACGCGGACCAGCTTGTTGATCGTCTCGACCATGTGCACCGGGATGCGGATCGTCCGGGCCTGGTCGGCGATCGCCCGGGTGATCGCCTGCCGGATCCACCAGGTGGCGTAGGTCGAGAACTTGAACCCCTTGGTGTAGTCGAATTTCTCGACCGCGCGGATCAGTCCGAGATTTCCCTCCTGGATCAGGTCGAGGAACAGCATTCCCCTGCCGACGTAGCGTTTGGCGATCGAGACGACGAGCCGGAGATTGGCCTCGATCAGCCGTTGCTTCGCCCGCGCCCCTTCGCGGGAGAGCAGTTCGAGGTCGAGCAGCTCGCCGCGGGCGAGGACGGCGGTGCGCGCCATCTTCTCCTCGGCGAACAGTCCCGCCTCGATCGATTTCGCGAGTTCTACCTCATCTTCTGCCGTGAGCAGCGGTACGCGACCGATCTCTCTCAGGTAGATCCGAACCAGGTCGCTCGTCGGCGCCCGCTTGCCGAGGTCTCCCTCATCCGCTCGCGTGACGTCCTCGGTCTCCTGCTGAGAGTCGAGGACGTCCACCCCCTGCTCTGCGAGCATCCGGACGACCCGCTCCAGCGAGTCGTCCGGCAAGTCCGAGCGATCGAGCGCGGCAGCGACGTCCTCGACGGTCACACCGCCGCGCTCTCTGCCGCGTGCGACGAGGTCCGCCACCTGATCAACCGATGGCGCCTCGCTTGGCAGCACCGAAGGGCCCACGCAGACAGTCTGCGTCAAATGGGGCCTAGATCACAGGACCCATTTTCGCGGGACGGACGCCTATTGCGACCCAAGCCCCCGATCCCGCAACACCCGTCTCTGCTGCTCAAGCGCGACAAGATCACCGAAGAGCCGGTTGTACTCCTCGGCCGCCTCGACCGGATTCAGCCGCCCGAGTTTAGATTTCACGCTCGCGATCATGCGGGTGAGCTGGCGCTCCTGAATTCGGGCGAGCAATTCCGCGGCATAGCGGTCGTCCGATTCCTGGGCGGACCGGACCGGCTCCACCCCGAGCTTGGTGAGCAGATCCCTGACCTGGTCGTTCGGCGCCCGCTCCAGAAGGCGGGCGACCCACTCCGGCACGCTCCCCGCCGCCGTGACGCCGCCCGCATCCGCGATCACCGCGCGCACCGCCGTGTGCGGGGGCGCGAGGAACGCCTCGACCGGGAGCTCGTCGAACGCCGGGCCGAGCAGCGCCGGGCGCTGGACCGCCAGTTTCAGCAGCTCGCGCTCGCGCTGGACCTCGGGGTCGGCGGGGTCGAAGGCGGGCCGCCGCGGCGCCTGCGGCTCCGCGTCGCCGCGGCGCCCGTTCTCCGCGGCGGGGCCGTTCGCCCGGCCGTCGCCGTTCTGGGGGCGCCCGTGCCCGTTCTGGCCGCGCCCGTTCCCTGCCCGCGCGCGGCCGTGCTGCCGGTTCGCCAGCTCGCGGACGCGGCGCAGCACGAACTGCTCGTCCATGATGCCGAGCCAGCGGTCCAGGTTGACCGCGTACATGTGGCGGCGGGAGCGGTCCTTGATGGCGGCGACGACGGGGGCGGCCGCGTCCAGGGCGCCGAGCCGCCCCTCGACCGTGTCGAGGTCGTGCTGCTCGATCGCGCTGCGCACGGCGAACTCGAACAGGGGCAGCCGGGACGCCACGAGGTCGCGCACCGCCGCGTCGCCGTGCCGGATGCGCAGGTCGCACGGGTCGAGGCCGTCGGGCTGGACGGCCACGAACGTCTGGGACACGAACTTCTGCTCGTCGTCGAAGGCGCGCAGCGCCGCCTTGCGCCCGGCCGCGTCGCCGTCGAAGGTGAAGATCACCTCGCCGCGGAACTCGTCCTGGTCCATCAGCAGGCGGCGCAGGACCTTGATGTGCTCGTCGCCGAACGCCGTGCCGCAGGTGGCGATGGCCGTCGGGACGCCCGCCAGGTGGCAGGCCATCACGTCGGTGTAGCCCTCGACCACCACGGCCTGCCGCCGCCGGGCGATCTCCTTCTTGGCGAGGTCGGCCCCGTACAGCACCGAGCTCTTGTGGAACAGCGGCGACTCGGGGGTGTTCAGGTACTTGGGGCCGTCGTCGTCCTCGAAGAGCCGCCGCGCGCCGAACCCGATGACGTCGCCGGACAGGTCGCGGATCGGCCACATCAGCCGGCCGCGGAACCGGTCCATCGGGCCGCGCCGCCCCTCCTTGGCCAGGCCGCCGGCGACGATGTCGCGGTCGGCGAAGCCGCGCCCGCGCAGGTGCCTGACGAGGCCCTCCCACTCGCGGGGCGCGAAGCCGACCCCGAAGCGCTCGGCGTCGGCGGCCTCGAAGCCGCGCTCGGACAGGAACGTGCGGCCGGGCGCGCCGGCGGCGGAGTTCAGCTGCTCGGCGTAGTACTCGGCGGCCGCCCGGTGCGCCTCGACCAGCCGGGCGCGCTGCCCGCCGTCCTGGCGGGGGCCGCGCCCGCCGCCCTCCTCGTAGCGCAGCTGGATCCCGGCCTGGGCGGCGAGCCGCTCCACCGACTCGGTGAAGGTCAGGTGCTCGATCTCCTGGACGAACTTGATGACGTCGCCGCCCGCCTCGCAGCCGAAGCAGAAGTACAGCCCGCGCGAGGGCGTCACGTTGAACGACGGGGACTTCTCGTCGTGGAAGGGGCACAGGCCCTTGAGATTGCCGCCGCCCGCGCTGCGCAGCTGCAGGTACTCGCCGATCACGTCGGCGATGGACGAGCGCTCCCGTACGAGTGCGATGTCCTCATTGCGAATCCGGCCTGCCACGACCAAGGAGTCTACGGCGGGCTTGCGACATCGAGGGCATCGCGCCGCGACGGGCATGGGTGCGCCCCCGGCCCCGCGCGGGCCGCGGGGCCGGGGGCGCCTGTAGATCAGCCCATCCGGAAGCGGCCGAAGAGCCGGTACATGAACTCCGTGCCCTGCTTGAGGGCCTCGACGGCGATGCGCTCGTCGTTGCCGTGCATCGCGATCAATTGGTCGTTGTCGACGACGTAGGGGTAGACGCCGTAACCGGGGACGCCCTTGGAGGTCCACGGCGCCAGGCTCGTCCCGGCCTCGAAGAGGGCGGGCGCGAAGACCGCGTCCGGATAGGTCGCGGCGGCCGCGGCGCCGATGGCCTCGTACAGCGGCGAGTCCAGCCTGGACGGCGGCTTGGCCCAGGTCTCGTCCAGCCTCCTGAGGGCGTCCTCCTCCGACTCCCCCGGGTTGCCCGCGAGCGTGACGGTCACCTCGCGGCCGGCGAGGCGCCGCCGGATCGCGGCCAGGAAGTCGCGCGGCCGCTGGCCGCCGGGAACGCCCCGGCAGTTGACGCGCAGCGTGGCCTTGGAGGGGATGACGTTCTCCTTGTAGCCCGCGTCCTCGATCACGAAGGCGTGCGTCGTGCGGAGGAGGGCCTGGTGCAGCCACGGGTAGGAGCTGCGCTTGACGACGAGCGCGGCCGCCCGCTCACGGGCCTGCTGGGACCGCGCGGACAGCAGCAGCCGCAGCGCCCGTTCGAACGGGCGGTCGTCGGTGGCCTTGGCGAGCGCGCCGAAGTACTCCCGCGTCACGGGGGTGAGCGCGACCGGCGCGAGCCAGGCGTCGAGGTCGGCGACGGCGCGGGAGAGCCGGGCGATGGCCGAGTCGGGATTGGGCTTGGAGGAGTGGGTGGCGGTGCCGCCGGCGGCGAGGTCGAGGTTGAAGTAGACCTTGTCCTGGCGCGTCACCGTGATGAGCATCGGCGTCCGCCGGTCCTTCTGGGCGAGGAACCAGCCGCCCTCGGTGAGCACCATGCCGGCGTTGACCTTGTCCCAGTGGTGCTCGGCGAGCCAGTGGGAGCCGTACTGCCCGGCCTCCTCGTCGCAGTCGGTGAGGACGATGATGTCGCGGTCGAACCTCGCGTCCTCCTTGACGTGCCGGAGCAGGGCGCTGATGTTGGCGGAGTTGGCGCCCTTCATGTCCAGAGCGCCGCGGCCGTAGACCTCGCCGTCGCGGACGGTCCCGGCGAACGGGTCGACCGACCATTTGTCACGTTCCACCGGGACTACGTCGGAATGTCCGAGCAGGAGCAGCGGCGGCGCCGCGGTGCCGCCCTCGATCCGGGCGACGAGGTGGACGTTGTCCTTCTTCGGCGTGGGGATGATCTCCGCGGGGACCCCCGCGGAGTCCCAGACGGCCTTGAGCATCTCGGCGTGGGGCCGGGTGACGCCGCCCTCCCCGAAGTTCTGGGTGTCGAACGACAGCATCTTCTTCAGCAGGGCCAGCGGATCGAGGTCGGCGGGCGCGGGCCCGCGGGCGGGGCGGGCGAGGGCGGACCTGCCGGCCGGCGCCGCGGCGGCGGTGCCGCCGGCGAGCACGCCGCCCGCGAGCAGGACGGCGCCCGCGCCGGTGCGGTGCAGGAAGTCACGGCGGCTGACGGCGGGTGGGGAGTCGGGCATGGGAGCTCCTCCTTCGAACCCCGGACGGGCTTCGTGATCAAAGGTGACACGGCGGGCCGCCGATCTCCAGGGCGGCGGCCCGCCGGACCCCCCGGCACGGCGCCGAACAGCTAGAAGTCAGGAACATCCAGCAATGCCGGGAATATACGATCCGGTGGCCGGACTCGGCCGGATTAACGGCGGGTAACCCTGGTTTCACTCTGGACAACGTGGGCCGCGCCGCGATGAGATGGCCCACCGTAGATTTGCCCACCCCCAGGCGGACTCGATGACGGATGTTGTGCTGGACGGCGTCGACAAGGTGTATCCCGGCGGGCAGGTGGCGGTCCGCGACGTCCGCCTGCGCATCAGCGACGGGGAGCTCTTCGTCCTGCTCGGACCGTCCGGCTGCGGCAAGTCGACCATCCTGCGCATGATCGCCGGGCTGGAGGAGATCACCGGCGGGGACCTGTGGCTGAACGGCACCGTCGCCAACGACCTGCCGCCGCGCGAACGGAACGTGGCGATGGTCTTCCAGGAGGGCGCGCTCTACCCGCACCGCACGGTCAAGGGCAACATGATGTTCCCGCTGGAGGTGTCCGGGGACGACCGCGCCGAGGCGTCCGCGAAGGTCGTGGAGCTGGCGCGCGCGCTCGGCATCAACACGATGATCGACCGGCTGCCGCGCACGCTGTCGGGGGGCCAGCGGCAGCGGGCCGCGATCGGCCGGGCGCTGATCCGCGAGCCGTCGCTGTTCCTGATGGACGAGCCGCTGTCGAGCCTGGACGCGGGCCTGCGCGCGGAGCTGCGCGTGGAGATCGCCGCGCTGGTGCGCTCCAGCCGCACCACCACCGTCTACGTCACGCACGACCAGGTCGAGGCCATGACGATGGCCGACCGGATGGCCGTGCTGCGCGACGGCGTCCTGGAGGACGTCGGCACCCCCGAGCAGATCTACGAGGACCCGGCGACCGTGTTCGTGGCCGCGTTCCTCAGCTCCCCTCCGATCAACCTGCTGCAGGCCACCCTGTGGGCGGTCGAGGGCCAGGGGCTGATGCTCGACCTCGGACCGCAGCGGCTCACGCTGCCCTGGAACGACCCGCGGGCGTCCGCGCTGATCAGCCACCAGGGCCGGCCCGTGATCGTCGGGATCCGCCCCGACACGATGATGCCGATCGCCCCGGGCTCGCCCGCCCCGGCCGGGACCGTCCTGTCCGGGCAGGTCCGCGCGCTGGAGTTCCACGGCCACGAGTGGCTCGCCTACGCCGAGGCCGGCATCCCCACGGTGGACGCGAACGAGGTCGGCCGGCCCGAGCGGCCGCAGGCCCCCGCGGCGGAGCGGCCCGGGCTGCGCGATCGTGTCCGGGCGCTGTTCGGCAGGCCGGCCGAGGCGCAGGAGCCGGTCGAGGAGCACGCGGGCCACCACCGGCGGTCCGACCTCGTCTTCCGCATCGCGCCCGGCGGGCGGCCCGACCGGGGCGACCGCGTCGCGCTGGCGGTCGACCTGGACCGGATCCTGTTCTTCGGCGCGGACGGCCGGCGCATCACGCCCGTCCACCGCTAGTCACGAGCGGCCGCGCAGGACGCCGGCGAGCCGGCGCATCCCCTCGTCGATCTCGGGCGGCGTCACGGCCCCGTACCCGAAGACCAGGCCCGCGCCGGGCGGCCCGGTCACGGCGAACTCCGACAGCGCGAACAGCCCGACGCCCGCGGTGAGCGCCCTCGCGGCGACGGCGGCGTCGTCCGCGCCGTCCCGGAACACCGCGCTCAGATGCAGCCCCGCCTCGGACGGGACGAGGTCGAGCCGGTTCCCCGGCAGCCCGGCCACCCGCTCGGCGACGCGCTCGTGCCGCGCCCGGTACTCGCGGCGGGACCTGCGGATGTGGCGGGCGAGCAGGCCCTCGTCGATGAACCGGGCGAGGGCCGCCTGCGCGGGCAGTTCGGCATGCCAGGACGAGACGTAGCGCGCCATGCGGAACGCGTGGTGCAGCGACGGCGGCGCCACCAGGAACCCCAGGCGCAGCACCGGCCGCATGATCTTGGAGAAGGTGCCGGCGTACAGGACGCGGCCGTCCTCGTCGAGGCTCTGCAGCGGCTCGACGGGCCGCCCGCCGTACCGGTACTCGGTGTCGTAGTCGTCCTCGACGATCACCACGTCCCGCCGCCGCGCCCAGTCGAGCAGCGCCCTGCGGCGCCGCAGCGACATCGGCATGCCGAGCGGGAACTGGTGCGAGGGCGTGACGTAGACGGCCCGCGCGTCGCCGGGCAGCGCGTCCACCCGGAGCCCCTCGGCGTCGACCGGCACGCCGCGCACCCGCATCCCGGCCGCGGCGAGGAGCATCCGCACGGGCGGGTACCCGGGGTCCTCCACGGCGACCACGTCGCCCGGTTCCAGAAGGACCCGGACGATGAGGTCGAGGGCCTGCTGGACGCCGGACGTGACGACGACGTCGGCCCCGCTCGCCCGCACCGACCGCGAGACGCCCACGTGGCGGGCGACGGCCTCGCGCAGGGCGGGCAGCCCCGCCGGGTCGGCCGCCGAGGCGGGATCGGCCAGCGCCGACGGCCGCAGCAGCCCCGACATGATCCGCCGCCATGCCTCGTACGGGAACAGCCGCACGTCGGGCAGCCCGGCGCGGAAGTCCCACCGGATCCCGGGCATCGGCGCCGGCCAGGCGGACACCCCGGCCCACACGCCGCGCGGGCGCAGCGGCGAGGCGGCGGGCGCGCCCCGCGCGGCGGACCCGGTCTCCCGGACGAACGTCCCCGCGCCGACCCGGCTCGTCAGGAACCCCTCGGCCGCGAGCCGGTCGTAGGCGACGCCGACCGTGTTGCGGGAGATCGCCAGGCGCCGGGCCAGCTCGCGCGTCGGCGGCAGCGCCTCCCCCGCGCGCAGCCGGCCGTCCAGGATCGCGGCGCGCAGCTGGCCGTAGATCTGCCCGGCGAGGTCGCGGCGCCCCACCAGGCTCACGTGGAGGTCCACGGCGCCGAGCCTAAATCGGCTCAGTCATTATGCGCAATTTTGGACCTGTACCTGGGCCTCTGCGCGTCCCTAGCGTGGCGGTATGGACCTGCTCAACGAACTCCTCACCACCGATTTCCGGCCGCTCGACCGGAAGGCGGCCGATCTCTACCTGTCCCTCGTCGCGCAGGTGAAGCCGGACGCGCTGCGGCTGCCGACGCCGTGCCCCGACTGGACGCTGCACGGCCTGCTGCGCCACCAGGTGAGCCAGGACGAGGGCTTCGCGGCCGCCGCCCGGGGCGAGGGCGCGCGGCTGTCCGCGTGGCGCGGCGGCGACCTCGGCGACGACCCCCTCGCCGCGGCGCGGGCCTCCGCCGACCTCGTGACGAGGGCCTTCGCGGACACGTCCCCGGACGCCGAACTCGTCCTCCCCGAGATCCGCGACGGCGGCGCCTTCCCCGCGGCGCTGGCGATCAGCTTCCACTTCGTCGACCTCGTCGTGCACGCCTGGGACGTCGCCGCCTCGATCGGCGCGGCCTGGGAGCCTTCCGGCGACCTCGTGGAGGCGTCCCTCAAGGTGGCCGCCATCGTCCCCGAGGACGGCCGGGGGCCCGGCGACTCGTTCGCCCCGGCCGTCCCCTCCCCGGCCGGCGCGGAGTCGCGGGACCGCCTGCTCACCCTCCTCGGCCGGGACCCCTCATGGCGCTCCTGAGGACCGCGTGGCGCGGCGGGCCGGTCCGGGCGACGGGCCCGGTCCTCGTCAGCGTCACCGATTTCACCTGCGCGCGTCCGCTCGACCTGCCGAGGGCCTTCCACGCGGGCATGGCGCTGCGCCGGTCGTGGCCCGACCTGGAGGGGGCCGTCGGCCTGTGGCTGTGGACCGACCTCCGCCGGCGCAGGTGCGGCTCCGTCTCGGTCTGGACCGGCGACGCCGCGCTGCGCGGCTTCGTCGCCTGGCCGCCGCACGTCGCCGTCATGCGCAGGTTCCGGCGGCGCGGGACGATCCGCGCCGACACCTGGTGGGCGGACGCCTTCGAGCCGGCCGAGACGTGGGCGCGCGCGGAGCGCGTCCTCGCTCAGGCCGGGGCGGGAGCGGCCTCGCAGGTCAGCGACGCCTCCCGGTAGAAGCCGATCTTCACCTTGATCTGCCGCTGCTGCGCGCGCAGGATGGCGATCTGCTCCTCGACCCGGCGGTCGTGCTCCTGCAGCAGGTCGAGCCGCTCCTGGACGGTCTCGCCGCCGCCGCGGGCCAGCTCGGAGTAGCGCAGCATCTCGGCGATCGGCATGCCGGTGCCGCGCAGGCAGCGCAGCATCCCGAGCCACTGCAGGTCGTCGTCGGAGAACACGCGCCGTCCCGACGCGTTCCGCGCGATCCCGGACAGCAGCCCGATCTTCTCGTAGTAACGCAGCGTGTCGATGCTGAAACCGCTCTTCTCGGCGGTCTCGGCGGGAGAGTAGGAGCTCACGCACTCCAGGATCGCACCTGGAGCGCACTCCAGGTCAACGTCCGGCCGGTCCGCGCGCTTGACCTGGAGTGCGCTCCAGGTCGCAGAGTGGGAAGGAGAGGCTTACACCACGAGGCACGCGAAGGACTCGCCATGCGCATTGGACTCCAGGTTCCGAGCTTCACCTTTCCCGGAGGGCCGGAGCAGATCGGCCCCACGTTCGGCCGGTTCGCCCGCGAGGCGGACCAGGGCGGGCTGCACTCGCTGTGGGTGATGGACCACTTCTTCCAGATCGGCGCCGTGGGACGGCCGGAGGAGCCCATGCTGGAGGGCTACTCCGCGCTCGCGTACGCGGCGGCGCTGACGGAGCGGATCACGCTCGGGACGATGGTCACCGGCGTCACCTACCGGCACCCCGGCGTGCTGGTCAAGACCGTGACCACGCTGGACGTCCTGTCGGGCGGGCGCGCGTGGCTCGGCGTCGGCGCGGCCTGGAACGACGAGGAGTCGCGCGGCCTCGGCATCCCGTTCCCGCCGACCGCGGAGCGGTTCGAGCGGCTGGAGGAGACGCTGCGGATCGCCCACCGGATGTGGGACGGCGACGAGTCGCCGTTCGAGGGCGAGCACTACAGGCTGGAGCACCCGCTCAACTCGCCGCCCGCGCTGCGGCGCCCCCACCCGCCGATCCTCGTCGGCGGGGGCGGGGAGAAGAAGACGCTGCGGTTCGTGGCGAAGTACGCCGACGCCTGCAACCTCTTCGACGGCGACGAGCTGCCCCGCAAGCTGGAGGTCCTGAAGGAGCACTGCGAGCGCGAGGGCCGCGACTACGCCGAGATCGAGAAGACCTCGCTGACCTTCTTCACCGGGACGCCCTCGGTCGGCGCCGCCGTCGACACCGTCGGGCGGCTCGCCGAGCGGGGCGTCGACCAGGTGATCTTCTCGCAGGGCACCGGCCAGGACCTGGCGGGCATCCTCGCCGAGGCCCTGACCCAGACCGAGAAGATCGTCCCAGCGGGGCGGTGAGGCCCGGTTCAGATCCCGCGCAGGGACGTGAGCTTCGCGGGGTTGAGGACACGGCGGACGGCGGTGACGCGGCCGCCCTCGACCTCCACGGTGTCGACCCCGGCCGCCCGGCCGTCCCGCCGCACCAGCAGCTCGCGGCGCCCGTTGACCTCCGCGAACTCCAGCCGCAGCAGGTTGCGGGCGCCGACGCGCAGCAGCACGGTCGCCACCCGCTCCGCCCCGGCGATGACCTTGCGGGCGGCGAAGACCTGCCCGCCGCCGTCGGTGGTGTAGACGGCGTCCGGGTCCAGCAGCGCGAGCAGCGCGGCCTCGTCGCCGCGCTCGTAGGCGGACCGGAAGGCCGCGAGCACCCGGTCGCGCTCGGCCGCCGGGGCCGGGCGGGACGGGAGCGCAGCGGCGATCTTGCGGCGGGCGCGGGACGCGAGCTGCCGGCACGCGGCGGCCGACCTGCCGAGCACGCCGGCGATCTGCTCGTAGGGCACCTCGAACGCCTGGTGCAGGACGAACGCCACGCGCTCCGGCGGCGACAGCTCCTCCATGACCACCAGCATCGCGGTCCCGGCCGTCTCGTCCATCAGCACCGGCTCGGCGGCGTCCGGCCCGGTCAGCAGCGGCTCGGGCAGCCACGGCCCCACGTACTCCACGCGCCGCGCGCGGGCCGAGCCCAGCACGTCGTACGCGCGGCGCGCGGCCACCGTGAGGAGCCAGGCGCGCAGGTCGCGGACGTCGTCCAGCGGTTCCCGGGCGGAGGCGCGCAGCCACACGTCCTGGGTGATGTCCTCGGCGTCGGCGACGCTCCCGGTGATCCGGTACGCGGCGCCGAACACCGCCGGCCGGTGCTCGGCCCATTCATCGTCGAGTCGGCTCACGCCCGCTCCGTGCCTCGGCTGTGCCTGCGTGAGGAGACAACCCCCGCGCCCCCCGTTTCATGCCGCGGCGGGGGTGAACACCCACTTCTTGTACGACCAGTAGCGGAACGCCGACCCGAGGCCGACGCCCGCGAGAAGCCCCAGGTTGTAGGCGACCCCGCCGTGCAGGCCGAGGGTGTAGTAGGTGAAGCCGGTGCACAGCACCTGGATCAGCAGCCCGACGCCGTTCAGCGCGAAGAAGATCGCGACCTCCCGGCCGGAGCCGTCGCTGTCGCGGTGCCGGAACGTCCAGAACCGGTTGAGCAGGTAGGAGGACAGCGTGGACACCACGGTCGGCACGACGACGCTCGTGACCGGGCTGCCGCCGAGCCACGCGCGCATCAGGTTGGCGCCGAAGATCATGATCAGCGTGCCGAGGCACCCCACGAAACCGAAACTGAGCAGTTCGCCGAGGAATGTCCGCAGCGCCGGGGCGGACGCGACCGTTTCGGCCGGTCCCGACCGCTGGATGGTGCTCACTCGCCCAGACCTTACCTGAGTAGGACATATACGAAGGTCGCAACCCCCGCAAAAGATCAACAGGCGCCGCCTCACCGCTCGGCCGTCACCGCCGCCGGGGCCAGCAGGACGATCAGCCCGACCAGCGCGACCGGGACGGCCAGCGCCCACGTCAGCCCCACGCCCTGCGCGATGAACCCGATGACGGGCGGGCCGCCGAGCAGGCCGAGGTAGCCGACGCCGGTCACCCGGGAGATCCCGGCCGCGGCCGGCACGCCGGGCACGTTGCCCGCCGCGCTGAAGGTGACGGGCGCCACGACCGCCACGCCGAGGCCGAACAGCGTGAATCCGGCCACCGCCGCCGTGGGGTCGCCCGCCGCGAGCCCGAGGCCGAGTCCGAGGGCGGCGGCCAGCGAGCCGCCCCGCAGCACCGGGACGGGCCCGAAGCGCGCGACGACCTGGTCGCCGGTGAGCCGGCCCACGGTCATCGCCACCGCGCACCCGGCGTAGCCGAGCCCGGCCACGCCCGGGCCCGTGCCGAGGTTCTCCCTCAGGTAGATCGCGCTCCAGTCGGCCATGGCGCCCTCCCCGACGAACGAGCACAGCCCGATGACGCCGAGCATGATCAGCGGCCGGCGCGGGGAGCGGGCGGGGGCCGGGGCGTCCCCGTCCGGTTCGGGGAGCTCGTCGGCGGAGCGGTCCAGCAGGCCGCGGCAGCCGAGGGCCAGCAAGGCGATCAGCGCCGCCGCCGCGACCGCCAGATGCAGCGGGACGGGGACGCCCGCGTGCGCGGCCGCCGACCCGGCCAGCGCCGCCAGCAGCGTCCCGATGCTGTAGGAGCCGTGCAGCCCGGACATCAGGGGACGGCCGTAGCCGCGCTCCACGGCGACGCCCTGCGCGTTCATCGCCACGTCCATGAGGCCGAGCGAGGCGCCCATCAGCAGCAGCGAGAGGATCAGCGCGCCGAGGTTCCAGGCCAGGCCGAGCGGGACCAGCGCCAGCGCGCCCGCGGCCCCCGCCGCGATCGTCGTCGCGCGGCTGCCCCACCGGCCGACGATCCGCCCCGCGAACCGGACCGCCGCGACGACGCCCACGGGCGCGCCGAGCAGCGCCACGCCCATCGCGCCCTCGCCCAGCCCGAGATGCTCCTTGATCTGGGGGATGCGGGCGACCCAGGCGGCGCCGAGCAGGCCGTGCGCGGCGAACGCCAGCGTCACCGCGGCGCGCGCCCGGGACAGCGTCGTGATCTTGTCGGTAACCACTCGGCAGACTGTACGTCGCCGACGCGGCCGGGCCGGCCCGGCCGCCTCACGCCAGGTCCGCGAGCGGCACCCCCGGGTCGGCGAGGCGGGCGGCGTCCACGGGGCGCCCGGAGCGGATCAGTGCCTGGACGTCCCCGGTGACGTCCCACACGTTGACGTTCATGCCGGCGACGACCCGCCCGCCCGACAGCCAGAACGCGATGAACTCCCGTCCCGGGACGTCCCCGCGGTACACGACCTCGTCGTACTCCCCCGGCGCCGCGACGCCCGACATCTCCATGCCGAGGTCGTACTGGTCGCTGAAGAAGTAGGGGAGCTGGTCGTGGACGACGTCCCGGCCGAGCATCGCGCGGGCCGCGGCGGGACCTCCGTTCAGCGCGTTCGCCCAGTGCTCCACGCGGATCCGGCGGCCGAGCAGCGGGTGGTAGGCGTTGGCGACGTCCCCGGCCGCGTAGATGTCGGGATCGGACGTGCGCAGCGACTGGTCGACGAGGATCCCGTCGGACACCTCCAGCCCGGCCGCCTCGGCGAGCCCGCTGTTGGGCCGCACCCCGATGCCGACGATCACGACGTCCGCGGGCACCTCCGCGCCGCCGGAGGTCACCACCGCCGAGACCTGCCCGGCGCCCCAGAACCCGGCCACCCCCTCGTCCATCCGCAGGACCACGCCGTGCTCGCGGTGAAGGTCGGCGAACATGCCGCCGAGCTCGGGCCCCATCGCGGCGTGCAGCGGCACCGGCTCCGGCTCGATGACCGTCACCTCGTTGCCGTGCGCGCGGGCGGCGGCCGCCGTCTCCAGCCCGATCCAGCCCGCCCCGGCCACCACGACCCGGCGGCCGCCGGGCGCCAGCGCCTGCTTCAGCGCGGCCGAGTCGGCCATCGTCCGCAGGTAGTGGATGCCCTGGAGCTTGGAGCCCGGCACGTCCAGCCGGCGCGGGGACGCGCCCGTCGCCAGCAGCAGCTTGTCGTAGGCGACCGGCTCGTCGGTGGACAGCCGGACCTGGTGCGCCCCCCGGTCGACGGCCGCGACGGACGTGCCGGCCCGCAGTTCCACATCGTGCTTGTCGTACCAGTCCGCCTCGTGGACGTGGGCCTTGTCCCGGGGCTCCTTGTCCAGCAGGAACCCCTTGGACAGCGGAGGCCGCTCGTACGGCCGCTCGATCTCCTCCCCGACCAGCAGCACCCTTCCCGCGAAGCCCTCCTCACGGAGCGTCTCGGCCGCCTTGGCCCCGGCCAGGCCGGCGCCGGCGATGACGAACGTCTCCTCGGGCATGGTGACCTCCTGTAGTGGACCTGTAGCTATCCCTACAGCGGCGCCTGCCACGAGACAAGGGTCCGTCGGCTGGCGCGTCGAGGCGTGTCCCCCGCCCGCGCCGGGCCGTCCCCCGGGTCAGTACCCGCGTCCGCCCAGCATGCGGTGGCGGGCCATCGCCGACAGGTCGGTCAGGGAGGCGATCTGGTCGATCACGGCGCGCAGCCGGGCGGCGTCGTCGGAGGCGTCCGTGAACGCGTCGCGGAAGCCCGGGTCGAGGGTCTCCGGGGCGCCCGCGAGCATCATCTCCGCGAGTTCGGTGATCAGCGTCCGCTGGCGGGCCCTGACCTCCTCGTGGCTGATCCACACGTAGTGCGCCGTGATGCCCTTGAGC
The DNA here is from genome assembly GCF_040653135.1 of Actinomadura sp. NPDC048021. Taxonomy (NCBI): domain Bacteria; kingdom Bacillati; phylum Actinomycetota; class Actinomycetes; order Streptosporangiales; family Thermomonosporaceae; genus Actinomadura; species Actinomadura sp. NPDC048021. The sequence goes on from NZ_JBEZJQ010000013.1 coordinate 198,093, forward strand.
AGGGCGTTCTCCAGCCGCTGCCGCCGCGGCACGATCAGTTCCGCCGCGTAGCGGGTGAGCGGGCGGTCGCCGTAGGCCTCCCGCGTGGCGGTCTCGGCGGCCAGGCAGAACCGCCCGATCAGGGTGCTGGTCAGGTTCTTGAGGGCGGCGTGGCTGCGCGGGGTGCCGTCGTAGCGGTCGGGCCAGCAGGGCTCGGCGAGCAGCGCGGCGAAGCGCTCCTCCAGCTCGGCCTGGCCGGCGTCGGGGCAGTACAGCTTCGCCGCCGTGGCGGCGACGAGGCGGCGCTCGGCGGGGTCGGCGAGGCGTTTGAAGTCGACGTGCCCGGCGACCAGCGCGTCCTCCAGGTCGTGGACGGAGTAGGCGACGTCGTCGCTCCAGTCCATGACCTGGGCCTCGAAGCAGGCGCGGCCCGGCTCTGCGCCGTCGCGCACCCAGCGCGCCACGTCCGCGTCGTCGTCGTAGACGCCGAACTTGCCGTTCACGGCCTCGGCCTGCGACCACGGGTACTTCATCGCGGCGTCCAGCGCGGCGCGGGTCAGGTTGAGGCCGACGCTGCGTCCGTGCAGGGGCGGGCCGTCGGCGGCGAAGGACTTCGGCTCCAGCCTGGTCAGGACGCGCAGGCTCTGCGCGTTGCCCTCGAACCCGCCACAGTCGCGGGCGACGATGTCGAGCGCGTACTCGCCGTTGTGCCCGAACGGCGGATGCCCGATGTCGTGCGACAGGCAGGCCGTCTCCACCAGGTCGGGGTCGCAGCCGAGCGACTTGCCCAGTTCGCGGCCGACCTGCGCGCACTCCAGCGAGTGGGTGAGGCGGGTGCGCAGGCTCTGCACGGTGTCGGCCACCGCGTCGGCGCCGGGCGAGGCGACCTGCGTCTTGGCGGCCAGCCGGCGGAGGGCGGCGCTGTGCAGCACCCGGGCCCGGTCGCGTTCGAACGCCGTGCGGTCGCGCCGCTTGGGGGGCTCGGGCGCCCAGCGTTCCTTGTCACGGCCGTGGTAGCCCGTGGTCACGTTGATCGTCATGTCCCTATCCAGGGTAGAGGGCCGCGAGGGTCCTCAGCGGCCCGGCGATGGCGAGGACGGGGGCGGGGACGACGAGGAGGGCGGGGACGCCGAGGGCGTCGCGGACGGGTCGATGTGGATCCGCTTGATGGTCTCGTCCGGCACCTGGACGCTCTTGCCCAGCAGCACGTACGACAGGTACCCGCCGGTCTCGCGGACGATGTAGTGGAACTGGGTGTCGCGGGTCTGCACGCTGGGGCCGCTGCGGGTCGGCGACGCGGCGGCCTTGATGCCGCTGTCCTCGGCCATCTTCTTGGACCGCAGCCCGTGCCACGGGTCGGTGACGATCACGCCCGAGGACCAGTGGTGCCGGTCGAACTCCCTGCCGACGGCCTTCATGCTCTCCAGCGTGTCGCGCCCGACGGGCACCTCGAAGACCCGGGAGGCGGGCACGCCGCCCTTGGTGATCAGCCAGTTCCGGCCGGCCCCCGCCTCGGTGTAGTTGTCGCCGGGGGCCTTGCCCCCCACCGTCACGATGGCCGGCGCGACCCCGTGGCGGTACAGGTCCAGGGCGTGCTGGAGCCGCCATTTCAGCGTCGGGGACGGCACCCCGTTGTACTGCGCGGCGCCCAGCACGATGATCGCGTCCGAGCGGGGCCGCTCGTCCTGGCGGGCCTGGTGCCAGATCCGCGCGCCGACGGCGAGCGGCGTCAGCACCGCGATCGCCAGCAGCCCGGTAAGGATCCCGGCCGGGATCGCGAACCAGGGCGACCGGCGCCACCGGCCGCGCCCACGGCGCCGCCGCGGCCCGTCCGCCCGCTCGTCGGGACCGTCCGTCTCATCGTCTTCCGGCGTGAACTCCGGCAACTCCGCTTCCAACGTCATCGCATCGGACACGTTAGTGAGATGTTCCGGCATGCGCGCCAGGTTCGCCAGGACGGCGTGTCATCCGTCCCACATCGGTCCCGGCGGCCGGGCGCGGTGGCCCGGCCGCCGGGCGGGACGTCAGCGGCTGTCGCTGCCCCCGGAGGCGTCGGCGGCCTCGATGGCCGCGCGGCCCGCCTCCAGCCGCGCCACGGGGATGCGGAACGGCGAGCAGGACACGTAGTCGAGGCCCACCTCGTGGCAGAAGTGCACCGAGTCGGGGTCGCCGCCGTGCTCGCCGCAGATGCCGAGCTTGAGACCGGGCCGCGCCCGGCGGCCCTCCTCGGCGGCGATGCGCACGAGCCTGCCGACCCCCTCGCGGTCGAGGGTCTCGAACGGCGACACCCCGAAGATCCCGAGCTCCAGGTAGCGCGAGAAGAACGCCGCCTCCACGTCGTCGCGGGAGAAGCCCCAGGTCGTCTGGGTGAGGTCGTTGGTGCCGAAGGAGAAGAACTCGGCGGCCTCGGCGATCTGCCCGGCGGTCAGCGCCGCCCGGGGCAGCTCGATCATCGTGCCGATCAGCGCCGGGACGTCGACCCCGCTCGACTCCCTGACCGCGGCGAGGATGTCGCGCGCCTCGTCGCGCACGGCCTCCAGCTCCTGGACCGCCCCGACCAGCGGGATCATGATCTCCGGGCGCGGGTCGCCGCCGGCCCGCCTGCGCGCCGCCGCGGCCTCGGCGATCGCGCGCACCTGCATCGCGAACAGACCGGGAATCACCAAACCCAGCCGCACGCCGCGCAGGCCCAGCATAGGGTTCTGCTCGTGCAGTCGGTTGACTGCTTCGAGCAGTCTCCGGTCCTTGGCGTCCGCTTCGTCGCCCGCGAGCGCGACCCTGACCGACAGCTCGGTGATGTCGGGGAGGAACTCGTGCAGCGGCGGGTCGATGAGCCGGATGGTGACGGGCAGTCCGTCCATCGCCTCGAAGATGCCCTCGAAGTCGCTCTTCTGGAGCGGCTCCAGGGCGTCCAGCGCGGCCTGCCGCTCGTCGTCGTCCTCGGCGAGGATGAGCTGCTCCACGAGCTGCCGCCGGTCGCCAAGGAACATGTGCTCGGTGCGGCACAGCCCGATGCCGGCGGCGCCGAACCGGCGGGCCCGGGCGGAGTCCTCCGGATTGTCGGAGTTCGCGCGGACCTTCAGCGCGGCCCGCGCGTCGGCGTGCCGCATGACCCGGTCCACGGCCTTGACGAGGTCGTCGCCGTCCTCGACCGCCAGCTGCCCCTCGAAGTAGCGGACGACGGGCGAGTCCTCGACCGCCACCTCCCCGAGGTAGACCTCGCCGGACGACCCGTCGATCGAGATGACGTCGCCCTCCCGGACCGTGACGCCGCCGGGCGCGGTGAAGTGGCCGCCCTTGACGTCGACGTCGAGCTCCTCGGCGCCGCAGACGCACGTCTTGCCCATGCCGCGCGCGACGACCGCGGCGTGCGAGGTCTTGCCGCCGCGGGAGGTCAGGACGCCCTTGGCGGCGACCATGCCGGCGAGGTCGTCGGGGTTGGTCTCGCGGCGGACGAGGATCACGTCCTCGCCCCGCTCGGCCAGCTCCACGGCGCGCTCGGAGGTGAACACGGCCTTGCCGACGGCCGCGCCGGGCGAGGCGTTCATGCCCTTGGTGATCTTCTTGACCCCGTCCACCCGGTCGGTGAAGCGGGGGAACATCAGCTGGGCGAGCTGGTCGCCGGTGACGCGGCGGGCGGCCTCGTCCAGGTCGATGAGGCCCTGGTCGAGCAGCTGGCAGGCGATCCGGAACGCCGCGCCGGCGGTCCGCTTGCCGACCCGGGTCTGCAGCATCCACAGCTTCCCGCGCTCGATCGTGAACTCGATGTCGCACATGTCGCGGTAGTGGTTCTCCAGCGTCTCCATGATCTCGAGCAGCCGGTCGTAGGACGCCTTGTCGATGCGCTCCAGTTCCTTCAGCGGGACGGTGTTACGGATGCCCGCGACGACGTCCTCGCCCTGGGCGTTCTGGAGGTAGTCGCCGTAGATGCCCTGCTGCCCGGACGCGGGGTCCCGGGTGAAGGCGACACCCGTCCCCGAGTCCAGGCCCATGTTGCCGAAGACCATCGAGCAGATGTTGACGGCCGTGCCGAGGTCGACGGGAATGCGCTCCTGCCGCCGGTAGAGGATGGCGCGGGGCGCGTTCCAGGAGTTGAACACCGCCTCGACGGCCAGGTCCATCTGCTCGCGCGGATCGGTCGGGAACTCGCGGCCCGTCTTCTCCCGTACGATGACCTTGAACCGGTCGACGAGCTCCCTGAGGTCCCCGGCGGTCAGGTCGCCGTCGTCGTCGCTGCCCCTGGCCCGCTTGACGTCCTCGACGGCGTCCTCGAACAGGTCGCCGTCGATGTCCATGACGGTCTTGCCGAACATCTGGATCAGCCGGCGGTAGGAGTCCCACGCGAACCGCTCGTCGCCCGCCTGCGAGGCGAGGCCGTGGACGGACTCGTCGTTCAACCCGACGTTGAGGACGGTCTCCATCATGCCCGGCATGCTGAACTTGGCGCCGGACCGCACGCTGACCAGGAGAGGGTCGTCGCTCTGGCCGAGCTTCTTGCCCATCGCGGACTCCAGGTCGGCCAGGTGCCGGTTCACCTCGTCCGCCAGGCCGTCGGGCAGGCTCCCGTGCTCGAGGTAGTGCCGGCAGGCCTCCGCGGTGATCGTGAACCCCGGCGGCACGGGCAGGCCGAGATTGGTCATCTCGGCCAGGTTGGCGCCCTTGCCCCCCAGGAGGTCCTTGAGGTCCTTGTTTCCCTCAGTGAAGTCGTACACGAACTTCCGCACGGGGAGCTCCTTCTCGCTCCGGTTCCACCCAGTGGCAGTTCCGGGCCCGCCGCCGCGGGGCGCGCGGCGTCGCGTCACCCCAGGCGGCGGCGGGTCCGCTGCCCTGTTTGCCGGGACTGTACCCGCGAACCCGAGACTTGCTCGGCGCCCGGTGCGCCGAGGGGAGTTATCCCAGCTCAGACTGCGGATAATGGTCTATTCCAATAGGGAGACCAGGGACACACCGCTCCAACCGCACCGCCCGGGCGCCCCGTCCCGGGGGGCGGCCCGTACCCAAGACACGCCCATCGCGTGGGAGAGGGAATGATGAATCAAGGAGGTGACGTTGTGAGGCCGAAGGTCGCCGGCGGCCGGGCGGGAGATCCGTTCGCCCCCATCGCCGATTTCGGGTTCCTGTCCGACTGCGAGACGACCGCCCTGGTCGCGCCCAGCGGCAACATCGAGTGGATGTGCCTGCCCAGGATGGACTCGCCCAGCGTGTTCGGCTCCATCCTGGACCGGGACGCCGGATACTTCCGGGTCGGCCCCGCGGGCGTGGAGGTGCCCGCCGCGCAGCGCTACATCCCGGGGACCATGGTGATGGAGACCACCTGGTGGGTGCACGGCGGCTGGCTGGTCGTGACGGACGCGCTGCTCATGGGCCCGTGGCACCACGAGACGGAACGGTCCCACACGCACCGCAGGGCGCCGACCGACTACGACGCCGACCACGTCCTGCTGCGGATGGTGCGTTGCGTGAACGGGCAGGTGCAGGTCCGCCTCGACTGCATGCCGGTGTTCGACTACGGGCAGACGCCGGCGCGCTGGGAGCACACCGGCTCCGGCTACCACGAGGCCGCCGCGCGCGGCAACGGCGTCGGCCTGCGGCTCACCACCGACATGAACGTCGGGTTCGAGGGGTCGCTCGCCACGTCCCGGACGCTGCTGAAGCAGGGCGAGTCCCGTTTCGTGGCGCTGTCCTGGAGCGAGCACGCGGCGCCCTCCTCGTGGGAGGAGGCGCAGGAGCGGCTCGTCTGGACCGTCCACCACTGGCAGCACTGGCTTGACCGGGGCCGGTTCCCCGACCACCCGTGGCGCAGCCACCTGCAGCGCAGCGCGCTGACGCTGAAGGGGCTGACGTTCGCCCCGTCCGGCGCGGTCGCGGCCGCGGCGACGACGTCGCTGCCGGAGACGCCGGGCGGCGACCGGAACTGGGACTACCGCTACACCTGGATCCGCGACTCCACGATGGCCCTCTGGGCGTTCTACACGCTCGGCTACGACTGGGAGGCCAACGACTTCTTCTACTTCATCACCGACGTCGCCGAGGCCGCCGAGGGCAAGCTGCAGATCATGTACGGGCTGGACGGGCGCGAGGAGCTGCCCGAGTCCACGCTCGACCACCTCACCGGCTACGACAACGCCCGCCCGGTGCGCATCGGCAACGAGGCGTACATGCAGGCGCAGCACGACGTGTGGGGCGCGATCATCGGCTCCATCTACCTGTTCGTGCGCAAGCGGGACCGGCTCGACGACCGGCTGTGGAAGATCGTCGTCAAGCAGGTCGAGGACGCCCTCGCCAACTGGCGGACGCCCGACTGCGGCATGTGGGAGGTGCGCGGCGAACCGCAGCACTTCACCTCCTCCAAGGTGTTCTGCTGGGTCGCGGCCGACCGCGGGGCGCGGCTCGCCCGCATCCGCGGCGACCAGGAGCGGGCGCTGCGCTGGCAGGCCGCGGCCGACGAGATCCACGCCGACGTGCTCGCCAACGCGCTGGACGAGCGCGGCGTCTTCACCGCCCACTACGGCGCGACGGCCCTGGACGCCTCGGCGCTGCTGATCCCGCTGCTCGGCTTCCTGCCCGCCGACGACAAGCGCGTCCGGGAGACCGTCCTCGCCATCGCCGACGAGCTGTCGGAGGACGACCTCGTCCTGCGCTACCGCGCGTCGGAGACCGACGACGGGTTCGAATCGGACGAGGGCACCTTCACGATCTGCTCCTTCTGGCTGGTCAGCACCCTGGTGATGGTCGGCGAGCTGGAGCGGGCCCGCGCCCTGTGCGAGAAGCTGCTGTCCTACGCGAGCCCCCTGCAGCTGTACGCCGAGGAGATCGACCCGCACACCGGCCGCCACCTCGGCAACTTCCCGCAGGCCTTCACCCACCTGGCGCTGATCAACGCCGTCATGCAGGTGATCAGGGCGGAGAATCCCTCGGACCAGCCGCCCCTCGCCTGACCCCCCGGACCCGTGGCCGGGCCGGTCCCCGGCCACGGGATTCCTTCATCACGACTCGGCGACGACCACCCAGAACACCGGTTTTTACCGAATTGTCCGGCCTACCGTTTCGCCGTGACCACGCCACCATCTCCTGACGACGACCCGGCCGCCCCCGAACCGCCTCCCGCCTGGGCACTCCCCGACACGCGCGCACCCGCCGCCGAAGCCCCGGCCGCCCCACCGGACGAGACCTCGCCCGCGGACGATCCGGAGCCCTCACCCACCGCGGGCGAGCGGCCCGGCCGGGCGCGGACGAACGGCTTAGCCATCGCCGCCCTGGTCACCGGTGCCGTGGGCCTGGTCCTGTTCGCGATCGCCTTCGCCGTCGCCGCCCTGGTGCAGATCCGCCGCCGGGGAGGCGGCGGCAGGGGCCTCGCGCTCGGCGAGCTCGGTGCCTCGGCGGCCTGGCTCGCGGCGGCGGCGATCATCGCGACGCTGTTCGGCGACTCGCTGTTCTCGGCCGGAGAAGCAGAGGCCGATCCGCGTCAGCGGGACGGCTACGTGCTGTCGTCGACCCTGAAGGTGGGTGACTGCTTCACGGCGCAGACCCATGACCCGGCCGATCCGAACGTGTATCCCAGCCCCTGCGCCAGCCCCCATAACGGTGAGGTGGTCGCCAAGGCGACGCTTCCCGCCGGCCCCTTCCCCGGAGTCCAACGGCTCGCCGCCCAGGCGGCGGCGCTGTGCGAGGAACGCACCCCGGACAACGTCAAAAAGATCGTGGACGACGACTTCGACGCGCGGACCGAGCTCCCCAAGCGCAAGGACTGGGAGAGCGGGAAGCGGACTGTGACGTGCACGCTCGTCTACGTCGGCGAGGACAAGTCGCTCACCGCACCGCTCAGCCGCGCCGTGATCACTCCCCGGCACGAGGCGATGTTCGAGCAGGGCGAATGCCTGGAGAAGTGGGACGAGAGCATGACCCCTCCGGTCGTGGACTGCGATCTGCCGCATCAGTTCCAGGTGCTGGCGACGTACAAGCTCCAGGGCAAGGAGTACCCGGGCATAAAGAAACTCGAAAAGATGGCCTCGGAGGGCTGCGCGAGGCGGGCGGCGGACATCTGGAAGGGCGATCCGCCGCCCGACCGCGTCTCCGCCACGTTCGCCACGCCGACCAAGCAGCAGTGGAGACTCGGCTATCGGGACGTGTACTGCCTGATCACGGGCGGCAATAACGGGCCGCTCAAGCGGTCGTTCGTGCCGAAGAAGTGACGTCCCCCTCCGGGCCGCCGCCGGGGAGGGCGGCGGCCCGGAGGGCGTCAGACGACCGCGCCCGAGCTGCCCGGGGTCCGGCGGACCGGCCTGGACTTCTGCTTGCTCTGGGGCGGCGGGGCCTTGGCGTGGCGCTCCAGGACGACGGCCAGCGGCGTCGCCGTGAAGACGCTGGAGTACGTGCCGACGACGATGCCGATCAGGAGCGCGACGGCGAAGTCGGTCAGGGAGTCGCCGCCGAGGACGGCCAGCGCCGCCAGGATGAACAGGGCGCCCACGCCGGTGTTGATCGTCCGCGGGACCGTCTGCAGCGTGCCGCGGTTGGCGATGTCGGCGAACCTCCCCCTGGGGTTCGCCGCCCACATCTCCCGGACCCGGTCGAACACGACGACCGAGTCGTTCACCGAGTAGCCGATGATCGTGAGCAGTGCGGCGAGGAAGACGCCGTCGATCGGCTTGCCCAGCCAGGCGAAGATCCCGGTGACGATCGCGATGTCGTGGAACATGGCGAGCACCGAGCCCGCCGCGAACGTCCAGCGGAACCGGATCGTCAGGTAGGCGAGCTGGGCCAGCAGGGCCACGCCGAGGGCGATGAGGGCCTTGGTCCGCAGCTCCTCCCCCAGGCTGGGGCCGATCAGCTCGTCGCGCTGCTTGGCGGCGCCGCCGCCCTCCTTCGCGAGGGCGTCCCGGATGCGCTTCTCCTCCGCGTTGCCGAGGTCGGCCGTCCGGACCGAGATGTCGTCCTTCCCCGAGGTCTGGACGACGGCGCGCGGGAATCCGGCCTCGGCGACGGCGGCGCGGGCGGCGTCGATGTCGACGTGCCGGGAGGTGGAGTACTCGACCAGGCGGCCGCCGGTGAACTCCACGCCGTAGTTCAGGCCGCGGGCGAAGATCCCCGTGACGGCGAGGACGACGGCGAGCGCGGAGACGCCGAGCCACAGGCGGCTGCGCTTCATCAGGTCGGGGCCGCTGTCCTCCAGCCACCGCCGGATGCGGCCGGCGCCGCCGATGCCGCCCGCCCTGCCCTTGCTGAGCCGGGGCATGCGCGCGGCGGCGGCGTCGGTGAGGACCCGGCTCAGCAGCATCGCCGAGACGAGGGAGCCCAGCACGCCGATGGTCAGCGTGACGCCGAAGCCCCTGACCGGCCCGGAGGCCAGGAAGAACAGCAGGCCCGCGGCCAGCACGGTGGTGGCGGCGGAGTCGGCGATCGCCGACCACGCCTTGGTGAACCCGACGGCCAGCGCCGTCCGCGCGCTGCGCCCCGGCGCGGCGGCGCGCTCCTCTCTCGCGCGCTCGAAGGCCAGCACGTTGGCGTCGATCGCCATGCCGATGGCCAGGACGAACCCGGCGAGCCCCGGCAGCGTCAGGGTGGCGCCGACCGCGACGAGAGCGCCGTAGGAGATGAGCGCGTACCCGGCGAGCGCGACCGTGGCGAGCAGGCCCGCCAGCCGGTAGACGGCCACGATGAACAGGCCGGTGAGGACGATGCCGATGACGGCGGCGCGGGCGCTGGCGTCGATCGCCTCGTCGCCGAGCGTCGGACCGACCACCCGCTGCTCGATGATCTTCACGGGGACGGGCAGCGAGCCGCCCTGGATGAGGGCCGCGAGGTCCTTGGCCTCGGAAGGGCTGAAGTCCCCGGTGATCTGGGTGGAGCCGCCGGTGATGCCGACGCCGCAGGCGACGCTCTCGGTGACCTGCGGAGAGGAGATCACCTTGCCGTCCAGCACGATGGCGACGCGGCGCTCGTCCCCCGCCGCGCAGGCGGCCTTGGCGGTCAGCCGCTCCCAGGTGGCGCCCCCGCCGCCCTTGAACCGGACGTCGACGGCCCAGCCGCCGAGGTTCTGCGGGTCGTAGGAGGCGCTCGCCGACCCGATCCCGGCACCGGTGAGCGCCGCGGGGCCGATCAGGATCTGCTGACCGCTCTCATCGGGGATCAGCTGCTGCCCCGCCGCGGGCGTGCCGGTGGCGGGCAGCACCGGGTGCGCCGTGAGCTGCGCGGTCTTGCCGATGGCGGCGGCGGCGCGGGTCGGGTCCTGGACGTCCGGCAGTTCGACGATCAGGCGCCGGTCGCCGGAGCGGGTGATGGACGACTCGGCGACCCCGAGCGCGTCGACGCGCCGTTGCAGCACCTCGCGGGCGCGGTCGGTGGACTCCCGGTCGGCCTTCACGGCCGGGGAGTCCTGCGTCTCCAGGACGATCTGGGTGCCGCCGCGGAGGTCGAGGCCGAGGCGGGCGGGTTTGGACCAGGCGAAGTAGAACGATGTGGCGAGCACGGCGAACGCCAGTACCGCCCGCACCACGTTGGCGCGAGTCAAGGGGAACCTCCACGCAGGGGTTTCGGTGCCGCACGTCGACGTGCGGCACCGGGGACAGAGAGCTCAGATCCCTGTGGAGGCGGGCGGAGCGCGCCCGCGCGGGGCGCCCCGCGGCGCGATGTCGGGCGTGACGTGCGCGGAGCCGGCCCGGACGAGGCGCCCGGACGGCGGCCGGGTCTCGTCGCCGGAGGCGGGGGGCGTCGCGTGCTCGGGCTGGACGTACGGCGCCGCCGCCGCCGCGCGGAGAGCGGTGGCGGCGATGGCGGTCTGTACGCGCCCGGCCGTGCGCGACTTGGGGGTGACGCGGGTGCGGGCGGGCCCCTGGAGGGCGGCCCCGATCCGGACTCCGGACACCGTGCCGGTGGCGGGCGCCCTGCCCTGCATGCCGCCGGCCGGCAGGCCCGCGCCGACCGGTCCGGCGACGAAGCCGAGGAGGCCGAGCACGACGACGAGCAGCCGCGCGACGGGCCGCCGGAAGGCGGGATGGTGCGCTTCGCCCACTCCACCCTCCTCGCCCGGACCGCCGGCGGGGTGCTCGCCCCGATGTTCACGCCAACCTAGCCCACTTTCCTTCCGGCGGCGCTCGCCCTGACTCCGGGGCGAGAGCCGTGAAAGCGGGTCCGTCAAGGACGGGTTGCGTGACAAAGACGTTGCCCGTGCTCGGCCACACGGCCTTACCAGCAGACACTGGCTGGTGTCCCGATCCGGCCAGCCCGCAGTCCGCCGCCCGCCATTGCCCGCGCGATTTATGCGAATTACTTTCGCGTATGCCCACCCCGAACCGGACAGAGGAGTCTCCGGTGGCACGAATCAGACAGACCGCGATCGTCGGGACCGCCGCCTTGGCCGTCCTCGCCGCGGGGGTCGCCCCCGCCTACGCAGCGGGCACGACCATCCGCAAGGGCTCGGCCACGGCCGCCGCCTACTCCGGCAGAGTGCAGGCCTCGCTGCTCGGCACCGCGACGGTCAGCAGCTCGATCGGCAGCGGCTCCTGCAGCCAGTCGACGATGAACGGCTCCATCAACTCCGACGGCAGCGCGCTGAACGTCGCCTCCGCCACCTTCACCGGCACCGGCGGCGGTCCCTGCAGCGGCAGCACCAGCTCGACGATCACCGCGCAGAACCTGCCCTGGACGGGCGGCAACGTCACCTTCGACCCCGGGCACAGCGGCGGCCGGGACGCCACCGTCACGATCGCGAACTTCAAGGTGAAGGCCGTGGTCGACATCTTCGGCGGCATCACCTGCGTGTACGGCGGCAACCTCACCGCCAACGGCTACAACGGCGACAACGGCTCGCGGCCGGTCACCACCAGCAGCGACGCGCAGGTCGGCGTGAAGAACGCCACGGTCAACAAGCAGTCGGGCAGCAACTTCCTCTGCCCGTCCACGGCCACCGTGACCGCCACGTACGCGCTGCGCGGCGAGTCGGTCGCCGGATCCGGCACCTACAACCAGGCCCTCTACGTCACCAGCTGACCGGAGGCCGGAACGGAGCTCCCGAGGAGAGCCAGTCCCCCGCCGCGCTCCCAGGGAAAGGACGGGCCGCCCCCATGCGGGGGCGGCCCGTCTCGTCGTCACCGGGGCGTCGCCCGGAGCCGGGTCAGCAGCCGACGAGCTGCGCGGCGAGGAACGACTCGACCTGGCTGAGCGCGATGCGCTCCTGGCTCATCGAGTCGCGCTCCCGGACGGTCACCGCGTCGTCCTCCAGGGTGTCGAAGTCGACGGTGACGCAGAACGGGGTGCCGATCTCGTCCTGGCGCCGGTAGCGGCGGCCGATGGCACCCGCGTCGTCGAAGTCGACGTTCCAGTTGCGGCGCAGCTGCGCGGCGAGGTCGCGGGCCTTCGGGGACAGGTCGGCGTTGCGCGACAGCGGCAGCACCGCGACCTTCACCGGGGCGAGCCGCCGGTCGAGCCGCATGACGGCGCGCTTCTCCATCTTGCCCTTGGCGTTGGGCGCCTCGTCCTCGGCGTAGGCGTCCATCATGAAGGTGAGCGTGCAGCGGTCGACGCCCGCCGCGGGCTCGATCACGAACGGGGTGAACCGGTCGCCGGACTCCTGGTCGAAGAACGACAGGTCGGCGCCGGACGCCTTGGAGTGCGTGGTCAGGTCGTAGTCGGTGCGGTTGGCGATGCCCTCCAGCTCGCCCCACTCGCTGCCGACGAAGTCGAACCGGTACTCCACGTCGACGGTGCGCTTGGAGTAGTGGGACAGCTTCTCCTGCGGGTGCTCGAACAGCCGCAGGTTCTCCTTGCGGATGCCGAGGTCGACGTACCACTGCATGCGCTCGTCGATCCAGTACTGGTGCCATTCCTCGTCACTGCCGGGCTTGACGAAGAACTCCATCTCCATCTGCTCGAACTCGCGGGTCCGGAAGATGAAGTTGCCGGGCGTGATCTCGTTGCGGAACGACTTGCCGATCTGGCCGATGCCGAACGGCACCTTGCGGCGCGCGGACTGCTGGACGTTCAGGTAGTTGATGAAGATGCCCTGCGCGGTCTCGGGACGCAGGTAGGCCAGGCCCGACTCGTCCTCGACGGGGCCGAGGTAGGTCTTGAGCAGCCCGTTGAACATCTTCGGCTCGGTGAACGAGCCCTTCACGCCGCAGTTGGGGCAGGAGATGTCGGCGAGGCCGTTCGCGGGCGGCCGGCCGTGCTTCTCCTCGTAGGCCTCCTCCAGGTGGTCGGCCCGGAAGCGCTTGTGGCAGGACTGGCACTCGGTGAGCGGGTCGACGAACGCCTGGACGTGGCCGCTGGCCTCCCAGACCTCGCGCGCCAGGATGACGCACGAGTCGAGGCCCACGACGTCGTCGCGGCCCTGCACCATCGACTTCCACCACTGGCGCTTGACGTTGTTCTTCAGCTCGACGCCGAGGGGGCCGTAGTCCCAGGAGGCGCGGAGCCCGCCGTAGATCTCGCTCGACGGGTAGACCAGGCCCCGCCGCTTGGCGAGGTTGACGATCGTGTCCAGCACATCGGAACGGCGTGCCATGAAAGATTCTCCATCCGGCTGGCGGTCGGCGGGAACAGTGAGTGCGCCCCGGTCCCGCGGCGACGGCGGGCGGCGGCGAGTGTGATCCCCGGTGATGTGCTCCGGCGCGGGCGCCGCCGCCGCCGGAGAGTGCCCCCAGCTTAGGGCACGGGCACCCCTGAGCAGGAACTAGTAAACGCGCCCGTCGGCGACGTCGCTGTCGATGTTCAGGGTGACCCCGCCGTGCGTCTCCCGGTGGCCGCCGCGGTACTGCTTGACGCGGCGGTGCGGCGCCCACCAGGCGTCCGGCAGGAACGGGTCTCCGTACACGTCGGCCCGGCGGTCCCAGTTGGCGAACCAGACGCAGGACGGCCTGCTGATCGAGGACCGGCCCACGTCGCGGATGCCGGACTTGGAGCTGCTGTAGAGGCACGGCTGGTAGCCCTCGGTCTTCAGCCGGTCGACCCAGTTGTCGACGAAGCGGAGGACGGCGGCCCGGCAGGCGCTCTTCTTGTGGTCGTAGGCCTCCATGTCGTAGTAGAGCGGCTTGCCGGCCGGAATGCCGAGCGCCCGGGCCCTGCGGGCGGCGTCCGCGGCCGCCTGGGCGCCCTGCCAGGAGGCGCTCCGGGCGGTGAAGCGCTGCGGGCGGCTGCCGCACGGGGCCTGGAGGCCCACGTAGGTGGCGGTGAGGCGGTAGCCCATGGCGCGCACCTGCCGCACCCACGAGGCGGTGAGGTTCGGCTGGGCGCATCCGCGCGCCGCTCCGCCGATGTAGATGTTGGTGACCTTGAACGAGGGCCGCCAGGCCCTCATGGTCGCCAGGGACGGGGCGGTGCAGGTGTCGAACCCCTTGCCGCGCACCCACGAGCGCTCCAGGGCGGTCCCCTGGCCGGAGGACGGGCTCTCGGCGGGCACCGGACCTCCGGTCGGCACCGGGCTTCCGGTCGGCACCGGGCCTCCGCTGGGCACGGGGCCTCCGCTGGGCGCCGTCCCCTCGGCCGGCGCCGTGGGCACGGCGGTCGCCGTCCGGCGGACGTCCGGCTTGGACGGCGCGGCGGTCCACCGGCCCGACAGCCGGGTGCCCCGCAGGATCCGCTGGAGCGCCTCCGGGCTCCCGCCGTACACGCCGGTGATCGTGACGCCGGCCTCGGGCAGGGTGAGCCGCGTCTCGTGGTCGACGGTCCGCCGCACGGTCAGCGAGGCGAGCTTGTCGGCGTGCACGACGGTCCGCGCGGTCCGCCCGTCCCCCGCGGGCTGGAGGTGGACGGCCTCGGTGCGGCCGACGGCGCGCGCCGGGCAGTCGGGCTGCGGTCCGGGGCGGCCCAGGTAGACCGCGTGCCGGTCGTAGCGGACGCACCGGGACGGATCCCGGTCGAGCCGGTGCACCTCCCAGCCGGCCGGGACGGGGACGCGCAGCCCCCGGTACTCGACCACGCGGCCATGCGGGCCCTCCCCGCTCTCGGCCGCCCCCCTCAGGGCCAGCGAGGCCGCCCGAGGGGGCGCGGGACGCGCGGGGGCCGTCCCGGTGACGGTGAGGACGACGGCGACGGCCGCCGCCCCGGACGGCACACTGAACAGGACGGCATGGCGCATCACATTCTCCCCCCGCGGGCCCGGCATGATCATGTGCGGGATGACCTCGGCGGAGGCGGCGAAACCGGGAGGGGTCGCTTCTTGACCGCCGATTGCCCGCATTCTGACCAGGCCCGCGCGGGACGGACCGGGCGGCCGCTCAGGCGGAGGAGACCACCTCGTAGGCGCCCGGTTCGTCCACGGCGAGGGCGGCGAGCGGCATGAACCGGAGCCGCACCTCGTAGGCGCCGAGCGCGCGGCGGTAGTGTCCGGCGCCCTCCCACTCGGTGACGAGGGCCCACAGCCCGGGGTCGTCGACGGTCCGGGCGAGGCGGCCGGAAAGGAAGCCGGTGCTCGCGGCCAGGGCCTCCAGCACCGCGGTCATGCTCTCGGCGAAGCCGCCGGACTCCTCGTCCGGCACCCGGTACCGGGTTATCGCGATCATCCGTCCATCCTGGCAGTACGTTGGGCCTGTGGAGACGAGAGGTGAGCGGCCGACCGGGCTGCGGGCGGCCGTCGAGCGGCGCAGCGCGGCGCCGGTGGTGTTCCTGCACCGGCTGCCGCGGTGGGTCCTGCTCGCCGCCGTGTTCGTGCTGCTGGTGATCGGCATGGCCGGAACCGGCTGGGTGGCCGCGGCCGGACTGCTGGTGCTCGCCGCCGCGCTCGGCTGGTTCGCCTATCTGAACTGGCCCGCGCTGGACGGCTCGGGAAGGATCCTGCGCCTCGCCGCGCTGGCCGTCCTGGTGGGGTTCGCCCTGGGACGCGGCATCGGTCGGTTTTGACAACCGTTTTCATCTTCGTCCATAATCGCACCGTGCCCCCTCTCCGCGCAGCCCTGCGAACCGCGCCGGCCGCGGCGCTCGCCCTGGCCGGGTTCGCGGCGGGCCTGACGGCCTGCGCCGACGCCGGCGCCGACGTCCCGCCCGGCAGGACCGCGGTGGTCGCGTCCTTCTACCCGATGGCCTGGCTCGCCGGGAAGGTCGGCGGCGGCGACGTGTCCGTCCGGACGCTCACCAGGCCCGGGACCGAGCCGCACGACCTGGAGCTGACGGCGCGGCAGGTCGCGAACGTCCAGGACGCCGACTACGCCGTCTACGTCAAGGGCGTCCAGCCCGCCGTCGACGACGCGGTCCGCAAGCACGCGAAGGGCAGGTCGCTCGACGCCGCGAGCCTCGTGCCGAGGCTCTCCCCGCCCGGCGAGACCGACGACGAGGAGGCCCACGACGGCGTACGGCACCGCGAGGCGTCCTACGACCCGCACATCTGGCTCGACCCGAGCCGGATGGCGACCGTGGCCACCGCGCTGGGCGAGCGGCTGGCCGCCGCCGACCCCGCGCACGCGACCGGCTACCGGGAGCGCGCCCGGGCCACCGCGCAGGCGCTGACCGGCCTGGACCGGGAGTTCCAGGACGGTCTGCGGTCCTGCGCGCGCCGGGAGATCGTCACCGCGCACGCCGCGTTCGGCTACCTCGCGGACCGCTACCGGCTCCGGCAGATCCCGGTCGCGGGCGTGGACCCGTCCGGCGAGCCGTCCCCGAAGCGGCTGGCGGGGCTGGCGCGGCTCGTGTCCTCCACCGGCGCGACGACGGTCTTCACCGAGACCCTGGCCAGTCCGCGGGTGGCCGCGAGCCTGGCGCGGGAGGCGGGCGTGCGGACGGCCGTCCTCGACCCGGCCGAGGGCGCGCCGGAGGGGGCGTCCGGCGACTATATGACGATCATGCGAGAGAACCTGCGGACCCTGCGGCCCGCGCTGGAGTGCACATGAACGAGACCACCGCCGCGCCGTTCGCGATGACCGGCGGCCTCGTCCGGCGGGACGGCCGCGTGGTGCTCGCCGACGTCGACCTGCGGGTGGAGGCCGGCGACGTGCTCGCCGTCCTCGGTCCGAACGGGGCGGGCAAGTCCACGCTCGTCAAGGCGCTGCTCGGGCTCGTCCCGCTGGCCGCCGGCCGGACGGAGATCTTCGGCGAGCCGCCCGCGCGGTTCCGCGACTGGAGGCGCGTCGGGTACGTGCCGCAGCGGCTGCCGATGGGCGGCGGCGTGCCGGCGACGGTCCGCGAGATCGTGGCGTCCGGCCGGGTGGCCCGGCGGTCGCGCTGGCGGCCCGCGCCGCTCGCCGACCGGGCGGCCGACCGGGCCGCCGTCGACCGCGCCCTGGAGACGGTCGGGCTCGCCGGGCGGGCCCGCGACTCGGCGCACCTGCTGTCGGGCGGCCAGCAGCAGCGGGTGCTGATCGCCCGCGCCCTCGCCGGCGAACCCGACGCCTTCGTGATGGACGAGCCGACCGCCGGCGTGGACGCGGGCAGCCAGGCGGCGCTCGCGTCGGCGCTGGACGAACTGGCACGCGCCGGGCGCACGGTCGTCCTCGTCGCGCACGAACTCGGGCCGATGGAGCCGCTCGTCACCCGCACGGTCGAGCTCGGGCACGGCCGCGTCGTCCGCGAGACCGCCCGGCAGACCCTCGAAAGGCCCGCGTGAGCGAGATGCTGCAGTACGACTTCATGCGCGTCGCCCTGGCCATGGCGGTGCTCATCGGGCTGACCGCCCCCGCCGTCGGGACGTTCGTGGTCCAGCGCCGGCTGTCCCTGCTCGGCGACGGCATCGGCCACATCGCGCTCACCGGCATCGGGCTGGGGCTGCTCACCAGCACCTCCCCCGTCCTCGGGGCGCTGGTGGTGTCGGTGCTCGGCGCCGTCGCGATCGAGGTCCTGCGGGCGCGCAGCCGCAGCGGCGCGGACGCCGTGCTCGCCCTGCTGTTCTACGGCGGGCTGGCGGGCGGCGTCATCCTGACGAGCGTCGACGGCGGCGGCTCGGCGGGCCTGCAGTCGTACCTGTTCGGCTCGATCAGCAGCGTGACGGTGACCGACCTCTACGTCGTCGCGGGGCTCGCCGCGGTCGTGCTGGCGATCGTCGCGGTGTTCGGGCGCGAGCTGTTCCTGCTCTGCCAGGACGAGGAGGTCGCGCGGGCGGCCGGGCTGCCCGTCCGGTTCCTCAGCGTGCTCATCGCCGCGACCGCCGCGGTCACGGTGGTGATCTCGATGCGCGCGATCGGGCTGCTGCTCGTCAGCGCGCTGATGGTCGTCCCGGTGGCGGCGGCGCAGCAGCTCACGCGGGGATTCTGGAGCACCATGCTGTCGGCGATGGGGATCGGTGTACTGTCGGCCGTGGCGGGGCTGGCGGGTTCCTTCCAGTACGATCTTCCCCCGGGCCCCTCGATCGTGTTGCTGGCGCTCGCGGTGTTCGTGGCCGCGGTCGCCGGGGGCTCGGTGGTGCGCCGCAGGCGCTCCCGTGCCGCGGCCGACGCCGTCACCGCGGGGGACGCCGGGCCCGGCGCCCCGCCACGCGTGGATGCCGAGGCGGAGGTGTTGAGGGGATGACGACGGCCCGCCGGGACGCGGTACGGCAGGTGCTGGCCGGCTGCGAGGGTTTCCGCAGCGCCCAGGACATCTACGCCGATCTGCGCGCCGACGGTTCCAAGATCGGCCTCACCACCGTCTACCGGGCGCTGCAGGCGCTCAGCGACGCGGGCGAGGTCGACGTGCTGCGCACCGACGAGGGCGAGGCCGTCTACCGCGCCTGCCGCACCGAGCAGCACCACCACCACCTGGTCTGCCGCGACTGCGGCCGGACGGTCGAGGTCGAGGGCCCGGCCGTGGAGCGCTGGGCCGACACGATCGCCGCCGAGCACGGCTTCGTCGACATCACCCACACCGTCGAGGTCTTCGGGACGTGCGCGAACTGCGCCGCGAAGCCGTCCTGAAGTCCCCGCAACCCCCGGGCCCGCAGGTCCGCCGCTGCTTGAAATCGGACAAGGCCGGTAATTCACACGCTCTGTAGGCGTTTCTTGGCAAATTGTTATATCTACTTCCCAGTAGCCCTATGTCATAAATGTCCCGTCGCCACGGCGGGCCCGACGGAGGGTCCTCGGGGGAGCGTGGCGCCCGCACGAGAGGGCGTTCATGACAAGACGGGCGTTCACCAGCCGAAGGATCTCGCTCCTGGCCTCGGCGACGTTGCTCGCGTCGGCCGCCACCGCGCTCCCCGCCTCCGCGCGGCAGCCGGCGTCACCACCGAGTCCGCGCGCCGCCGCCGAGCACGCGCTCCGGGCGCTCACCGGCCGCGCCGCCGAGGTGCGCGGCGGCGACGGGCAGGCGTTCCAGGTGGTCGGGGTCGGCATCGACCGCGACGGCACCTCCCACACCCGCATGACCCGCACCTACGACGGCCTGCCCGTCCTGGGCGGCGACATCATCGTCCACGAGACGGCGGCCGGGACGTGGCGCGGCACCAGCCTCACCCTCACCAAGGCGCCGTCGGACTCCAGCCCGGAGGTCTCCGCCAAGACCGCCCAGAAGCGCGCCGTCACCAAGAACCGCAAGGCCGACGGCTCCCCCGCGCTCGTCGTGGAGTCCCGCACCGCCGACCACGCGCCGCGCCTCGCCTGGCGCGTCCAGACGGTCGGGAAGAAGGCCGACGGGACGCCCAGCCGCATCCTCACCTCCGTCGACGCCGCCACCGGCAAGGTGCTGCTGAACGAAGAGACGATCAAGACCGAGGCGGGCGACGGCAAGTCCCTCTACACCGGGACCGTCCCGCTCCAGACGACGCCGTCCGGCGGCGCCTACCAGCTGAAGGACCCGACGCGCGGCAACACCTACACCGGTGACGCCCAGAACGACACCGACCTCTGCTTCCTCAGCTGGTGCTTCCACCGCGCCCCCGCCACCCTGTTCACCGACGCCGACAACCACTGGGGCAGCGGCACGACGTCCGACCGCGCCACCGTCGCCGTCGACGCCCAGTTCGGCACCAACGAGACCTGGGACTTCTACAAGAACGTCTTCGGCCGCACCGGCATCGCGGGCGACGGCAAGGGGTCCTACAACCGCGTCCACTACGGCAGCGGCTACGCCAACGCCTTCTGGGACGACTCGTGCTTCTGCATGACCTACGGCGACGGCGACGGCAGCCAGCTCGGCCCGCTCACGTCCCTGGACGTGGCCGCGCACGAGATGAGCCACGGCGTCACCAGCTCCACCGCGAACCTCACCTACAGCGGGGAGTCCGGCGGGCTGAACGAGGCGACGTCCGACATCATGGCCGCCGCCGTGGAGTTCTACGCGAACAACTCCAACGACCTCGGCGACTACCTCGTGGGCGAGGAGGTCGTCCTGCCCGGCTTCGGCAAGCCCGCGTTGCGCTTCATGGACAAGCCCAGCAAGGACGGCAGCTCCGCCGACTCCTGGTCGACCAGCACCAAGAACCTCGACGTGCACTACTCCTCGGGCGTCGCCAACCACTTCTACTACCTGCTGTCCGAGGGCAGCGGCGCGAAGACGATCAACGGCGTCTCCTACAACAGCCCCACGTCCAACGGCTCCACGATCACCGGCATCGGCCGGGACGCCGCCACGAAGATCTGGTACCGGGCGCTCACCACGTACATGACGTCCTCGACCAACTACGCGGGAGCGCGCACCGCGACCCTGAACGCGGCCAGGGACCTCTACGGCGCGGGCAGCACCCAGTACAACACCGTCGCCGCGGCCTGGTCCGCGGTGAACGTCAACTAGTCCCGATCCCGGCGGAACGCCCCGCACCGCTCCTCCGGCGCGGGGCGTTCCCGCGGTTCGGGTGATCCACCCGCCGCGCCATGGTGAAGAATCGGGGGCATGGCTACGACACGCACCGCGAACGCGCATTGGGAAGGCTCTCTCCTGGACGGCCAGGGGACCGTCTCGCTGGACTCCTCGAAGCTCGGCACCTACGACGTGACCTGGGCGTCGCGGTCGGAGGAGCCCGGCGGCCGGACGAGCCCCGAGGAGCTCATCGCCGCCGCGCACTCCACCTGCTACTCGATGGCGCTCTCGCACGGCCTCGCCGGCGCCGGCACCCCGCCGGAGAAGGTCGACACCAAGGCCGAGGTCACCTTCCAGCCGGGCGAGGGCATCACCGGCATCCACCTGACCGTCCGGGCCAGCGTCCCCGGCCTGTCCGCGTCCGACTTCGAGAAGGCCGCCCAGACCGCCAAGGAAGGCTGCCCCGTCAGCAAGGCTCTGGCAGGAACCAAGATCACCCTGGACGCCGCCCTGGTCTGACCCCCGGGCCCGGAAGTCCGCCAGACCGCAGGAGCGACCCAGCGGACGCACCAAGCCCAGCGGGGAAGGAACGGGCCCACCAAGCCCAGCCGCTTCCCCAGCCACGCGACAACCTGAACAGTCGCGATCGCGTCCGAAGGCAGATTCGAGCGGAGCGAGAATCTGATCGCGCAGCGAGCCGCAAGGCGAGCCGGAGCGATGCAGCGATCGCACGCAGTGGGTGCGGTTCAGAGGCCCCCGGGCCTCTGAACCGCACCTACTGCATTAGGCACAGCTCCGCCGTAGCGGCGGTCTCGGGAGGCGTAGAGCTCGCAGGCGTGCCAGAGGTGGCGGCGGTCGAAGTCCGGCCAGAGGGTGTCGAGGAACACCATCTCGGCGTAGGCGGACTGCCAGAGCAGGAAGTTGGACGTGCGCTGCTCCCCGGAGGAGCGCAGGAACAGGTCGACATCGGGGATGCCGGGTTCGTCCAGGTAGCGGGCGAAGACCTTCTCGTTGATCTTGCCGGGATCGAGGCGCCCGTCGCGGACGTCCCGGGCGATCGCCGCGGCCGCGTCGGCGATCTCGGCGCGGCCCCCGTAGTTCACGCAGAACTGCAGGGTGAGGACGTCGTTGTCGCGCGTCATCTCCTCGGCCGTCTCCAGCTCCTTGATGACGCTGCGCCACAGCCGGGGCCGGCGGCCCGCCCAGCGCACCCGCACGCCCATCGAGTGGAGCTGGTCGCGGCGGCGGCGGATCACGTCCCGGTTGAAGCCCATGAGGAAGCGCACCTCGTCGGGCGAGCGCTTCCAGTTCTCGGTGGAGAACGCGTACGCCGACAGGTAGGGGACGCCGAGCTCGATCGCGCCCATGATCACGTCGAAGAGCGAGTCCTCGCCGCGCTTGTGCCCCTCGGTGCGCGGCAGGCCGCGCTCCTTGGCCCAGCGGCCGTTGCCGTCCATGACGATGGCGATGTGCCGCGGCACCAGGTCGGCGGGGATCGGGGGCGGGGTGGCGCCGTCCCGGTGCGGTTCCGGCGGCGATACGGCCCTGCTCAAACTCTCTCCCTATCGGTGTCGTCGTCGCGCGTCTCGCGCTCCACATGGCGCAGGGAACGGATCCCGTGCTCCAGATGCCACTGCAGGTAGGCGGCGACCAGGCCACTGGTCTCCATCCGGTGGCGCTGCTCGCTGCCGTCGGCGTACTCCCAGTCGCCGCGCAGCAGCGCCAGCATCAGCGCGAACGTCGGCGGCGCCGGGGTCGCGGCGCCCGGCTGGCGGCAGCCGGCGCACACCGCGCCGCCCGCCGCGATGGCGAACCCGCGCAGCCCGCCGCGGTTGCCGCACCGGCAGCACTCGTCGAGCGCGGGCGCCCAGCCCGCGACCGACAGCGAGCGCAGCAGGTAGGCGTCCAGGACGAGCCGGGGGTCGTGGGCGCGCTCGGCGAGCGTGCGCAGCCCGCCGACCAGCAGCAGGAACTGCCGCAGCGCGGGCTCGCCCTCCTCGCTGGTGAGCTTCTCCGCGGTCTCCAGCATCGCCGTCCCCGCCGTGTAGCGGGGGTAGTCGGTGACCAGCGCCTCCCCGTACGGGCGCAGGGTCTCGGCCTGCGTGATCAGGTCGAGGGAGCGCCGCTCGTACAGCTGCAGGTCCACGTGCGTGAACGGCTCCAGCCGCGCGCCGAACCGGGATCTGGTCTTGCGGACCCCCTTCGCCGCGGCGCGGATCCGGCCGGTCCGCCGGGTCAGCACCGTGACGATGCGATCGGCCTCGCCCAGCTTCTGGGTGCGCAGGACGATGCCTTCGTCGCGGTACAGGGTCACCCGTTCATTCTGACGCACGCCGCCCGATGCCTCGGTGCGCCGGGGGCATCTCCCCAGGATCTTCACAAGTCGCACAGCGACCCCGCTGCGCGGCGAGCCGAACACGCAACGTGACCGGATTCGGCCGTAGCGGTCCCCCGAAAGTCATGGCCGGAAGCACGGGCACCTGGCAGCGTTGTGGCATGAGATGCCACATCGTGCCACCGCACATGCTGGAACGGATCGCCCGCGATGCCGATGACCCGGCCATACGCGGCCGGGCCCGCCGTACGCTGGCGCTCACCTCCGCCCAGTTCACCGAGCGGCGGACGGCCGCGGCCGGGGCCCCCTCCCCGTCCGAGGACTTCGTCCCCGACCGGACGATCAACGACGCCGAGCACCGCGAGGACCTGCCCGGCCGCAAGGTGCGGGCCGAGGGAGCCCCGGCCACCGGCGACCCGACCGCCGACCGGGCCTACGACTGGCTGGGAGCGACCTTCGACTTCTTCGAGGCCGTGTACCGGCGCGACTCGATCGACGGCGCGGGCCTTCCGATGGTCTCGACCGTCCACTACGGCGACGGGTACGACAACGCCTTCTGGAACGGCGAGCAGATGGTGTACGGCGACGGCGACGGCGTCCTGTTCACCGACTTCACCGCGCCCCTCGACGTCACCGGGCACGAGCTCGTCCACGGCGTCACCCAGTACACGGCGAACCTGGAGTACTACGGCCAGTCCGGCGCGCTCAACGAGTCGGTGTCCGACGTGTTCGGCTCGCTCGTCAAGCAGTGGCATCTCGGCCACAGCGCCGACCGGGCCGACTGGCTCATCGGGCAGGGGCTGCTCGCGCCGGGCGTCAGCGGCGTCGCGCTCCGCTCCATGAAGGCGCCCGGCACCGCCTATGACGACCCGCAGCTCGGCAAGGACCCGCAGCCCGGCCACATGGACCACTACGTCGAGACCTACCGCGACAACGGGGGCGTCCACATCAACTCGGGGATCCCCAACCACGCCTTCTACCTCGCCGCCACCGCCATCGGCGGCAACGCCTGGGAGAAGGCCGGACGCATCTGGTACGACACGCTCACGGGCGGCTCCCTCGCCGCCGACGTCGACTTCGCCGGCTTCGCCGCCGCGACGGTCCGGGCCGCCACCGCGCTGTACGGGGCCGGGACCGCCGAGACCGAGGCAGTGAATCGGGCCTGGACGGGGGTAGGCGTCTCCTTGGAGGCGAACGAAACGCAGTGAGAGTGACAGTCGTCCGCAGCGGCGGGTTTGCGGGGATCGAGCGGCGCGCCGAGTCCGACAGCGCCAGCGATCCCATGCTGTCCAGGCTCGTCGGCCGCGTCGATCTGAAGAGCGTGCCGCCACCGGGCCGAATTCCTGACCAGTTCCTGTACGAAATCGACATCGACGGCGACCGGACCACCGTCGGTGAGGCCCAGCTCCACGGGCCCCTTCGCGAACTGGTCCACCACGTCCTCGGTCGCATCTGACCGTTTCGTCTCGGGTTCAGGAGGCCGGAAGCACCTGAACCCGAGACAGCCGGCCGCTCAGCTCCCCTGCGCCCGCGCCACCCGGTTGACGGCCGACAGCATCGCCTTGAGGGACGCGGTGACGATGTTGCCGTCGATGCCGACGCCCCACACCGTCGTGCCCTCGCCGTCGGCGAACCGCACGTCGCACTCGACGTAGGCGGCGGCGCGCGCGTCGCCGCCCGCGCTCATCGCGTGCTCGGCGTAGTCCAGCACCCGGACGTTGATCCCGACCGCGGTGAGCGCGTCCTCGAACGCCGAGACGGGGCCGTTGCCGACGCCCTCGATCTCGCGGATCTCGCCGTCCACGCGGACGTCGCAGCTGAGCGCGTCCTTCTCGTCCACCCGGGACGTCGTGCGGTGCGCCAGCAGCCCGGCGCGCGGGCCGTTGGCGAGGAACTCCGCCTCGAAGATCTCCCACATGCGCTCGGCCGTGACCTCGCCGCCCTCGCTGTCGGTGTGCTCCTGCACGACCCGGGAGAACTCGATCTGGAGCCGGCGCGGCAGCTCCAGCGCGTGCTCGGTCTTCATGATGTAGGCGACGCCGCCCTTGCCGGACTGGCTGTTCACCCGGATCACGGCCTCGTACGTCCGGCCGACGTCGTGCGGGTCGATCGGCAGGTACGGGACCTCCCACCCGTACTGCTCCACCGGCACGCCCGCGGCCTCGGCGTCGCGGCGCAGGTGCTCGAAGCCCTTGTTGATGGCGTCCTGGTGGGAGCCGGAGAACGCGGTGTAGACCAGGTCGCCGCCGTAGGGGTGCCGCTCGTGCACGGGCAGCTGGTTGCAGTACTCGACCGTGCGGCGGATCTCGTCGATGCCGGAGAAGTCGATCTGCGGGTCGACGCCCTGGGTGAACAGGTTCAGGCCGAGGGTGACCAGGCACACGTTGCCGGTGCGCTCGCCGTTGCCGAACAGGCAGCCCTCGATGCGGTCGGCGCCCGCCATGTAGCCGAGCTCGGCGGCGGCGACGGCCGTCCCGCGGTCGTTGTGGGGGTGCAGCGACAGGATGACGGAGTCGCGGTAGGCCAGGTTCCGGCTCATCCACTCGATCTGGTCGGCGTAGACGTTCGGGGTGGCCATCTCCACCGTCGCCGGCAGGTTCACGATGACCTTCCGGTCAGGCGTCGGCCGCCACACGTCGTTGACGGCGTTGCAGACCTCCACGGCGTACTCCAGCTCCGTGCCGGTGAACGACTCGGGCGAGTACTGGAAGTAGATCTCGGTGTCGCCCATGTCCTCGGCGAGCTTGGCGCACAGCTTCGCGCCCTCCACCGCGATCGCGGTGATGCCGTCCCTGTCCTGCCCGAACACCACGCGACGCTGGAGCGTGCTGGTCGAGTTGTAGAGGTGGACGATGGCCCGCCTGGCGCCGCGTACCGCCTCAAAGGTCCGCTCGATCAGTTCGGGGCGGGCCTGCGTCAGCACTTGGACGACGACGTCATCGGGGATCCGGTCCTCCTCGATGATCTGCCGGACGAAGTCGAAGTCGGTCTGGCTGGCCGCCGGGAACCCGACCTCGATCTCCTTGTAGCCCATCCGCACCAGCAGCTCGAACATCTTGAGCTTGCGGTGGGAGTCCATCGGGTCGATCAGCGCCTGGTTGCCGTCGCGCAGGTCGACCGCGCACCACCGGGGAGCCTCGGTGATCACCTGGTCCGGCCAGGTCCGGTCGGGCAGCCTGACGGGCGCGAACGGCTTGTAGCGCTGGAAGGGCATGCCGGAAGTCTGCTGTTGCGGATACATCCGTTGAGTTCTCTCTGCTCGAACCTCACGGCCGACGTCCACGGCGAAGCCCCGCAGCGAGGGAGCCGGCCTGGTTACGGGGCCCCGCTGCGGCCGCTAAGGAGGAGCAGCTCACGCAACACGTCCGCCAAGTTAACAGATGCCATCCGCGTTACGGAAACCGACGTCCGGATGCTGAGACGTCCTGCCCGGCCCGCGGTCCCGCCACGGTCCGGGGACGAGCACGGAGAGGCAGGTCACGCAGCCGTCGAGCGCCTCGAACTCGCTGATGTCGACGCTCGTGACGCGCAGCCCGTCGGCCGCCAGCCGGGCGGCCGTGCGCGGGGCGGACGCCGCCATGAGGACGTGGTCGGGCCCGAGCACCACCACGTGGGCGCCCTCCGGCTCAGGCGCGACCCGCAGGCACGGCAGCACCGCGGTGTCCACCATCTCCGGGACGCCGATGAGGCCGCCGTCCGGCAGCGCGGTCATCGCCGACTTCAGGTGCAGGCAGCCGCGGACGTCCACCGGGACGACCCTCCGGCCGCCCAGCAGGCGCGCCAGCTGGCAGATGCCCTCCTCGTTCGTCCGGTCGCCGCGTCCCACGTAGACGGTGCCGCCGACGGCCAGGACGTCCCCGCCGTCCAGCGTCGCCGGCTCCTCGATCCGCGCGACGCGCAGGCCGAGCCCGCGCGCGGCCCGTTCCGCGCCGGCGGCCTCGCCGCGGCGGCTCGGCGCCCCGGACCGGCAGACGACGGCCACGTCGCCGCACACGACCAGGGCGTCCTCGACGAACACGGCGTCGGGCAGGTCGTCGGCGGGTGCGACGGCGCGGACGCTCCATCCCGCCGCGCGCAGCGCCGCGACGTACGCCGCGTGCTGGCGCTCGGCGAGCTCCACGTCCACCGGGCGGCGGGCGGCATGGGTGACCAGGCCCTCGGCGAGACGCGGGCCCGGCGGCCGGACCAGCGCCCTGCCCGCGGATGCGGTACCGGCGGCGGCGTCCATGTCAGCGCGCCGCCCCCTCCGTCGTCACGATGACACCGAGCGCGTAGGCGCGGGACATGCCGAGCAGGTCGGCGATGCCGTGCAGGGCGAGCCGCTCCCCCTCGCCGAGCGGCCCGTCCGCCAGCCCGATCCGGACGGCCTGCGCGAGGAACCACTCCTTGGCCTCGACGGCGAGGTGCGCCCCGGCCCGGACGACCTCCTGCTCGAGGAACGTGCGGCGCAGCGCCAGATCGGTGTCCACGGCGTCCGCGCCGTAGTCGGGCTCGCCGTACCCGGTGACCGTCGCGACCGCGCGGGCGCGGGCCGCGGCGTCGGCCGGGTCGCCCGAGCGCAGCACCAGGGCCGCGGCGGCCCGCATCCCGGCGGCCAGGGCCTCGGCCATCTGCTGCGCGGTCGGCGCCCGCAGGGCCGACACGGGGAGGCGGGCGCGGCAGGTGCGGCACTCCACGGCCTGCCCGAGGCGCCACAGCGGCACCATCGGGACGAAGAAGACCGAGAACCAGCGGCGTCCGGCGCGCCTGCGGTAGGCGCGGTCGCCGCCGCACCGCGGGCAGTGGAACGTCCCCTCGCTGACCGTACGGAACACCGCCGTCAGGCCAAAAACGAGCAACACCGGCGCTCTCCTCCCATAACGGACTTCGCCCCAACCTACCGACCCGCGGGCGCCCCGGGTGGACCTCCCGGACAATGCCCGCCGTGCGTTTACGCTGGGTTCATGACCGGTGACCTGGGATCCGACGCGGGACGCGCGCGGTCGCGCCCGTCCTTCCTGCCGCCCGTCGACGGCTACCCGCCGCAGCACGACGGCCAGGCCGAGACCGTCCCCTCCCCGCCCGCCGCGTCCTCCCGGACCGGCGGCGCCGCCTGGGTCCTCGCCCTGATCGCCGCCGCGTCGCTCCTGCTGGTGTCGGCGTTCCTTCCGTGGGCGCGCGCCGAGGTCGTCGTCGACCTGTTCGGCCGCTCGCTGAGCCGCGACCTCGGCAGCGTCGCGGGCATCGACGCCGACGACATCGTCCTCGCCGTCCCGGTCCTCGCCGTGATCGCCATCGCGCTGGCCGCCTGGGACCTGATCGGGCGCGACGCCCGGATCGGCGCGCTCGCCGCGGTCCCCGGCATGCTCGCCCTGCTGGTGTGCGGGATCTTCGTGCTGCGGCTCGGCCACGTCCGCGACGACCTGCCCCGGACCGGCCTGGACCTCGGCTACCAGATCACCGTCCGGTTCGGCTGGTACCTCGCGGTCGTCGCGGCCCTGCTCGTGGTCGGCTTCAGCCTCGCCCGCCCGGTCAGCGACAAGGTCGCCAAGTCGCAGCGGCGCCCGGACGGGGACTACCCGCGGCACCCCTACACGGACCCGCAGTACACCGACCCGCAGTACACCGGCCAGCAGTACCCGGAGCAGGCCCCGACCGGCGAGTACGCCGCCTGGCCGTCGGAGGACCAGGCGTGGGGCCGCCAGGACCCCCCGCACGAGGACGCCCCGCCCCCGGAGGACGCCCCGAAGAAGGAGCCCGGTGGAAAGCCCCGGACCTCCGAGCAGGACCCGGAGGACGCCGGTCAGTCGTAGAAGCCGAGCCTGCGGAGCTGCTTGGGGTCGCGCTGCCAGTCCTTGAGGACGCTGACGCGCAGGTCGAGGAACACCTTCGTGCCGAGCAGCGCCTCGATCTGCCGGCGCGCCGCCGCGCCGACCTCCCGCAGCCGCGAGCCCTTGTGCCCGATGATGATCCCCTTCTGGCTGGACCGCTCGACGAACAGGTGCGCGTAGACGTCGACGAGGTCCTCGCGTCCCTCGCGGGGCGCCATCTCGTCCACGACGACGGCGATCGAGTGGGGCAGCTCGTCCCGGACGCCCTCCAGCGCCGCCTCGCGGATCAGCTCGCCGACGAGGACCTGCTCGGGCTCGTCGGTGAGATCGCCCTCGGGGTAGAGCGGCATCCCCTCCGGCAGATGGGAGATCAGCAGGTCGCCGACGAGGTCGACCTGGAAGCCGCTCTCGGCGGAACACGGCACGATGTCGGCGAACTCCCCGAGCCGCCCGACCGCGAGGAGCTGCTCGGCCACCTGCTCGGGCGCGGCGAGGTCGGTCTTGGTGACGATCGCGACCACGGGCGTCTTCTTCACCCCCGCCAGCTCCCTGGCGATGTACTTGTCGCCGGGCCCGACCGGCTGGTCGGCGGGCACGCAGAACCCGATCACGTCCACCTCGGTCAGCGTGGACCGCACGAGGCTGTCGAGCCGCTCCCCGAGAAGCGTCCGGGGCTTGTGCAGACCGGGGGTGTCGACCACCACGAGCTGCGCGTCGGGACGGTGCACGATCCCCCGGATGGCCCGCCGCGTCGTCTGCGGACGGCTGCTGGTGATCGCCACCTTCGTCCCCACCAGCGCGTTCATCAACGTCGACTTGCCCACATTGGGCCGCCCGATGAAGCAAGCGAAACCGCTGTTCATGGCCTTTCTCTCCTCCTTCGGGCCTTGCGGCCCTCCATCGTCGAGAAAAGCGAGCGATCGCCGGCATCGCTCCGTCTCGCTGTGCTCATTGCAGCGCCCTCCTCCTTCGGGCCTTGCGGCCCTCCATCGTCGAGCACCGCTGGCGATCGCTGGCATCGCTCCGACTCGCCTTGGCGGCTCGCTGCGCGATCAGATTCTCGCACCGCTCGAACCTGCCTTCGGACGCGATCGCAGCCATAAAGGTCGTTGGGGGTGGCGACAGTGGCCGGGGTCGGTGCATCCATCAGAACGGGTGCGCTTATGGCCTTTTCTCCTTGTTCGGGCCTTGCGACCCTCCATCGCCGGCATCGGCGACCTTGCCTTCCGCGGCCGTAGATGCGCCCGCCAGTTTAGTCGGGTTGGAGGGGGCGCGGTCATGCCGCGGTGCCCAGGGCGGTGAGGGAGGCGGTGGCCTTCTCTGCCCAGAAGGGGGCTTCGAGGCGGTTCGCGACCTCGACCGCCGTGCGGTAGTGGGCGGCGGCGGTCTCGGCGGGGCGGTCCAGGAAACGGGCGAGGTCGCCGAGGACCTGCGCGACCGGGCCGACCGTCGCGACGGCGGTGGCGCCGCCGGAGAAGTGGCCCTCGTAGGGCAGCAGCGCCGTGTAGGCCTCCTCGGCCAGGGGCCGGTCGTCCAGGGCGACGGCGCGCAGGCCGCGGACCGCCATGGTCAGGTCGAAGAAGTAGTCGAGCCGCACGGGCCCGGCGCCCGCCACCACCCGGCGGGCCTCGGCGGTGCGGCCCGCGGAGGCCAGGGTGAGCGCGTAGATGTCGGCGGTCGCGGCGACGTGCCTCCACTGCTCGTGCAGCCAGGCGGCCTCCTCCATCGCCTCCTCGGCCCGCCCCTGGACGAGCCGCAGGCAGAACGGGCCGAGGAGCGCCATGCCGCGCTCGCTGAACCAGATCCGGGTCCGGCCGATGGAGCCGCCGACCTCGGCGAACGCGCGTTCCGCCTCGTCCGGGCGGGCGGCGAAGGCGCGCACCAGGGCCGTGTACCAGTCCGCGATGCGGGCCAGCAGCGGCAGCCCGTACTGCTCGGCGAGCCGGCGCCCCTCCGCGCGGTGCCGGTGCGCGGCGGGCAGGTCGAGCGCGGCGACGCTCGTCTGCTGGAGTTGCAGGTGCGCGAGGACGCGGTAGGTGCCGAGGTCGTGCTCGACGGCGAGGTCGAGCAGTTCGGACGCGAACCGGCGCCGCTCGGTGAGCCCCTCCGCGCTCCGGTAGGCGTTGATGTAGGCGCCGTTGAGGGCGAGGGCGATCAGCTCGGGCGAGCCCAGCGCGCGGGCCAGGCGCAGCGCCGCGGCGGCGGCCGCGGCGCCCCGGTCGTGCTGCTCGCCCTCCGACTCGATCGCCAGCGTGGTCAGCAGCCTGACCCGCGACTCCGGCTCGGTCTCGGGGAGGCTCGCCAGCGCCTCGTCGGTGGCCTCCACGACGGTGAGGTCGAGGGTCCCGTACTCGCGGCTCGTCCACAGCGTGGGGACGTCGAAGGCGACGATGATCCGGGCGAGCAGGCGGACGTCGCCGAACGCGCGGGCGTCGGCGATGGCGGCGATGCGGCGCGCCCGGGCGTCGACGATCTGCCCGGCGAGGGCGCTCGCCCGGATCGCGGCGGCCTCCGCCTCCAGCCGGTCGCGGGTCGCCTCGGGGCCCTGCGCGCGGAGCGTCTCGACGGCGCGCCCCCACAGGTCGGCCGCGGCGCCGTGCGCGAACCGCGCCTCGGCGGCCGCGGCGGCGCGCCGCGCGTACCGGACGGCCTTGTCCGGGTCGGCGCCGGATTCGAGGTAGTGGTGCGCGAGCGCGGCGGCCTCTCCCGGGAGGTGGCGCTCCAGCGCGGCGGCGACGCGGCCGTGCACGCGGGTGAGGCGGGCCCTGGACACGCCCGCGTAGAGGGTGTCGCGGACGAGGGCGTGCGCGAACCGGATCCGGCCGGGCGCGGGCTCGGTGACCAGGCCCGCGGCCAGCCCGGCCTCCACGGCCTCGATCACCGTCTCCTCGTCCCCCGCCAGGTCGGTCAGGACGCGCAGGTCGGCGTCCCGGCCGATGACGGCGGCGTCGCGCAGCACGGTCTGGACCGGTCCCGGCAGCCGCGCGACACGGCGGCGCAGCACGTCGCCGACGCCGGCGGGGACCCGGCGGGTGGCGGCGGGCAGCCCCTCGGCGTCCAGGAGCCGGGCCGTCTCCCGGGTGAAGAACGGGTTGCCGCCCGTGCGCTCGGCGATCGCGGACAGCTCCGCGTCGTCCAGGCCGGTGGCGCAGGTGTCGCGGACGAGGGCCGCGACCTCCGCCGGCGACAGCCCGGCCAGCTCGATCCGCGCGGGCTCGTGCCGGGCGAGCGCGGCCAGCGCAGCGGCGAGGCCGTCCGGCACCTCGGTCTGGCGGAACGTGGCCAGCAGCAGGACGCGGCGGTCCCGCAGCCCCCCGGCGAGCCGGATCAGCAGGGCGAGGGTCTCCTCGTCGGCCCAGTGCAGGTCGTCCAGGACGAGCAGGAGCGGCGCCGTGTCCGCGAGCTCGGCGAGGTAGTCGCCGACGGCCAGGTGGAGCCGGAACCGCCCCGTGACGACGTCGGCGTCGCCGCGCCCGATGACGGAGTCGTCCAGGAGGGCCCCGAGCCGTCCGGCGAGGCCCTCGGCGGGCGGGGCGGCGGACGCCAGGTCGCGCAGCAGTTCGGCCCAGGGCCAGGCGGCGGGCGCACCGGCGGTCTCCGGCGCCGTCCCCCACGCGCACGTCCAGCCCCGGCCGGCCAGGTCGCGCGCGAGCCTCTCGGCGAGCGCGGTCTTGCCCATCCCAGCGTCGCCGCAGACGATGACGACGCCGCCGCGGCCCGCGGCGGCGTTCCCGGCGGCCTCCTCCAGCCGCGCCAGTTCCTGGACGCGGCCGACGAAGGCCGGGCCCTCGCCGGGACGGGGCGCGGGCGCGAGCCGCAGGGCGGGACGCGCCGGCGCCGGCCGCTCCGGCTCGCCCAGCGCGGGCTCCTGCGCCAGGATGTCGCTCTCCAGGCGGCGCAGCGCCGGGCCGGGATCGACGCCGAGCTGCTCGGTGAGGGCCGCGCGGGCGCGGCGCAGCGCGGCGAGGGCGTCGCCCTGGCGCCCGGCGCGGTAGAGGGCGAGGGACAGCAGCCGCCACGCCTCCTCGCGCAGCGGGTTGGCGGCGGCGTGGGTCTCCAGGTCGGGGACGGCCTCGGCGGCCGATCCGAGCCTCAGCATGGCCGCGGCGCGGTGCTCGACCGCCAGCCGGCGCCGCTCGTCCAGGCGGGCGGTCTCGGCCGCGGCCCACGGAAGGCCGCCGAACTCGGCGTAGGCGGGCCCGCGCCACTCGGCGAGCGCCGCCTCCGCGCGGCGGCGCGCCTCCCGCGGGTCGGCCGCCGCCAGCTCGGCGGCCTCGTCGATCAGCGCGTCGAACCGCCACGCGTCGACGGCGCCGTCCGGCAGCCGGAGCGCGTACCCCGGCGGCTCGGTGACCAGGATCCGCGCGGGCGTGCGGGGCGGGCGGTCCGGTTCGAGCGCGCGGCGCAGGTGGGACACGAAGGACTGGAGGCCGGCGGCGGCGCGCGGCGGGGGCGTGCCCGCCCACAGCTCGTCGACGAGCCGGTCGGCGGGCACCATGCGGCCCCGCGCGGCGACGAGGCGGGCGAGCACGGAGCGCTGCCGGTGACCGCCGAGGTCGGCGGCGGTTCCGGCCACCTCGGCCCCGAAGGCCCCGAGAACGCGTACGACTGGCGACATGTCCCGATCAGCCTAACCGGGACATGCCGCCCTTCTGTGGTGACTCCCCCGGCTACGCGCGGCTGGGCTCGGGGCGCCGCTCGGCGGGCCGCGCGGGCGCCGCGCCGCCGTGCAGGTCGATCGCCGGCAGCACGCGGGCGAGCGGCTTCGGCAGCCACCAGTTCGCCCGTCCGAGCAGCGACATCGTGGCCGGCACCAGCACGAGGCGCACGACCGTCGCGTCCAGCGCCACCGCGACCGCGAGCCCGACCCCCATCTGCTTGATCACCAGGCCGGGGTCGGCGGCGAAGCCGAGGAACACCGCCACCATGATCAGTGCCGCGCTGCTGATCACCCGGCCGGTCGCGGCGAGCCCGGTGGACACCGAGCCGCGCGCGTCGCCGTGCAGCAGCCATTCCTCCCGGACCCGCGAGAGCAGGAAGACCTCGTAGTCCATGGAGACGCCGAACAGGACGGCGAACATCAGCAGCAGGATGAACGACGACACCGGGACGCTGTGCGGCAGGCCGAGCAGTTCCGCGCCCCACCCCCACTGGAACACGGCCGTGAGCACCCCGTACGCGGCGCCGATCGACAGCAGGTTCATCGCCGCGGCCTTCAGCGGCGCCAGCAGCGACCGGAACACGATCATCAGCATCACGAACGACGTCGCGACCACCACGCCGATCACCGGCCACAGCCGGTCCGACAGCACCCGGGACAGGTCCACGTAGATGGCGGTCAGCCCGGTGACCTCGGTGTCGGGCGGCAGCACGTCGGCCCGGATCCGGTCGACGAGACCGGTCACCCGCGCGTCCTGCGGCCCGTAGTCCGGCGTCACCATGATCACCGCGGCGTCGCCGCGCGGGGAGGCCTGCGGCGGCGCCACGGACGCGACGCCCTCGGTGGCCTCCAGCCGGTCCCGCAGCCCCGGCAGGGACGCCTCGTCGGTCCGGGTGAGGTCGACGGCGACGACGAGCGGCCCGTTGGCGCCCGCGCCGAAGCCCTCGGCGACCAGGTCGTAGGCCTGGCGGACGGTGTTGGACGTGGGCTCGCTGCTGGCGTCGCTCGGCCACGTCCGCATGCCGAGCGCCGGGGCGGCGAGCGTGAGCATCAGCACGCCGGCGGCGAGCAGCCACGGCCAGGGGTGCCGGCCGACGTGCACGGCCCACCGCCGCACCCGCGGCGACTCCACGGCGATCGCCGCGCCGGCGGCGCGGTCGCGGCGGCGCAGCACCCGGCGGCCGGCGAGGCCCAGTACGGCCGGCAGCAGCGTGACCGCGCTCAGCACGGTCGCCGCGACGACGATCCCGGTGGTGAACCCCATCGTCATGAACACCGGGATCCGCGACAGCACCAGCCCGCACAGCGCCAGGAGCACCGTGAACCCCGCGAAGATCACCGACAGGCCCGCGGTCGCGATGGCGCGTCCCACCGCCTCCGGGACGTCGAGGCCCTCCGCGAGCCCCTCCCGGTGGCGGGTCAGGACGAACAGCGCGTAGTCGATGCCGACCCCGAGACCGACCATGGTGGCGAGCGTCGGCGCGGTGGTCGCGACGTCGGTGAACGCGGCGACCAGCGTGATTCCGGACACGCCGACGCCGAGACCGGCCAGCGCGACGGCGAGCGGCAGCCCGGCCGCCACCACGGACCCGAACGCCAGCAGCAGGATGACCAGGGCCGCCACGATCCCGATCGCCTCGGCGACGCCGCCGGGCGCGGTCACGTTCTCGGGGACCTGGCCGCCGAACTCCACCTGGTAGCCGGCGGCGTCCAGGCTCCGCGTCGCCGACCGCAGCAGGTCGAGGGTCTCCTTGGGCCCGAGGTCGGTGACCGGCACCGAGTACCGGACCGTCATCAGCGCGGTCGCGCCTCCCTTGCCGATCTGCGCCGGGTCGACGCCGCTGACGTGCGGCAGCCCGCGCAGCTCCGTCGCCGCCGCCGCCAGCTTCGCCTGGTCGACCCGGCCCGTCTCCGCGTGCACCACGACCCGCGCGTCGGCCCCCGCCAGCGCGGGGAACCGCTCCTTCAGCAGGTCGGTGGCCTGCTGCGAGCCCGTCCCGGTCAGCGTGTAGTTGTCGTGCAGGGCGCCCCCGGCGACACCGGACAGTCCGGCCATCGCGGCGACGAGCACCAGCCAGACGACGATGAACCGCCAGGGCCGCAGAGCGGCGGCCCTTCCCAGGCGGTAGAGCAGACGGGACATCACTTCTCCCCCAGAACGGCGTTGTTCGACGCTCCCCAGGCTCGCGTGCGCCCCTTGCCGTCCACTTGGCGCCGACTTGCGGTCCGCCGATCCGGCCGGGCGGACCGCCGAGCCGCCCGTCCCGCCCGCCCGCGTTGCCCGTACGCTGGGGGGCGTGAGCGAGCTGAACGCCGAGGACGCGAAGATCATCACCCTGGCCCGGTCGGCGCGGGCCCGCACGGGCGCCGCCGAGGGCGCCGCCGTGCGCGACGAGACGGGCCGCACCTACTCCGCCACGAGCGTGGACCTGCCGTCCCTGAAGCTCTCGGCGCTCAAGGTCGCCGTCGCGATGGCCGTATCCAGCGGCGCCGAGGACCTGGAGGCCGCCGCCGTCGTCACCGCCGCCGAGGCCGCCGACCCCGCCGACGTCGCCGCCGTCAGGGACCTCGGCCCCAAGGCCCCGGTCCTGCTCGCCGCCCCCGACGGCAGCGTCCGCGACATCGTCCGCGGCTGAACCGGCCCGCGGCCGGGACCGTCAGCGGGAGTGGTCCGAGGCCTCCCGGCTCCTGGCGTCCGCCGGCGGGGCGCCGAGCCGCCGCACCAGGACGGTCCCGACCCGGTTGCGGCGCCCGGCGATCGTCTCGGCCTTGAGGGACAGCACGGGGCCGGGCTCGCCGGTGGAGGCCTCGTTCGTGGCGACCTCGGCGGTGGACCCCTCGATCGGGACGCGGCCGAGCGCGTGCGCGAGCAGGCCGCCGACCGTCTCGACGTCCTCGGCGTCGATCTCCACGTCGAACAGCTCGGCGAGGTCCTCCACGGGCAGGCGGGCGGTGACGCGGGCCGCGTCGTCGGAGAGCCAGGTCACCGGCGGGGTCTCCACGTCGTACTCGTCGGTGATCTCACCGACGATCTCCTCCAGGATGTCCTCGATGGTGACCAGGCCCGCGGTGCCGCCGTACTCGTCGATGACGATCGCCACGTGGATCTGCCGGGCCTGCATCTCGCGCAGCAGCTCGTCGATCGGCTTGCTGTCGGGGACGTAGGTGGCGGGCCGCATGACCGAGTCGACCGTCTCGACCGACTCGCCCTCCCGGTGCTCCTGGCTGCGCCGGACAATGTCCTTGAGGTAGGCGATGCCGACGACGTCGTCCTCGTTCTCGCCGACTACGGGGATGCGGGAGAAGCCGCTGCGCAGCGCCAGCGACAACGCCTGCCGCAGGGTCTTCGTGCGCTCGACGAACACGATGTCGGTGCGCGGCACCATCACCTCGCGGACGAGGGTGTCGCCCAGCTCGAACACCGAGTGGATCATCTCCCGCTCGACCGGCTCGATCAGGCTGCGCTGCTCGGCGAGGTCGACCAGGTCGCGCAGCTCCGCCTCGGAGGCGAACGGGCCCTCCCGGAACCCCTTGCCGGGCGTGAGGGCGTTGCCGAGCAGGATCAGCAGCCGGGGCAGCGGCCCGAACACCCGGGTCACCGGGTGGATCACGGCGGCGCCCGCCAGCGCGATCCGGTCGGCGTGCTGGATGCCGAGGGTGCGCGGCCCCACCCCGATCACCACGTAGCTGACGACGATCATCACGGCGGCGGCGGTGACGTAGGCGCGCCACGTCTCGTCCAGCCAGGAGATGCACAGATTCGCGACGATCACGGTGGCGACCAGCTCGCAGCCGATCCGCAGCAGCAGGACCATGTTGACGTAGCGGGCCGGGTCGGCGACGACCTCCGCCAGCCGCCTGGCGCCGCGCCGCCCCTCCCGGAGCGCCTCCTCGACCGTGACGCGCGAGACCCGGGCGAGCGCCGTCTCGGTGCCGGCCAGCAGGCCCGCCAAGAACACCAGGCCCACCGCCAGGGCGGACAGCCACGCCTGCGCGGTGCTCATCAACCGCCGCGTTTCTCCCGCCAGGAGGTGAGGAGCTCGGCCTGAAGGCCGAACATCTCCCGGTGCTCCTCCGGCTCGGCGTGGTCGTAGCCCAGAAGGTGCAGGATGCCGTGCGTGCACAGCAGCTCCAGCTCCTCCGCGGTGCTGTGCCCGGCCTCCCTCGCCTGCTTCTCGGCGACGGCGGGGCACAGCACGACGTCGCCGAGCAGCCCCGGGTCGGCCTCGCCGTCCTCGTCGGCGCCGCCGGACATGTGCCCGGGTCGCAGCTCGTCCATGGGGAACGACAGGACGTCGGTCGGGCCCGGCTCGTCCATCCACTTCACGTGCAGCTCGGTCATCGCGTCCTCGTCGACCAGCAGCACCGACAGCTCGGCCAGCGGGTGGACGCGCATCCCGTCCAGGACGTGCCGGCACAGGTCGGCGATGGCCTTCTCGTCGACCTCGGCGTCCGACTCGTTCAGCACCTCGATGCTCACTGCCGCCCCCGCTTGCGGGGGCCGCCGCGCGCCGCGCCCTGCTTGATCTGCGGGACCTGCTTCTCGTCAAACCGGTTGTAGGCGTCGACGATCTCGGTGACGAGCTTGTGGCGCACGACGTCGCGGCTGTCCAGCCGGGAGAAGTGGATGTCCTGGACGCCGTCCAGGATCTCCTGGACGACGCGCAGCCCGCTCAGCTGCCCGTTCGGCAGGTCGACCTGGGTGACGTCGCCGGTCACCACGACCTTCGACCCGAACCCGAGCCGGGTGAGGAACATCTTCATCTGCTCGGGCGAGGTGTTCTGCGCCTCGTCCAGGATGATGAACGAGTCGTTGAGGGTGCGGCCGCGCATGTACGCCAGGGGGGCGACCTCGATGGTGCCCGCGGCCATCAGGCGCGGGATCGAGTCGGGGTCGACCATGTCGTGGAGCGCGTCGTACAGGGGGCGCAGGTACGGGTCGATCTTCTCGTAGAGCGTTCCCGGCAGGAAGCCGAGCCGCTCGCCCGCCTCGACGGCGGGCCGCGTCAGGATGATCCGGTTGACCTGCTTGTCCTGCAGGGCGCGGACGGCCTTGGCCATGGCGAGGTACGTCTTGCCGGTGCCGGCCGGGCCGATGCCGAAGACGATCGTGTGCTTGTCGATCGCGTCGACGTACCGCCGCTGGTTCAGCGTCTTCGGGCGGATGGTCCGGCCCCGGCTGGACAGCACGTCCAGGGTGAGGACCTCCGCGGGACGCGCGCCGCTCTCGCCGCGCAGCATCGCCAGGCTGCGCTCGACGGCGTCCGGGGTGAGCTGGGTGCCGCCCTTCAGCAGTTCGAGCATCTCGGTGAACAGCCGCGAGACGAGGTCGGTCTCGTCCTCCGGGCCGGTCACGGTGATCTCGTTGCCGCGGACGTGGATGTCGATGCCGGCGCCGAACGCGTGCTCGATCGCGTGGAGCAACTCATCCCGGGAGCCCAGCAGGCTCACCATCGAGTGGTCGTCCGGCACCACGATCTTGATCTGCGAGCGCGAGCCTGTCCGGTCGTCGCGCCCCGTGCGGGTTGCCCTCGCGTGAGTTGATTCGACCATCAGCCGGGCCTTGCGGCCTATCGGACCTGCCTTCTGTCTGCTCCGGGTGTCCTGGTGTACCGGTTCCATCGTACTGGCGACCCCCGACACACCGCCGCAGCATTTTTCCGCGCGCGGCGGGCGGCTCAGCCGGGCGGCCAGTTCAGGCCACGTCCGCCCAGCACGTGGGCGTGCACGTGGAACACCGTCTGGCCCGCCTGGGAGCCGGTGTTGAACACGATCCGGTAGCCGGTCTCGGCGACGCCCTCGTCGGCGGCGACCTCGTGGGCCTCGCGCACCATCTCGGCGAGCAGCTCGGCGTCCGAGGCGGCCAGCTCACCGACCGTCGGGTGGTGGTCCCGCGGGATGACCAGCACGTGCGTCGGCGCCTGGGGGTTGATGTCGCGGAACGCCACCGTCCCCGCCGACTCGCGGACGATCGTGGCGGGCACGTCCCCAGAAACGATCTTGCAGAACAGGCAGTCGGTCATCTGTCTCCCCTCGCGGCGGTCCGCGACCGCCCGGAAATCCTATCGGGACCGGCGCGGGCACGGATCGCGGCCGTCCCGGCCGGACAGGATTCCCGTCGATCGAATCGCCGTAGCGGTCGGCATTTCGACCGGCCACTGGCTAAGGTTGTCAGCTCAGGCGTAACCCCCCGGTTCGCAAGGCGTTGCGGCACATCTCGCCCCCGGCGGGAACGCCCGGATCACGTCGGTTCGGACGCGCCCGTCCGAATGGACGGCGGGGGGCCGGCAAAGGCGGCGGATAGGTGACCGAGGCAAACCAGGACATGCCCTTTCGTAAACCGAGCGACGAGGGTGCGCGTCCCACTGACGTGACCGAGACCCTCGTGGCCAGGGGCACGGCGGGCGCGGTGGCCGTCGCCTGGGACGCCGATCAGGCGGTGACCGCCCTCTACAGCGCCAACTACCGTTCGCTGGTGCGCCTGGCGGCCATGCTCGTCCGGGACGCAGGGACGGCCGAGGAGGTCGTGCAGGACGCGTTCGTCGCGATGCACGGCGGCTGGCGCCGGCTGCGCGACCCGGACAAGGCCCTGTCGTACCTGCGCCAGTCGGTGGTCAACCGGTCGCGATCGGTGCTCCGGCACCGCGCCGTCGTCGAGAAGTACGCCCCCAAGGGCCTGCCCGACGCGCCGAGCGCGGAAGCCGGCGCCATCGGAGAGCTGGAGCGCTCGGCGGTGATCGACGCGCTCTCCCGGCTCCCCGCCCGCCAGCGGGAGGCGCTCGTCCTTCGCTACTACGCCGATCTGTCCGAAGCGGAGATCGCCAA
Organism: Actinomadura sp. NPDC048021; assembly: GCF_040653135.1. NCBI lineage: Bacteria > Bacillati > Actinomycetota > Actinomycetes > Streptosporangiales > Thermomonosporaceae > Actinomadura > Actinomadura sp. NPDC048021. The sequence goes on from NZ_JBEZJQ010000013.1 coordinate 238,333, forward strand.
CGCGATGGGCATCTCCCGCGGCGCCGTGAAGAGTCATACGGCGCGCGGCATGACCGCGCTACGCAACGTCCTGGAGCAGTTCTCATGACCACCGACCCCCACGACGAGCACGGCGAGATCCTCCGCCGCGCCCTGCACGCGGAGGCGGACTCGGTCAATCCCGCGGGCGACGGCCTGGAGCGCATCCAGGCCCGTATCGCCGACGGCCGGCGCCGCCGGACCGGCCTCGGACGGTTCGGCCCGGCGCGCTTCGGGTTCGACCGGTTCACCGTGAACTGGGCGCGCCCCCTCCTCGCCGTGGCCGCGGCCGTGCTGATCGCCGCGCTGGGCGTGACGGCGCCGCAGACGATCGACATGATCCAGCAGTCGGTCGGCAGCAACAGCCCGTCCGGCGACGGGGGCGACGACACCGCCGGGGACCGCACCGGCCCGGGGATCGACCCCGAGTTCCCCGTCCCGTCCTCGCCGGGCGCCAGCACGTCGGGAGAGCCGAGCACCCCGCAGACGCCGAGCACCAGTTCCTCGCCGGGGCTGTCGTCGTGCCGCATCCCCTCGCCGGGCGCCTCGGCCGGCTCGACCGCCACGCCGACGCAGGCGACCACGCCGTGCCCGAGCGAGACCCCGACGCAGGCGCCCCCCACGACGCCGGCCCCGCCCACGTCCACGACGCCCCCGCCGCCGAGCAAGCCCACCGAGCAGCCGACGCCGTCCGAGACGAGCGAGCCCGCGGTGACGACCGAGCAGAACCCCGCCACCACCCCGTGACGGCGCCCGCCGGCGCTACCAGCGGCCGGTGGCGGCCAGCAGCACGCTGGCCGCCGCGACTCCCGCGGTCGAGGTGCGCAGGACGGTCGGGCCGAGCCGAGCCGGACGCCCGCCCGCCGCGGCGAAGCGCTCCAGCTCGTCCTCGCTGATCCCGCCCTCGGGGCCGACCACGAGGACGATGTCGCCCCGCTCGGGCGGCTCCACGGCGCTCAGCGGCGCCGCGGCCTCCTCGTGCAGGACCAGGGCGAGGGACGCGCCGGCGATCCGCTCGGCGACGTCCTCGGTGGACTCCAGCTCCGCCACCTCGGGCAGGCGGCCGCGCCGCGCCTGCTTGCCGGCCTCGCGGGCGGTCGCGCGCCAGCGTCCGAGGGCCTTGTCGCGCCGCTCCGGGCGCCAGCGGGTGACGCACCGGGACGCCGACCACGGGACGATCTCGTCGACGCCGACCTCGGTCATGGTCTCGACCGCGAGCTCGCCCCGGTCGCCCTTCGGGAGGGCCTGGACGACCACGAGGCGGGGCGCGGGCGGGGGCTCCCGGTGCCGGGCCAGCACGTCCAGCGTGAGGGACGCCCGGTCGGCCGCGGTGACGACGCATTCGGCCAGCAGGCCCTCGCCGTCGGTCAGGTCGACCCGCTCCCCCGGCCGCAGCCGCCGCACGGCCGCCGCGTGCCGGCCCTCGGGCCCGTCGAGCAGGACGCGGTCGCGTTCCAGCTCGGCGGTTCCGGCGAGAAAGACCGGCGGGCTCATCCGAGCCGTCCGGGAGAACCGGGGCTCCGGCGGGCGTCGCTCATCGCTGCCACCCTGCTCCTCAATCGCCGCGGCGGCCTTCCTCGTAGGCCGCCGCCACCGCGCTTCAGTGCTGGTTGAAGACGTCCTTGAGACGGGAGAACACGCCGCGCTGCCCGGGGGCGAACCTGCCGGGCGGGCGCTCCTCGCCGCGCAGCACCGCGAGCCGCCGCAGCAGCTCCTCCTGCTCCTCGTCGAGCCTGTTCGGCGTCTCCACGTTGACGTGGATCATCAGATCGCCGCGGCCGCTCTCGTTGAGGTGCCGGACGCCACGGTTGTAGAGCGTGATGACCTGGCCCGACTGCGTTCCGGGCTTGATGTCGACGCTCTCGGCGGCGTCCAGCGTCTCGATCGTGACGCTGGTCCCGAGCGCCGCCGCCGTCATCGGGATCTCGACCGTGCAGTGCAGGTCGTCGCCCTCCCGCTCGTAGATCGGGTGCGGCTTCTCCACGATCTCCAGGAACAGGTCGCCGGGCGGGCCGCCGCCCGGGCCGATCTCGCCCTCGCCGGCGAGCTGGATGTGGATGCCGTTCTCCACGCCGGCCGGGATCTTGACCTTGACGGTGCGCCGGGTGCGGACCCGGCCGTCGCCGGAGCACTCGGTGCACGGGTTGCGGATCACCGAGCCGAAGCCGCCGCACGCCGGGCACGGCCGGGCCGTCATGACCTGGCCGAGGAACGAGCGCTGGACCTGCTGCACCTCGCCGCGGCCGTGGCACGTCTCGCACGTCTCCGGGTGGGTGCCGGGCGCGCAGCCCGACCCCTCGCAGGTCGTGCAGGCGACCGCCGTGTCGATGGACAGCTCGCGGGTGGTGCCGAACGCGGTCTCGGCGAGGTCGAGCTCGACCCGCAGCGTCGCGTTGCGGCCGCGCCGCGCGCGCGACCGCGGGCCCCGCGAGGTCGCGGTGCCGAAGAAGGCGTCCATGATGTCGCTGAACGGGAACCCGGCGCCGCCGAACCCGCCGGCCCCGGCCCCGCCCGCGGACGCGAACGGGTCCGCGCCGAGGTCGTACATCTCGCGCTTCTTGGGGTCGGAGAGCACCTCGTAGGCCTGGGTGATCTCCTTGAACCGCTCCTGGGTCTCCGGATCCGGGTTGACGTCCGGGTGGAGTTCCCGCGCGAGCCGGCGGTAGGCCTTCTTGACCTCGTCGGCGCTGGCGTCCCGCCGGACGCCCAGGGTCGCGTAGTAGTCGTTCGCCACTTACGACCCCGCCAGGATCTGTCCCACGTAGCGTGCCACTGCCCGTACCGCTCCCATCGTGCTGGGGTAATCCATGCGTGTCGGCCCGAGCACTCCCAGCCGGGCCAGAGTGAGGTCGCCCACCCCGTAGTCGGCGGCGACGACCGAGGTCGACTTGAGCCCCAGGTCGGGGTTCTCGGTGCCGATCCGCACCGTAACTGTAGAGGAGTCGCCGGTCTCGCCGAGCAGCCGCATGAGGACCACCTGCTCCTCCAGCGCCACCAGCACCTCCCGCAGGCTCTGCGAGAAGTCCACGGCGGCGAGGTTGGCCGCCCCGGCGAAAACGATCTTCTCCTCGTGCTTCTCGACGAGCGTCTCCAGCAGGACCGACAGGACCGCCGCCGCCACCGGCCGCTCGTCCGGGCCCACCTTGTCGGGCAGGTCCGCCACGGCCGCCGGGACCTCGCCGAAGCCGAGCCCGTCCAGGCACGTGTTGAGCAACGCCCGCAGGTGGCCGATCGATTCCTCGGAGATCTGCCCGGTCTCGATGACCCGCTGCTCGACCCGGCCGGTGTTGGTGATCAGGACGAGCAGCAGCCGCCCCTCCGCCACCGGGACCAGCTCCACGTGCCGGACCGCCGAGCGGGTCAGCGACGGGTACTGCACCACCGCGACCTGCCGGGTCAGCTGCGCGAGCAGCCGCACCGTCCGGCCGACGACGTCGTCGAGGTCGTAGGCCCCCGACAGGAACGTCTCGATCGCGCGGCGCTCGGCGACCGACAGCGGCTTGATCGTGGACAGCCGGTCGACGAACAGCCGGTAGCCCTTGTCGGTGGGGACGCGCCCGGCGCTGGTGTGGGGCTGGGCGATGTAGCCCTGCTCCTCCAGCACCGCCATGTCGTTGCGGATGGTCGCGGGCGACACCCCGAGGTTGTGCCGGTCGGCCAGCGCCTTGGATCCCACCGGCTCGTTGGTGGAGACGTAGTCCTCGACGATGGCGCGCAGGACCGCTAGTTTCCGGTCGTCCAGCACGATGTCACCTCCTTCGTCCGGCCGGTCCGTGCCACTGGCACTCCTTGCTTTCGAGTGCCAAGTCTACGGCCCGGACGGCTCGACTGGAGCGCCCCCGCACTCTCCGCATGGCTGCGTGATCCTATCCGGCCCGGAAACCGCCGCCACGCCGAAGAACGCGGGGCGGCGCCGCACGGGCGTCCCGCCCGGTTAATGTGCGGATCTGTGCGGAGTAAGAACTACGGAAACGACGTGCTGGGCGGCGACTGGCGGCGGCCCCGCAAAGGCCAGATCCCGGAGGTCCCCGCCGAGCCCGGCCTGGTCGCCGAGGATCCCGACAGCGGATTCTGCGGCGCCGTGGTCGGCTGCGACAAGTTCGGCGTCACCCTGGAGGACCGGTTCGGCAAGCGCCGGGTCTTCCCGCTGACCAGGTCCGGGTTCCTCATCGACGGGAAACCGGTCACCCTCGTCCGGCCCTCCGCCGCGCCCGCGGGCCCGGCGCGGTCGGCCTCCGGGTCGATCGCCGTCCGGGGCCTGCGGGCGCAGGTCGCCAAGGAGAGCCGCATCTACGTGGAGGGCCTCCACGACGCCGAGCTGGTCGAGAAGATCTGGGGCCACGACCTGCGCGTCGAGGGCGTCGTCGTCGAGTACCTCGAAGGCGTGGACGACCTGCCCGCCATCGTCGAGGAGTTCGCCCCCGAGGAGGGACGGCGCCTCGGCGTCCTGGTCGACCACCTCGTGGACGGGTCCAAGGAGTCGCGGATCGCCGCCCGGGTCACCTCGCCGCACGTCCTCGTGACCGGCCACCCCTTCATCGACATCTGGGAGGCCGTCAAGCCCGCGTCCGTCGGCATCCGCGCCTGGCCCCGCATCCCCCGCGGCGTCCCCTGGAAGGAGGGCGTGATCGCCGAACTCGGCTGGGGCGACGACACGGGCGCCGCCTGGAAACGCATCCTCGGCTCCGTGAACGCCTACACCGACCTGGAGCCCGCCCTCCTCGGCCGCGTGGAGGAACTCATCGACTTCGTGACCGCCTAGCCCAGGGCCCCTGGAGGAGGTCAGGTGAGGGCCCGGACCACGGCGTCGGCCAGAAGGCGGCCCTTGAGGGTGAGGACGGCTCGGCCCTGCTCGTAGGGGGCGGGCTCGACCAGGCCGTCGGCTATCGCTCTGCGGGCGGCGCCGTCGTCCAGGAGGTGGGCGGGGCAGCCCTGGGCGAGGCGCAGTTCGAGCATGACGCGTTCGATGTGCCGGTCCTCGTCGGTGAGGATCTCCCTGGCGTGGGCGGGCGTGGTGCCCTCGGCGAGGCGGGCGGCGTAGGCGGCGGGGTGCTTGACGTTCCACCAGCGGGTGCCGCCGACGTGGCTGTGGGCGCCCGGGCCGACGCCCCACCAGTCGGCGCCCGTCCAGTAGAGCATGTTGTGCCGGCATGCGGCGCGCGGGTCGGCGGCCCAGTTGGAGATCTCGTACCAGTGCAGGCCGTTGCCGCTGAGCAGCTCGTCGGCGATCAGGTAGCGGTCGGCCATGGCGTCGTCGTCGGGGGCGGTCAGTTCGCCGCGCCGCACCTGCGCCGCCAGGCGGGTGCCCTCCTCGACGATGAGCGCGTAGGCGGACACGTGGTCGGGCTCCGCCGCCAGGGCCGCCTCCAGGGAGCCCCTCCAGTCGTCGTCGGTCTCCCCTGGCGTCCCGTAGATGAGGTCGAGGTTGATGTGCTCGAAACCCGCCTTGCGCGTCCACTCGACGACCTGCGGGACGCGTCCGGGCGTGTGCGCGCGTTCCAGGACGGCCAGGACGTGCTCGCGCGCGCTCTGCATGCCGTAGGAGACGCGCGTGAAGCCGGCTTCGCGGAGTCCGGCGACGTACGCCTCGTCCACCGACTCCGGATTGGCCTCGGTGGTGACCTCCGCGCCCGGGGCGAGCCCGAACTCGGCGTCGATGGCGGAAAGGACGCGGCCCAGGTCGTCCGGCGGGAGAAGGGTCGGCGTGCCGCCGCCCACGAAGACGGTCTCCACGGGAAGGTCCACGTCGCCGAGCACTCGCCGGGCCATGCGGACCTCGCGGATCGCGGTGTCGGCGTAGGAGTCGCGGCTCGCCCCTGGGCCGAGCTCCGTCGCCGTGTAGGTGTTGAAGTCGCAGTACCCGCACCGGGTCACGCAGAAGGGCACGTGCACGTAGAAGGCGAACGGGCGCTTTCCGAGGCCGTCCAGGGCAGCGCCGGGCAGCGCACCGTCGGCCGGCACGGGATCTCCGTCAGGGAGCGTCGAGGGCACCTGTCCAGTCTGCCCCGCTCCGCCGCCTGCTTCGACCGGGCGGTCAGGCGTCCCCGAGCTTGTCGCGGAGCCAGTCGGGGACGTGCTCGGCCGCGCGGGGGAAGCGGTCGAGGTCCTGGACGTACGCGGACGGGGCCAGCGGCGGGGTGAAGTCGGGCTCGCCGTCGTAGTCGAACTCGGCGCTGAAGTGGCCGGAGCGCTCGACCTGGAGGCGCGCGGTGAACCAGGCGCCCTTGTCGGCCCGGTACATGACGCGGCGCAGCTCGTCCATCTTCCCGACGGCCTGGCCCGGGGGCAGGGCCGTGCGGCGCCCGCCGCCCGGGCCCTCGACCTCGAAGGAGGCGCTGTCGATGCCGACCGTCGCGCGGAACTCGAAGTCGAGCCGCTGCCAGCCCGCGGGGGCGGCCGAACGCAGCGCGCGCACGGCGCCGTTCACCGTCTCCCGCTCCTTCTCGGAACGCAGAACCTGGTCGGGGTGGGTCACGCTGCCTCCGCGAGGTCGGCCGGGTTCGGTTGATCAAGGCGCCGTACCCGTCCGACCGTACCGCCATCGGCGCCCATGCCAAGCAGCCGCCGCCGTGTCGCGGCCGACCGGCGCGACTTGCGTCGCCGACCGCCTGAGGAGCCGCAACGAATACGGATAAGGTCGTCGGGATGCGAAATGAGGGTGCGACCGGCCGGGGACGCGTTCCCGCCCGGGTGCTGCTGCGCGGCGAGCCGGACGGCTGGCACTGGGTGCTGGTGGACGACGCGGGCGCCGAGCGGCGCTCGGACTTCGCCGGCGCGGGGACGCGCTGGTCCCCGCGCGGCCGCTCCGACCCGGAACCGGCGTGGTGGCGCCGCCGGCTCGCCGAGACGGCCGACGGCCTGCGGGAGGCGGTCGCCGAGCGGCTGACCGACGCGACGTTCCGCGAGTTCGGCGCCGAGGCCGCGGTGACCTGGTTCGCGGTGGCCGAGCCCGTCGAGTGGGAGGGCATCGTCACCCTCCGGGAGGCCGATCCGGCGCGGTTCCCCGGCCGCGTGCCGCCGTTCGTGGTCACGCTGGAGCCGGGGCGCGGGGCGCTGCTGCCGGACGCGAGCCTGCTGTTCTCCACCCGCGCCGCGGACGCCTGGACGACCCTCGCCGCGATCGCCGAGCGGTGCGGCACCCTCCCGCCGAAGTCGTCGTTCCTGTGCGGGTGGGCCGGGCACCGCAGCGTCCGGGTGGGGCGCGGGACGCTGGCGCTGTCCACCGGGCGGGGCGACGACGGCGTCGAGCGGCTCGCGCAGATCTGCGGGACGCGGACGTCCGGCTGGAGCGGCAACCCCGAGATGCGGTTCCGGCTCGACGGCGTCGACCTGCTCGACGAGCCCGCCGGCGACGTCGTCGCGCTGCTGCGGGAGCTCGGCCACGAGATCGCCCGGCGCGGCCGCTCGGTCCACCTGGCGGCCTGCGGGCTCACCCTCCACGCGCCCGACGGGGCGGACGAGGCGGAGCGGTTCACCGGCGTGTCCCTGGGGGTGCCCGCGGGGCTGTCGCCGCTGTGGGCCGGTTCCTGACCCGCGCGACTCGCCGGCGCACACGGAGCCGTCACCCACGGGGGACCTCGCCGTCACCCGAACGCAACCGCGGCCGCCTAGGTTCCCCGATCATGAGAAGCCGCGCGCGCCATGCAGTGCTCGCCGTGACCGGCGCAGCCCTCGCCGGCGCTCCCCTCGCCCTCACCGCCCCCGCCCACGCCGCCGGACCGCCCGGCACGATCAACGTCCACCGCGGCGGCCCCGCCCGGTCGCTGCCGTTCACCGCCCGCCGGGACGGGGAGGCGGTGATCTCCTTCACCGCGTCCGCCCCCGGCGTCTCCTGGGCTCACCGGGGCGCCGAGTCGGCCGTCGTGTCGATCGCCGTCGACGGGCGCCATGTGACCGACCTCGTCGTCCCCTCGTCCGACCCGGTCCCCCGCAGCCTCGGGCTCGGGCACGTCGGGAAGGGGCGCCACAAGGTGACACTGCGGTTCGCCAAGGGCAGCGCGCCCGCCGCACGGCGCGTCACCCTCCGGCGGCCCGCGGTCGGCATGCCGGAGGCGGAGGCGCTCGCCCTGCGCCACGCGCCCGTCGTCGTCGGGCGGACCGGCTGGCCGTTCGGCGACCCCTACCAGAACGCGACCACCGACACCCCCCTTCTCGCGTGGCACGAGACCCGTCCCGCCGCCGTCCCCGGCCACAAGATCATCGAGTACTCGGTGGTGTGGAGCAACGAGGACGGCGGCACCGACACGCCCGCGCTGATGGCCCGCTGGGGCCGGACGACCGACATCGAGTGGATCTACCGGGTCGAGGTCGACGCGTCCGGCCGGCGCGTGGACGGCACCGCCGTCTACCAGGCGCCGATGCACCTGACCCTGAAGTTCACGGGCCGCTACGAAGGCGACCATCCCGTCCTGCAGACCTGCACCCAGAACAACAACATGTGCGACGTGATCTCGCCGGACCCGCCGCTGCGCTTCCTGCTCGACGCCGGCGGCACGCGCCCGGACGGCCGGGCCCGCGAGGCCGTCATGGACCGCGAGCCGTGGACCTACCGGATCGCCGCGCAGGAGATGGTCCGCGAGAAGAAGATCGAGAACCCGTCCGATCCGGCGACGCGCGAGGTCGGCGACCAGCGGACGTACCTGTTCGTGGAGTTCGCCAAGACGACGGGCGCCGCGACCGGGTCGGGGTCGGTCCCGGGCGTCGCGCTCGGGGTGCGCCTGAAGGCCGACCCGTCCCGGCTCTACCGCTCCGACCACGACGAGCCGACCTGGTCGATCGACCGTGACGGCGCCGTCGCCACCACCGTCGAGCTGCCGGAGGGGACCGCGGTCTCCGGCCTCGCGAGCATCGAGGCCCTCCGCCGTCCCACCGGAACCGGGGACAACGGCGCGCCGGCCACCGTGACGTCCATCAACCGCGGGTTCTTCCTGGACGGCTCGTTCCTGCCGCAGCCCTCGTCGGTCGCGTGGAAGGGCTCGGTCACGCTCACGCAGGCGGCCCCGTCCGCCGTCCTCTGGCGTCCCTGACACCGCACCGGGCGTCCCCGGACGTCCCCCGGGCGGGCCCGTGGCACGAATCGGCCACGGCCCGCCCGTTCGCGGGAACCTGGGCGAACTTCACGCACGTCCAAGGAGTCATACACTTCGCCAATAGCTCTCATAGCGAACCGGAGAGGACGTCCGCCATGGCCTACGGGCACCCCCCGTCGCCCGGCCAGGGACAGCAGCCCCAGTGGCAGCAGCAGCAGGCCCCCTGGCAGCAGCCCGGAAACGCCTGGCAGCAGCCGCAGCAACCCCAGGGCGGCATGGGCTGGCAGCAGCAGCCGCCTCAGGGCGGGAACGATTTCCAGGGCGGGAGCAACACCGCCCAGATGCCCGGCGACTTCGGACCCGTCACCGACGACGAGAGGACGTGGTCGCTGATGGCGTACGTGGGCCAGTTCCTCGTCGGCGTGATCGCCCCGGCCGTCGTCTACCTCGGCAAGGCCCGCTCGCCGTTCGTGCGCAGGCACGCCGCGCAGGGCCTCAACATGGGCATCGCGGCCATCGCCGTGTGGTTCGTCTTCGGCCTGCTGTCGCTGGTCGCCGACTTCCTCATCTGGGTGCCGCTGCTCTTCACGGCCGTGGAGATGGTCTTCCTGGTGTACGCGGGCAGGGCCGCCAACCGCGGCGAGTTCCGGCGCGTCCCGGCCCCGGTGGCCTGGCCCCTGCTGAAGTAGCGGCTACTTCTTGCCCTTGTCGGCGTCGCCGCCCCCGGTCGAGAGGGCGGCGACGAAGGCCTCCTGCGGGACGTCCACCCGCCCGATGGTCTTCATCCGCTTCTTGCCCTCCTTCTGCTTCTCCAGCAGCTTGCGCTTGCGGGAGATGTCGCCGCCGTAGCACTTGGCGAGGACGTCCTTGCGGATGGCGCGGATGTTCTCGCGGGCGATGATACGTGCCCCGACCGCGGCCTGGATCGGCACCTCGTACTGCTGCCGCGGGATCAGCTCCTTGAGCTTGGCCGTCATCATCAGGCCGTACTCGCGGGACTTGTCCTTGTGCACGATCTGGCTGAAGGCGTCCACCGACTCGCCCTGCAGCAGGATGTCGACCTTCACCAGGTCGGACTCCTGCTCGCCGCTGGGCTCGTAGTCGAGCGAGGCGTACCCGCGCGTCTTCGACTTCAGCTGGTCGAAGAAGTCGAAGATGATCTCGGCGAGCGGGAGCGTGTAGCGGATCTCGACGCGGTCCTCCGACAGGTAGTCCATGCCGAGCAGCACGCCGCGGCGTCCCTGGCACAGCTCCATGATCGCGCCGATGTGGTCGGACGGGGACAGCACCGTCGCCTTCACCACCGGCTCGTACACCGTGCCGATCTTGCCCTCGGGGAACTCGCTGGGGTTGGTGACGACGTGCTCCGTCCCGTCCTCCATCACGACCCGGTACACCACGTTCGGCGCGGTCGAGATCAGCGACAGGTCGAACTCGCGCTCCAGCCGCTCCCGGACGATCTCCATGTGCAGCAGCCCGAGGAAGCCGCAGCGGAACCCGAACCCGAGCGCCGCGGACGTCTCGGGCTCGTAGACCAGCGCGGCGTCGTTCAGCCGCAGCTTGTCGAGCGCGTCGCGCAGCTCGGGGTACTGGTCGCCGTCCACCGGGTACAGGCCGGAGAACACCATCGGCTTCGGGTCGCGGTAGCCGCCGAGCGCCTGGGCGGCCTGCCGGGACGCGCCGGTCACGGTGTCGCCGACGCGCGCCTGCCGGACGTCCTTCACCCCGGTGATCAGGTAGCCGACCTCGCCGACGCCGAGGCCCTGCACGGGCTTGGGCTCCGGGGAGATCACGCCGACCTCCAGGGTCTCGTGCGCGGCCCCGGTCGACATCATCAGGCTCTTCTCGCGCCGCGACAGGTGCCCGTCCATGATCCGGACATAGGTGACGACGCCCCGGTAGGTGTCGTAGACCGAGTCGAAGATCAGCGCCCGGGCGGGGCCGTCGGAGTCCCCGACGGGCGCCGGCACCTCCTCGACGATCTTGTCGAGCAGCTCGCGGACGCCCTCGCCCGTCTTGCCGGACACGCGCAGCACGTCCGCGGGGTCGCAGCCGATGATCCCGGCCAGCTCCTCGGCGTACTTCTCCGGCTGCGCCGCCGGGAGGTCGATCTTGTTGAGGACGGGGATCAGGTGCAGGTCGGCCTCGAGCGCCAGGTACAGGTTGGCGAGCGTCTGCGCCTCGATGCCCTGCGCCGCGTCCACCAGCAGGACCGCGCCCTCGCACGCCGCGAGCGACCGCGACACCTCGTAGGAGAAGTCGACGTGGCCCGGGGTGTCGATCAGGTTGAGGACGTGGTCGACGCCGCCGGCCGTCCAGGGCAGCCGGACCGCCTGGCTCTTGATCGTGATGCCGCGCTCGCGCTCGATGTCCATGCGGTCGAGGTACTGGGCGCGCATCTGGCGCTCCTCGACCACTCCGGTCAGCTGCAGCATCCGGTCCGCGAGGGTCGACTTGCCATGGTCGATGTGCGCGATGATGCAGAAGTTGCGGATGATCGCGGGATCGGTCTTGTCAGGCTGGGGCGCTGGCACCGGGGTCCGTTCGCAATGCTCACAGGTGGACAGGGATCTGTGCCTCCCATAGTCCCATGTCCCGCCCGATGCTCCGTGCACGGTCCGGTTTGGGACCGGCCCCGGTGATTGGTAAGCTGTGCGACTGCGTGTGGCGTAGCGTCGTGCCCCGGGGGCACCGTCCCGCCCCCGTTCAGACATTTTCGTCAGCGCCTGCCGATACGCGCAGGCCCAGGATCGCGACCAAGCTGAGGCTCTACGACGTGGCTAACATCAAGTCCCAGATCAAGCGCAACAAGCAGAACGAGAAGGCTCGCCTGCGCAACAAGGCCGTCAAGTCCGAGCTGAAGACGGCGATCCGCAAGTTCCGCGAGGCCGCCGAGGCCGGCAACGTGGACGACGCCGTCGCCGCGCAGCGGTTCGCCGCGCGCAAGCTGGACAAGGCCGTCAGCAAGGGCGTCATCCACAAGAACCAGGCTGCCAACCGCAAGTCGGCGATCGCCCGGCAGGCCGCCGCCCTGCAGGCCAAGTAAGAGCCGCACGCCCGGGGCCGGCCGCGCGCCGGCCCCGACGCATGTCCATGGACGAGCGCCGCGCGGTCAAGATCTCCAAGTATCTCGCCAAGCACCTGCGGCACCGCCCCGAGCGGATCGGCCTCACGCTCGATCCCGAGGGATGGGCGGACGTCGCCGACCTGCTCTCGGCCGCCGCCGCCCACGGGTTCGCGCTCACCCGCGCGGAACTCGACCACGTGGTGGCGGTCAACGACAAGCAGCGCTACGAGCTCGCCGGCGACCGGATCCGGGCCGTCCAGGGCCACTCGGTCCCCGTCTCGCTGAACCTGCCGGTGACGCCCCCGCCGGAACTGCTGTACCACGGCACCGTGCGTCGTTCCGTCGACCCCATCCTGCGGGAGGGCCTGCTGCCCATGGGGCGGCACGCCGTCCACCTGTCGCCCGACCTCGAAACGGCCCGGCGCGTCGGCGCCCGGCGCGGCGCCCCCGTCGTGCTGACCGTCCAGGCCGGCCGCATGGCGGCCGACGGTCACGAGTTCCGCGTCAGCGCGAACGGGGTGTGGCTGGTCGACGCGGTCCCGCCGGAATATCTGAGCGAATGACCTCGGCGGCGGCCCAGTCGGGGACGTGCCGCACCCAGTCGGGCCCTTCCTTCGGCCCGAACAGGTACCGGTACGGGACGATCTCGCGGATGGCGCGGTGCACGTCCAGCCGGTCGTCGATCATGTGGGTGATCCCGAGTTCCGCGCAGTGCCGCGCCTTGTCCTGCCGCTTCCGGCAGAACCGCACGTTGCTCCGCGGCAGGCCCGTCCGCCCGTAGAAGTCGTGGTGGTCGAGCCAGGCCAGCGTCCTCTCCCGGATCCGGTCGCCGCACTTGGAGATGATCCACGCCCGTCCCCCGAACGCCTCGACCAGGCCGGGCAGCACCTCGTAGACGCCGTCGGTGGCAGGGGACGCGAGGGCCTCCTCGAAACTCCCGTCGAGAAAGACGGTGTCGTCCTCACCGGGGGCCCGAAGGCCGCCATGGATGACCCGGCCGAAATCGACGCCGAGCCGCGGTTCGCTGTTCATGCCCCAACCTTCGGCCCGCGCACCCTAGAACAGAACTATCGATCATCTCCGCGGCTATAGTCCCTGCCTATGGACTTGAGCCGCCTCTCCACGGACGCGCTCGCCTCGTTCGCGGTCTTCGCCGACCACCTCAACTTCACCCGCGCCGCCGAAGAGCTCCACATCTCCCAGCCCGCCCTGCACGTCAAGGTGCGAAGGCTCGGCGACACGCTGGGCCGTCCCCTCTACACCCGGCACGGGCGCCGCCTGGCCCTCACCCCCACCGGGGAGCAGGTCGCCCGCTTCGCCCGCGACCTCGACGCCCGCATGACGGCGTTCCTCGCGGACGTCCACGGCACGTCCCCCACCCGTGTCCCGGCGCTGGCCGCCGGGGAGGGCGCCTACCTCTACCTCCTCGGCGGCGCCGTCCGCCCCGGCATCCGTCTGATCAACGGCGACCGCGCCCGCACCCTCGCCGCCGTCCGCACCGGCCGCGCCGACCTCGGCGTCGCCGTGCTCGACGTGCTGCCCGCCGACGTCGCCTCCGTCCCGCTGGCGTCCTACCCCCAGACCCTCGTCATGCCGGACGGCCACCCCCTCGCCGCGAGGCCGCACCTCACCCTCGCCGACCTCGCCGGCGCGTCCCTCGTCGTCCCGCCTCCCGAGGGCCCGCACCGCATCACCCTCGAACGCGCCCTGCGCGCCGCCGAGGTGCCCTGGTCCCTGGCCGTCGAGGCCGCGGGCTGGCCCCTGATGCTGCACTTCGCGTCCCTCGGCGTCGGCCTCGCCGTCGTCAACGGCTGCGTCCCCCCTCCCCCGGGCCTGACGGCGCGCGAGATCATCGACCTGCCCGCCGTCCCCTACTACGCTCTCCACCTGCCGGACAGGGCCGACGACCCCCTCGTCACCGGACTCCTGGCCGCCGTCCGCACATCGCTGAGGAGCGCTCCGTGCACTTCGAGACCTCCGTCGACATCGACGCCCCGCCCGAGACCGTCTGGAACCTCCTGAAGGACGTCGAACGCTGGCCCGACATGACCGCCTCGATGGACCGCGTGGAACTCCTCGACGAACCCTTCACTCTCGGCAGCCGCGCCCGCGTCCACCAGCCGAGACTCCCCGCGACGGTCTGGACCGTCACCGCCTTCGACGAGAACAGGACCTTCACCTGGGAGTCCCGCTCCGCGGGCATCACCACGACCGGCGGCCACGAGGTCGCCCCCGCCCCCGGCGGCAGGTCGACCGTCCGCCTCACCCTCGACCAGAAGGGCCCGCTGGCCCCCCTCTTCGCCCTCCTGGCCGGCCGCCTCTTCCGCCGCTACGTGGCGATGGAGGCCGAGGGCCTGAAGACCAAGGCCGAACAAGGCCCCACCCCCTAGAAGGACGGCCCTGGCGCCGTCAGGCGGACGGGCGGAGGCCGGTGAACATGATGCTCAGCGTCCGCCGGCGCAGGTCGGCGTCCCAGCCTCCGTGCAGTGCGCCCTGACAGGCGCTGACCAGCAACGCCATCACCTCGTCGAGCCGGATTTCCGCAGCGATCGCGCCCGACTCCTGCCCGCGCGCCAGCAGCTCTCCCACCGCGTCACTCAGCGATCCAAGCGGCCCGGTGATCGGCACTTCCGTCCCCTCGGCCGCCAGCAGGCTGACGACGGCCCGGTTCGCGGCGGTCCGCTCCACGAGCCGCGCGAAGAACTCGAACAGCGCGCCTTCGGGGTCCCCGTCGGCGACGAGTTCCGCCACGTCGTCCGTGACCTGCTGCAACAGCCGTTTCATCAGGGCCCGCAGCAGGTCGCCCTTTGTCGGGAAGTGCCGGAAGACGGTACCGATCGCCACGCCCGCCCGCCGCGCCACCTCCTCCGTCGACGCGTCCGGGCCGGCGGCGGCGAACACCTCCTCCGCCGCCTCCAGGATCCGCTCCCGGTTGCGCCGCGCGTCCGCGCGCATCAGCCGCCCCTCCCTGGACAACATGAGTCCCGACTCACTATCCTCATTTTATGAGTCACCACTCATCTTAGGAGGGCTCCATGCCGACCGCACCACGCGAACTGTTCGGCCAGATGCAGCAGCGTTGGCTCGACCACCCGGCCTCCCACATCGGCGACCTCCTCACCGACGACGCCGTCATCGAGACCCCCTTCGCACCGCCCGGCCACCCGACCAGATTCGAGGGCAGGCAGCGGTTCCTGGACTTCGCCGAGCCGCAGCGGGCCGCGTTCCCCGTCCGGTTCGACGCCTGCCGCACCCTCGCCGTCCACGACACCCACGACCCGAACACGATCGTGGTGGAGTACGAGCTGACCGGCACGAACACCCAGACGGCCAAGCAGTCCACGGCCGCCTTCATCGCCGTCCTCACAGCCCGCGACGGCAAAGTGGCCCGCTGGCGCGAGTACCAGAACACCCTCGCCATCATCCACGCCCTCACCTAGGGCGTGTTTCGAAGTGGGGTGAGCATCGGCGTGTTGTGAGCCGGACGCAGTGAGGTCTCCGGTAGATGGTTCATCGACCAAGAAGAAC
>NZ_JBEZJQ010000014.1:0-217590 GCF_040653135.1 Actinomadura sp. NPDC048021
CCGTTCTCGGTGGTGCTGTTCGATGAGATCGAGAAGGCCCACCAGGACATCTTCAACTCGCTGCTGCAGATCCTGGAGGACGGTCGTCTGACCGATGCCCAGGGGCGGGTGGTGGACTTCAAGAACACCGTGATCATCATGACGACCAACCTTGGGTCCAAGGACATCTCCAAGGGCGTGTCGATGGGGTTCGCGCGGCAGAACGACGAGCAGGGCTCCTATGAGCGGATGAAGGCCAAGGTGTCGGAGGAGCTCAAGCAGCACTTCCGGCCCGAGTTCCTCAACCGTGTCGATGACACGGTGGTGTTCCACCAGCTCACGCCCAAGGAGATCATCCAGATCGTGGATCTGATGATCGCCAAGGTCGACCAGCGGCTCCACGACCGCGACATGGGCATCGAGCTGCGCCAGGAGGCCAAGGACCTGCTGGCGATCCGGGGCTACGACCCGGTGCTGGGAGCGCGGCCGCTGCGCCGCACCATCCAGCGCGAGATCGAGGACACCCTGTCGGAGAAGATCCTCTACAACGAGCTCAAGCCCGGCCAGATCGTCATCGTCGGCACCGAGGGCTTCGACCCCGACAACACCGACACCGCCGAGAACGCCAAGTTCACCTTCAAGGGCGTGCCCAAGTCCACGTCAGTGCCCGACGCGCCGTCCCCGGGCACGGTCGCGCGTTAGCCGCACGGTGCAGGCACGGGAAGCAGACCCGCGGCGCGCGCTCGTGATCGGAGGGCTGGGCGCGATCGGCGGCGCCGTGGCCCGGCGGTTGGGGGGCGCCGGGTGGGAGTGCCTGGTGGCGTCGCGGTCGCCGCGGGCCGACATCGGCCTCGACATCGAAGACGAGGCCTCGGTCGTCGCGGCGGCGGCGGCGTGCCCCCCGCTGGACGCGCTCGTCGTCGCCACGAACCTGGAGCCGAGCGCCTCGCTCGCCGAGCTGACCGGGCGGCACGCGACGGCGATGTTCGCCACGCATGTCACCGGTCCGCTCCTGTTCATCAGGAGCGCACGTCATCTGCTGGCGAAGGGGTCGAGCATCGTCTTCCTCTCGTCCCCGGCCGCCTACCGCGGAAGCTACGACCCGTGTTACGCGGCGGCGAAAGGGGCCACGATCGCCCTGGTCCGGACGCTGGCGAAGGAACTCGCGCCGGACGTCCGGGTCAACGCCCTGTCCCCCAGCATCGTCGAGGACTCCCCCGTGGCCCGGCGCATGACACCCGACTTCCGGGCCCGCCATCGCGAGGCCTCCCTGCTGGAGCGGACCCTGTCGATGGACGAGTGCGCCGACGCCGTCGTCTTCCTCGTCTCCCATCCGCACGTGACGGGGGCGACCCTGCATCTGAACGGCGGCGAGTTCCTCGGGGCCTGACGGGCTACTTGTCCTCGAACTCGGCTTCCAGCGCGTCCAGATGCTGGGTCCAGAACCCGCGGAAGCGCTCCAGCCACGTGTCGATCTCCCGCAGGGTCGCGGAGTCGACGGCGTAGAGGCGGTGGGCACCCCGCGCCCGGACCGTCGCGAGCCCGCTCTCCCGCAGCACGCGCAGGTGCTGGGACACCCCCGGCTGCGAGATCCCGAACTCGGCCTGGATGACCGCGGCGATGGCGCCGGAGGTCTGCTCGCCGTCGGCGAGCAGCTCCAGGATCCGGCGCCTCACCGGGTCTCCCAGGACATCGAACACGTGCATCACGCTATTATTTCGACGCGACTTATATAAGTCAATGGCTAAACAATGCGGCGGGTCCCGGCACCGGGCCGGAGCCGAGGCCGGTTGCGGCCAGGGCCGCCGGCGCGGGACGCCGCGGCCGGGGCGCCGGTCCACTACCACGGCACGCCCGTCGCGGCTATATTTTTTTGTAGCGCACCCGCTGACCGCGCTCATTCCAGCGCGACGCCTCCGGCGCACCGGCCGGGGCGTTCGCCCGCCGTGGATGGAGAGGTGGCCCGATGGAGCTCAGCGCCTCCGCGCACGTCGACACGTTCTGCCGCGACAACCTGCCTCCCCGCGACGAATGGCCCGACTTCGACTTCACGATCCCGGAGGTCGCCTACCCCGACCGGCTCAACTGCGCGCACGTCCTGCTGGACGAGACGGTGAGGGCGGTGGGCGCCGACCGGCCCTGCCTGCGCACCCCCGGCGGCCTCCTGTGGACCTACGGCGACGTGCTGCGGCGGGCGAACCAGGTGGCCCGCGTGCTGGTCGACGACCTCGGGCTGGTGCCCGGCAACCGCGTGCTGCTGCGCGGGCCGAACAACCCGTGGCTCGCCGCGGCCTGGCTCGGCGTGCTCAAGGCGGGCGGCGTGGTGATCACGACCATGCCGATGCTGCGCGCGCGGGAGCTGACGACCATCGCCGAGCTGGCCGGGCCGAGCCTGGCGCTGTGCGACCACCGCTTCCTGGACGACCTGGCCGCGGCGCGGACTCCCGGGATGCGGACCGTGCCCTACGGCTCGGACGACGCCGGCGACCTGGTGTCCCGGGCGGCGACCAAGGACGGCGTCTTCGAGGACGTCGACACCGCGGCCGACGACGTCGCGCTGCTGGCGTTCACCTCGGGCACCACCGGACGCCCCAAGGCCACGATGCACTTCCACCGCGACGTGCTGGCGATCGCCGACACCTTCTCCCGGCACCTCCTCAAGCCCGTTCCGGACGACGTCTTCGCCGCGTCGCCGCCGCTGGGGTTCACCTACGGGCTGGGCGGGCTGCTGGTGTTCCCGCTCCGGGCGGGCGCCTCGGCCCTGCTGGTCGAGAAGGCGGCCCCGGCCGAGCTCGCCGAGATCACGGCCGGGCACGGCGTGACGGTGCTGTTCACCGCGCCGACGACCTACCGCGCCATCCTGGCCGCCGGGCTGGCCGGGCGGCTGGCCGGGGTGCGGCGCTGCGTCTCGGCGGGCGAGCACCTCCCGGCGGCGGTGTGGAGGGCGTTCCACGAGGAGACGGGCGTGCGGATCATCGACGGGATCGGCTCGACGGAGATGCTGCACATCTTCGTCGCGGCCGCCGACGACGACATCAGGCCCGGCGCGACGGGCGTCCCGGTCCCCGGCTACCGGGCGGCCGTGGTCGACGCCGCCGGCCGGCCGGTGCCGGACGGGACCCCCGGGCAGCTCGCGGTGCGCGGCCCGACCGGCTGCCGCTACCTCGCCGACACCCGGCAGAAGGCCTACGTCCAGGACGGGTGGAACATCACCGGCGACACCTACGTCCGCGACGCCGACGGCTACTTCTGGTACCAGGCCCGCAGCGACGACATGATCATCTCGTCCGGCTACAACATCGCCGGACCCGAGGTCGAGCAGGCGCTGATCGAGCATCCGGACGTGCTCGAATGCGGAGTGGTCGGCGCCCCCGATCCCGACCGCGGCGCCGTGGTGACGGCGTTCGTGGTGCTGCGCGACGGGGTCGAGGGGGACGCGGACAAGGCCGCCGAGCTGCAGGACTTCACCAAGCGGACGATCGCCCCGTACAAGTACCCGAGGTCGGTCCGGTTCGTCGGCGAACTCCCCCGCACCACCACCGGCAAGCTCCAGCGCTTCCCCCTGCGGGAGATCGTCGGAGGCGCCCGGTAGGGGCCGGAGCGGCGGCGCCGGTGCCCGCATCCGGCGGGCGCGGTCGCGCCGGCGGGTCACGCCTCCGGGCCGGGCTCGGCGCGCCCGGCCCGAAGGGCGTCTACAGTCCCCGGCCGCGCCGGTAGTCGGCGACGACCAGGTCGGTCAGCTCCTGCAGGGACGTCTCGGACGTCGGCCTGTCGAAGGAGATCCGGCCGTGCTGCAGCAGGTTGACCCGGTCGCACACGTCGAGGACCTGCGCGTAGTTGTGCGCGATGATGATGATCGACACCTCGCCGCGCTCCTTGAGGTCGCGGACGAGGTCGAGGATCATCGTGCCCTCCTTGGCGCCCATCGCGGCCAGCGGCTCGTCGAGCAGCAGGATGCGGGCGTCGGAGTAGACCGAGCGGGCGACCGCGATCGCCTGCCGCTGGCCGCCGGACAGCTTGGCGACCTCGACGTCCACCGACGGGATCCGCACCCCCATGTCGGCCAGCTGGCGGGCGGCCCGCCGGCGCATCGCGCGGTTGCTGAGCAGCGGCCAGCGCACCAGCTCCCGGTTGAGGAACATGTTGTGGTAGACGCTGAGCTCGTTGACCAGAGCGAGGTCCTGGTAGACGGTGTCGACGCCGAGAGAGCGGGCGTGGTCCACCGAGCGCGGGCTCACCTCCGTCCCGTCGATGAGGATGCGTCCGGAGTCCGGCCGCTGGAAACCGCTGATGATCTTGATGAGGGTGGACTTCCCGGCGCCGTTGTCGCCGATGAGGCCGAGCACCTCGCCCTTGCCGAGGCGCAGCGTGACGTCGGCGAGGGCCTCCACGCCGCCGAAGCGCTTGCTGATGCCCTCCACCCGCAGAGCGTCGCTCATGAGCGCCCCGCCCTTCGCAACCGGGCCAGGTGGACGTTCAGCACCATCGAGATGATGATCGCCGACCCGAGGATGATGTTGAACGGGTTGGCGCTGATCCCGATGAGGTTGAAGCCGTTCTGCATCTCGGCCAGCACCAGCGCGCCGAGCAGCGCGCCGACCACGGTCCCCGAGCCGCCGGCCAGGGCGGTGCCGCCGATGACCGCCGCCGAGACCGCGATGAACATCGCGTTCGACCCGCCCGAGCTCGGATCGATGGAGCCGACCCGGAAGGCCTCCAGGATGCCGGCGAACGCGCCGAGCGCCCCGGTGAGCATGAAGTTGCCGATCTTGATACGGCCGGTGCGGATGCCCGCCTCCGCGGCGCCGAGCGGGTTGCCGCCGGTCGCGACCGTGTGCAGTCCCCACCGGGTGCGGGTGAGCACCAGGTGGAAGAAGACCACGATCACCAGGCACCAGGTCAGCTCCGCCCAGGGGGCGCGCCCGAACCAGCCCGCCAGGCCGTCGGCCGCTTCGGGGATCTGCGCCGGGTAGGCGTGGGAGGTGGTGAGCATGATGCCCTGCACCAGGAACATCGAGCCGAGGGTGGCGACGAACGACGGCACCCTCAGCACAACTGTCACCAGCCCGTTGCCGAGCCCGATGAGCGCCCCGGCGAGGACCGCGAGCACGATCGCGATGATCGGGTAGACGCCGGAGAAGTCGACCATGTAGTGCATGAGGAAGGGCGCCAGCGCGAAGACCATGCCGACCGACAGGTCGATCTCGCCGCTGACGAGCAGGAACACCTCGCCGACCGCGATGATGGCGTAGGGCGCGGTGCCCTGGGAGACGTTGACCAGGTTGTCGTGGCTCAGGAAGACCGACTTGGCGGTCTGGAAGTAGATCAGCAGTCCGAGCGCCACCAGGAGGATGGTCGCCTCCCGGCGGCGCAGGAACGCGTCGGTGGCGAGGCCGGGCAGCCCCCGGGCACGCCGCCGCGGTGGCGTGCCCGGGGCCGCTGCCTGGTCCCGTACGGTGCTCTCGCTCACTCCGTCCTCCTCGTGTCAGACGTGAGCGATGGCGCCGGACCGCGGCACCAGCTGCTGGGCCGGGCTGGACCCCTCGTACCGTGTCTTGGTCGACAGGTACGGGCCGACGGTCTGCTTGTTGACGAAGGTCAGGCCGGTGTTGGTCATCGGGGGGAAGACCAGCCCGCCGGACAGCTTGTAGAACCAGAGGGCCATCACCGGCAGGAATCCCTGCAGGTACGGCTGCTGGTCGATGGTGAAGTCCAGGTCCCCGGACTTGACGGCGGCCAGCGTGCCCGGGGTGAGGTCGAACCCGCCCGCGACCACGCCCTTGCCCTTGAGGCCGTACTTCTGCATGACCTTGCCGATGGCCTCGGTCGAGCCGGCGTCCACCGCGAACATGCCCTTGATGTCCTTGTGGCCCTGGGCGTAGGCGTCGACGGTCGACAGTTCCTTGGGCACCTCGGCGCCGGTGGCCACCGAGGTGAACTTGATCGGCTTGCCGGACGCCTTGATGGCGTCCTGGGCGCCGTCGATGCGCGGCTGGATGTTGAGCGAGCCCGGGGTGGCGATGAAGCCGACCGCGTCTCCCCCGGACATCAGCCCCGCGATCTTGGCGCCGAGCTGGTAGCCGGAGGTGTACAGGTCCTGGCCGATGTAGGAGAGCCGGCTGCTGCCGGGGTCGTCCTTGGCGCCGTCGGCGTTGTAGGACACCACCGGGATCCCGGCCTTCAGCGCGTTGTCCACCGGCTGCCGGAAGGCGGCCTTGTCCACCACGGCGACCGCGAGCCCGTCGGCCTTGCCGGAGATGGCCGCGTTGGTGGCGCTGACCATCTCCGGCACCGCCGAGTTCTGCGAGCCCGTCCATTGGAACGAGCAGCCCAGCAGGGCGCAGGCGTCCTGCGCGCCGTACTGCGTCGGCGTGAAGAACGGGTTCGTGGTGACGTGGTTGACGAACACGAACTTCCAGTTCGGCGTCTTCGGGAAGTGCCCGGGCCCGCCCGCTGCCGAGGACGAGCTCTTGTTGTCCGAGGAGCAGGCGGCCAGCAGCGCCGAAGCGGCCGCCGTCGCGCTGACCAGGCCGGCGCCGCTGAGCAGCCGGCGCCGGGTGGGCTCGCTCAGGCCGAGAGTGTCGACGGCCTCCTCGACCGCCGGATCGATGCGCTCCATGTCAGGCTCCGAACTGGTAGACGGTCGTGGAGTGGTAGGTCTGGCCGGGGTCGAGCTCCGTCGAGGGGAAGCCCGCCTGGTTCGGCGAGTCGGGGAAGTGCTGGGTCTCCAGCGCGAACCCGTCGCCCTGCCGGTAGACGCGGCCGCCGGTGCCGACCAGCGTGCCGTCGAGGAAGTTGCCCGAGTAGAACTGGAGCCCGGGCTGGTCGGTGGAGATGGCCAGGGTGCGGCCGCTGGCGGGATCCTGGACGCGCGCCGCGACCTTCCAGCCGGAGCCGTCGAGGGCGAAGTTGTGGTCGTAGCCCTGGCCGTGGAGGAGCTGGTCGAAGCCGGTCCGGATGCGGGCGCCGATCGCGGTGGGCCGGGTGAAGTCCAGCGGGGTGCCGTGCACCGGGGCGATCCGGCCGGTCGGGATGAGCTCCGCCGAGCCGACGGGGGTGTACCGGGAACCGTTGATCTGGAGCCGGTGGTCGTAGACCGTGCCGCTGCCCTCTCCCGACAGGTTGAAGTAGGAGTGGTTGGTGAGGTTGACGACGGTCGGCTTGTCGGTGGTGGCGCGGTAGTCGAACCGGATGGCGTTGTGCCGCGTGACGGAGATGGTGACGTCGGTCTTGAGGGTGCCGGGGAATCCCTGGTCGCCGTCAGGGCTGGTGTGGGACAGCCGGAGCGCGACGCCGCCGCCGGTCGTGACCGGGATCGCGGACCAGACGCGCTGGTCGAAGCCGGTCGTGCCGCCGTGCAGCGTGTTCCCGTTGTTGTTGGTGGTCAGCTGGTACGCGTGCCCGTCGAGCGTGAACCGGCCCTTGGCGATGCGGTTGCCGTACCGGCCGATGAGCGCCCCGAAGTAGGTGCTGTTCTTGGTGAGGTAGTCGGAGAGGGTCGGGAAGCCCAGGGTGACGTTGGCGAGCCTGCCGTGCCGGTCGGGCGTCTCGATGGTCTGGATGATGCCGCCGTAGGTGATCACCCGGATGCGCATCGAGCCGTTGGTCAGGGTGTAGCGCCAGACCTTGGTGCCGTCGGGCATCGTGCCGAACAGGTCCTTGCCGATCCCGGGCTTGAGGTGGCGGCCGGACGCCGTGGACGAGGGGGCGAATCCGCCGATCGCGGCGCCGGCGAGCACGGCCAGCGCGACCAGCCTTACCGCGAAGCGTGATCTGGTCATGGGACGGGTTTCCTCACAGATCTCGGGGGTGGGGGGTCCTGGCGGCTAGAAGCCTTGCGCCAGGCGGTGGTACGCCTGGTTCCAGCGCATCTCGCGGCGGAACCGGGCGACGTCGGTCTCGCCGTCGATGACGAGCAGTTCCACGCCCGTCATCTCGGCGAGGTCGGTCAGGATCTCGATGGTGACCGCCTGGGACAGCACCGTGTGGTGCGGTCCCCCGGCCGACAGCCACGCCTCGGTCGAGGTGCGGAAGTCCGGGCGGGGCGCCCACACGGCCCGGGCCACCGGCAGCCGTGGCAGCGGCTCGGGGGGTGTCACCAGGTCGATCTCGTTGGCGACCAGCCGGAACCGGTCGCCGAGGTCGGCCAGCCCGACGACGAGACCCGGTCCCGGCGCCGCGTCGAACACGAGCCGGACCGGGTCCTGCCGTCCCCCGATGGACAGCGGGTGCACCTCGCAGGCGGGCACGCCGGCGGCGATGGAGGGGCAGACCTCCAGCATGTGGGCGCCCAGGACGAGCTCCCTGCCCGGCACGAGGTGGTAGGTGTAGTCCTCCATGAAGGAGGTGCCGCCGGGCAGTCCCGCGGCGGCGCTCTTGAGGGCCCGCAGCAGCAGGGCCGTCTTCCAGTCCCCCTCGGCGCCGAAGCCGTGGCCGTCGGCCATCAGGCGCTGCACGGCGATGCCCGGCAGCTGCGTCAGCCCGCCGAGGTCCTCGAAGTTGGTGGTGAACGCCTGGTAGGACCCGGCGGTGAGGAAGTCGCGCAGCCCGAGCTCGATGCGCGCGGCGTCGCGCAGCGCCGGGTGCCGTTCGCCGCCGGACCGCAGTTCCGGGACGACGGCGTACGCCTGCTCGTACTCCTCGGCGAGCTCGCCGACCCGGTGGTCCGGCACCGCGTCGACGGCCGCGACGAGGTCGTTCACGCCGAAGGCGCTGACCGAGGCGCCGAACCGGATCTGCGCTTCGACCTTGTCGCCCTCGGTGACGGCGACGTCCCGCATGTTGTCGCCGAAGCGGGCGAGCCGCAGCGTCCGCAGGTCGGCGCAGCCCCGGGCGGCCCGGACCCACGAGGCGATCCGCGCGCGCACCGCGGGGTCGGTGGTGTGCCCGGCCACCGTGGTGCGCGCCGTGCCGAGCCGGGTCTGGACGTGGGCGTGCTCCCGGTCGCCGTGCGCGGCCTGGTTGAGGTTCATGAAGTCCATGTCGATGCTCGCCCACGGCAGCGCCACGTTCGCCTGGGTGTGCAGGTGCAGCAGCGGCTTGAGCAGGGCGTTCAACCCGGCGATCCACATCTTGGCGGGCGAGAACGTGTGCATCCAGGTGATGACCCCGACGCAGTCGTCGTCCGCGCTCGCCTGGAGCATCGTCCGCCGGATGGCCTCCGCGCCGGTGAGCACCGGGCGCCACCGCACCGCCGCCGGGATGCCCGGATCCTCGTCCAGGGCCCGGGCGATCCGCTGCGACTGCTCGGCGACCTGGCGGAGCGTGTCCTCGCCGTACAAGGACTGGCTTCCGGTGAGGAACCAGATGGTCGGTGCCATCGCTGGGCTGCTCCCTTCGCGGGTCAAGGACGCTGTCCGTAGACGTTCTGGTAGCGGTGGTGCAGGCGGTCGATGTCCTCGGGCCGCAGCGGGACGGGGTCGCCGAGCTGGCGGGCGAGGTGCACCGCGCGCGCCGCGTCCTCGCACATCACCGCGGCCTTGACCGCGGCCCGCGCGTCCGCGCCGATGGTGAAGACGCCGTGGTTGCGCATGATCACCGCTGGGGAGCGGTGGCCCCGGAGCGTGCCGACGACGCCGCGCCCGATCGAGTCGTCGCCGATGGGCGCGAAGGGGCCGAGGGGGATCTCCGCGCCGAACTCGTCGGCCATGGCCGTGAGGACGCAGGGCACCGGCTCCCCGCGCGCGGCCCAGGCGCAGGCGTACGCGGAGTGCGTGTGCACCACCCCGCCGACCTCGGGCATGTGCCGGTAGACGTAGGCGTGCGCGGCGGTGTCGCTCGAAGGCCGCAGTTCGCCCTCGACGACCCCGCCTTCGAGGTCGCAGACCACCATCGCCTCCGGGGACAGGTCGTCGTACGAGACGCCGCTGGGTTTGATCACCATCAGGTCGCGGCCGGGCACCCGGGCGGAGACGTTGCCGGCCGTCCACACGACGAGTCCGTACCTGACGAGTTCGGCGTGCAGATCGCTGACGGTCCGCCGCAGCGCGCGGACCGCCTCGTCGTGCGTGCCGGGCATCACAGGTCCCCTTCCGAGCCGAGCGCGTCGTTGCGCAGCCGGCGCAGCCGGTGCAGGATCTCGCTGCTCCCGCCGCCCCGGGCCGCGAAGTGGTCGTGCAGTTCGCGGTACTCCGCGTAGAGGAGGTCGTAGGCGCGGGACCGGACCGGATCCGGCGCGTAGGCCGCGGTGACCACCCGGCCCATCGCCGCCGAGGCCTCGGGCACGTCCCGGTAGGCGCCCGCCGCGACCGCGGCGTGGATGGCGGCGCCGAGCGCCGGCGCCTGGTCGGAGGCCGCGATGGAGACCGGCCGGCGCAGGACGTCGGCGTAGGTCTGCATCAGCGCCGCGTTGCGTTTCAGCCCGCCGGCGACGACGAACTCCTCGACCGGGACCCCGGCCGCCTCGAAGGCCTCGACGATGACCCGGGTGCCGTAGGCCGTCGCCTCCATGAGCGCGCGGTAGACCTCCTCCGGCCGGGTGGCCAGGGTCATTCCCGCGATCACGCCCGACAGGTGGTGGTCGACCAGGACCGAGCGGTTGCCGCCCATCCAGTCCAGGGCCACCAGCCCGTGCGAGCCGACGGGCGCGTCCGCGGACGCCGCCGCCAGTTCGGCGTGGTCCCGTCCGGTCATGCGGGTCCACCAGGCGAAGACGTCGCCGACCGCGCTCTGCCCGGCCTCGTAGCCGTAGGCCCCGGCGGTGATGCCGCCGTCCACGACGCCGCAGATTCCCGGCACCTCGGCGAGGACCGCGCTGTTGACCACGTGGCAGGTCGACGTCCCCATGATCGCCAGCAGCCTGCCGTCGCCGACCGCGCGGGCGGCCGGCGCGGTCACATGGGCGTCGACGTTCCCGGCGGCCACCGCGACGCCCTCCGGCAGGCCGGTCAGGCGGGCCGCCTCGGCGGTCAGCGTCCCCACCCGCGACCCCAGCGGGGAGAGCGGATGGGCCAGCCGCGTGGCCGCGAAGTCGGCGAAGCCGGGGTGCAGCGCGGCCAGGTAGCCGGCGGAAGGGTAGCCGCCGTCCTGGTAGAGGCCCTTGTAGCCGGCCGTGCAGGCGTTGCGCGTCTCGCAGCCGGCCAGCTGCCAGACGATCCAGTCCGCCGCCTCGACCCAGCGCTCCGTAAGCCGGTAGGTGTCCGGGTCCTCCTCCAGGACTTGCAGCGCCTTGGCGAACTGCCACTCCGAGGAGACCCGCCCTCCGTACCGCGCGATCCACTTCTCCCCGCGCTCGTGCGCCAGCGCGGTGATGCGGTCGGCCTGCGGCTGCGCCGCATGGTGCTTCCACAGCTTCGGCCAGGCGTGCGGCCGGGCGGACGTCTCCGGGAGCTCGCACAGCGGGGTGCCGTCCGACCGGACGGGAAGCACCGTGCAGGACGTGAAGTCGGTGCCGATCCCGATGATGCGCGCCGGGTCCACCCCGGCCTCGGCGACGGCCGCGGGGACGGCGGTGCTGAGCACTGCCCGCCAGTCCGCGGGACTCTGCAGCGCCCAGTCGGGCGGGAGCGGCTCCCCCGTGCCGGGCAGGGCACTCTCGATCACCGCGTCGGCGTAGTCGTGGACGGCGCCGCCGAGCTCGGCGCCGTCGGCGACCCGGACGACGACCGCCCGGCCGGACAGCGTGCCGAAGTCGACGCCGACGACGCAGGCGGCCTGCTCGTTGTTAGCGCTCACAATTTCCTCATCGCTGGAGTACGGGGGCATCGGTCGGGTCAGGGGCGCGGGGCCGGCCGGGCGCTGGACCTCACCACCAGCTCCGGCGGGATCAGCACATTCCCCGGCGGCCCCGGGGAGCCGCCCAGGCGCTGCACCAGCAGCTCCAGCGAACGGCGGCCGAGCTCGCCGAAGTCCTGGCGCACCGTGGACAGCGGCGGGATGAAGTAGGCGGCCTCCGGGATGTCGTCGAAGCCGACCACGCCGACGTCCTCGGGAACCCGGCGGCCGGCCTCGTGCAGGGCGCGCAGGACGCCCAGGGCCATGTGGTCGTTGGCGCAGAACACGGCCGTGACCGCGGGGTCCTCCGCGAGCCGCCGGCCGGCCTCGTAGCCCGACCGGGCGCTCCAGTCACCGGTCAGCGTCTCCGGCACCGCCGCTCCGGCCTCGGTCAGGGTCGCGCGCCAGCCGTCGGCCCGGCCGACCGCGTCGAGCCAGGTCACGGGGCCCGCGACGTGGTGGACGGTGCGGTGCCCGAGATCGAGCAGGTGGCGGGTGGCCGCCACGGCGCCGGCGCGCTGGTCGATGGCCGCCATCGGAACCCCCGCGGTCGGCCCGCACCCGGCCCCCACCAGCGGCACGAGCCGGCCGGCCTGCGCCAGCACGTCGTTGGTCGAGATGTGCGGGGCGATCACCACGACGCCTTCGACGGCCTGCTCCGCCAGCCGTCCGACCGCGTCCAGCAGGGCGCGCTGCGTGATCGCCCGCAGGCTGACGATGCTGACGAAGAAGTCGGCGTTCCGGGCGGCCTGCTCGATGCCGTGCAGCATCGAGGCCGGGCCGTAGAGCGTGGACTCGAAGCTGACCACGCCGAGCGTCCTGGAGCGCCGGGTCACCAGGGTCCGGGCCGCCGAGTTCGGCCGGTAGCCGAGCTCGGCGATGGCCGCCAGCACCCGGGCGCGGGTCCGCGCCGAGACGTTCGGGTGGTCGTTGACCACCCGCGACACCGTCTGGTGCGACACCCCCGCCAGCTGGGCGACGTCGGCCATGATCGGTGGATTCGACGAGCCGTGGTCCGCCACCGTCTCCTCCTCCGCCCTCGCGCCGGCGCCCGGCATCTGATGCGTAGGGCCGATTGTGAGCGTGAACATTTCGTCCGTCAAGACCCAGAACGCAAGCTTTCACCGCCGGGCCCGCGAGGTCCGGGCTCCTGGCGCTCGCGCAAGAAAAACGGACTAAAAGCACGAAACCGGGTACATCTCGGACGTACCCATTGTGGACACCCGTGACGTCCGAGGACGGGGGCGACGAGCACGGGCCGCCGTTCCGGGCGCCTGCGAGCCGACCCTCCACCTGGAAGGAGAGGACGTGGCTGACACCAATCGAGGCGTCGTGTACCAGGGGCCGGGCGAGGTCACGGTCGAGGACCTGGACTTCCCCAAGCTCGAACTGGCCGAACAGGGCGGGCGCAAGCTGCAGCACGGCGTCATCCTGAAGGTCCTGGCGACCAATATCTGCGGCTCCGACCAGCACATGGTGCGCGGCCGGACGACCGCGCCCGCCGGGCTGACGCTCGGCCACGAGATCACCGGCGAGGTGATCGAGACGGGCCGGGACGTCGAGTTCATCAAGGAGGGCGACCTCGTCAGCGTCCCGTTCAACATCGCGTGCGGCCGCTGCCGCAACTGCAAGGAACGCAACACCGGCGTGTGCGAGAACGTCAACCGGGAGCGCCCGGGCGCCGCCTACGGCTACGTCGACATGGGCGGCTGGCACGGCGGCCAGGCCGCGTACGCGGTCGTCCCGTACGCCGACTTCAACCTGCTCAAGTTCCCGGCCGACCGCGACACCGTGATGGAGAAGCTGCCCGACCTGGCGATGCTGTCGGACATCTTCCCCACCGGATACCACGGCGCCTACACCGCCGGCGTCACGACCGGTTCGACCGTGTACGTGGCGGGCGCGGGACCGGTCGGCCTCGCGAGCGCCACCGCCTGCCTGCTGCTCGGCGCCGCCGTCGTCATCGTCGGCGACATGAACGCGCAGCGGCTGGAGCAGGCCCGCGGCTTCGGCTGCGAGACGATCGACCTGTCGGAGCACGGCGACGTCGGCGCGCAGATCGAGCAGATCCTCGGCGTCCCCGAGGTGGACGCCTCCGTCGACTGCGTCGGGTTCGAGGCGCGCGGCCAGGGGCACGAGGGAGCGAGGACGGAGCAGCCGGCGACCGTCCTCAACACGCTCATGGAGGTCACCCGCACCGCCGGCGGGCTCGGCATCCCCGGCCTGTACGTCACCGGGGACCCGGGCGCGTCGGACGAGAACGCGAGGGTGGGCCAGCTCGGGCTGCGGATCGGCCTCGGCTGGGCCAAGTCGCAGTACATCGTCACGGGCCAGTGCCCGGTGATGAAGTACAACCGGCAGCTGATGATGGCGATCCTTCACGACCGGGTGCAGATCGCCCAGAACGTCAACGCGTCGGTCATCCCGCTCGAGCAGGCGCCGCAGGGCTACGCCGAGTTCGACCGGGGCGCGGCGCGCAAGTACATCCTCGACCCGCACGGCCTGGTGGGGGCCGCGGCCTAGCTTCGACGGCGATGCGCGGCACCGCCGCCATGGCGGCGGTGTGCGGATTCACCGCAGAGCGACCCGGCGCCGGGCGACGACCAACCGACGGCCGTCGCCCGGCTCCCGGAGCCTGCCGTCCGCGGCGCGCGTCGGCTGGCGGGACTCGTTCACTCGCCTGGCCTCCAGAAGGTGCGGGTCAGTCCCGGCGCTCCCCGGCCAGCGCGGGAAGCGGCGGGACGGTTTCAGCGAGCCAACCGCCGGCGTCGGCGGTGAAGTGCGGGGCGGCGTCGGTCTCCCACCACGACCGGATCGCCGTGGTCGTCACCTGGTCCCCGGTCCGGCGGTCGGTGTAGGTCACCGGCCGCTCCCCCGTCCGCCGCACCGTGACCCGCCCGCGCTTGCAGCCTGCCGGGTAGTCGTTCCAGTTCACCCCGGCCTCGCTCCACAGCAGCTCCTGCATCTCGCCGGTGCCGATCTTGTGGAGCCGCTTGTGGGAGAAGTGCGCCTGCGCCGCCATCGAGATGCTGTTCCGGACGGCGTCGCGCTGCCGCCACAGGAAGTAGTTCGCGACGTCCACCTGGCCCGGGATCGTGAACACCCGCGCGTCGAACGTCGCCCGGGACGCCGGCGGCGCACCACTCGCGGGCGCGTACGCGTCGTTGAACGCGACCGTCGCCGTCGACGCCGCGACCGAGGCCATCTTCTGGATCACCCCGCCGAACCACGGCTCCGTGCCCGTCCCCGCGAAGTCGCTCAGCAGCACCGAGCACTCGTCGGACTGGGTGAAGGCGAACACCGCACCCGACATGTCCGCGCAGAGGGCCTCGGCGACGGTGTTCATCGCGGCCATGACGGCGTCGTCGAACGGCCGGTCCGCGTGCCGGAGGAACGAATGGAACGACCGGCCGTCGACCCGCACGACCGTGTAGGTGCGGCGCGGCAGGATCGTGCGGGTGGCCTGCTCGTACGCCTTCATCCGGTCACCGAGCGCCGTGGTGTCACTCACCGGCCACTCCAGCGGTGAGGCGGCGGGCCGCCGGGGTCGGTGTTGGACGGCGGGGCGGTGGAGGCGCCGGGATCTTCGGCCATTCTTTGTCCTTTGGCGGCGGCAGGGTCTCATGGGGGTTACGGCTTTTTATCAGCGTTTGCGCCCAGCCCCCAGTCATTCCTCCGGGCTCGACGGCTCGTCCACCGTGCGGGTGGTCGTCGCTTCGGGGCTCTCGGTTTCCGTTCCGGGCGGTCGGCGGGGCGGTAACCAGTACTCGGCGGCTCTGCCCGGCCCGCCGCGGCGGCCTGGGAAGCGGTGCGATTCCTCGTCTGGTTCGCCGACAGCGCAGGCCTGGTCGGCTCGCCGCGCGGGGCGTTCGAGACGTTCTGGGGCCCGGCAGACCGGACGCTTCCGGAGCCGTTGGATCAGGGGTAGTTCTTGGGGCCGTACATGCGCAGGACGAGCGCATGCAGGTTGGTGCGGAACTCTTCGAGCGTCTCGGGCGAGATGGCGGACTCGTCCGGGGCGGCCCGGGCCGGTGAGTGGTCGCTGTGCAGCATCCCGCCGGTGATGAAGCCCGCGACCGACCAGATGATCGTCCAGGTGACGAAGTCGGTCTGGACGTCCTCCGGCGCCATGGGGCCGACCGCGTCGGTGACCATGGTGATGATCGGTCCGCGGTATCGGACGTCGAGTTCGGCGGTGGCCGACGCGTCGCCCATCCAGCGGTGCATCCACAGCATCGAGGTGTGCGGGTTGCTGACGTGGAAGTCCAGGTAGGCGTCCGCCAACTCGGTCAGCCCCGCCGGCGTGCGAGGAGTCGAGGCCAGCGCGGCCTGCACCATTTGCACCTCGGCCTCATGCACTCGCAGCATCACGGTCTTGTACAGCTCGGTCTTGCCGCCCGTGAGCGCCGTGAGCGTGGCGGTGTCCACCCCGGCGGCTTCGGCCACCAGCTCGACCGGGGTCCCGTCGAAGCCAAGCTCGGCGAAGAGCCTGGTAGCGACGTCGACGATCCGCTCCACGGCGAGGTTCTCCTCCACACACCCAACGTAACCGATGAGGTGCGGGGGTGTGGAGCCGGGAAGACGGCCGGGGCGCCTGGGCGTCTTCGAGCAGGCGGCCCGGCCGTCTGTACAGGTCGGCTGCTACCTGACGGGGAGGCCCGTGACGGTGCGGCCGATCACCAGGCGCTGGATCTCCGAGGTGCCCTCGAAGATGGTGAAGATCTTGGAGTCGCGGTGCATGCGCTCGACCGGGTACTCGCGGGTGTAGCCGTTGCCGCCGAGGATCTGGATGGCCTCCTCGGTGACGTGGACCGACATCTCGCTGGCCATCAGCTTGGCCATCGAGCCCTCGGCGTTCTCGAAGTCCTTGCCGGTGCGGGCCATCCAGGCGGCCCGCCACACCATGAGGCGGGCGGCGTCCAGGCGGCACTTCATGTCGGCCAGCTTGAAGGCGACGGCCTGGAAGTCTCCGATCTTCCTGCCGAACTGCTCGCGCTCCCGCGCGTACTCGAGGGCGTAGTCGTAGGCGGCGCGGCCGACGCCGAGGGCCATGGCCCCGACGGCCGGGCGGGTCGTCTCGAAGGTCTTCATCGCGGCCTGGCCCTTGGAGCTCTTGCCCTCGCGGCTGCGCGCGATGCGCTCGTCGAACCGGTCCTTGCCGCCGACGATCAGGTGGGACGGGATCCGGACGTCGTCCAGGATCACCTCGGCGGTGTGGGAGGCGCGGATGCCGTGCTTCTTGAACTTCTGGCCCTGCCGCAGGCCCGGGGTGTTCGGCGGGACGATGAAACTGGCCTGCCCGCGGCTGCCGAGGTCGGGGTGCACCGAGGCGACGATCACGTGGACGTCGGCGATGCCGCCGTTGGTCGCCCAGGTCTTGGTGCCGTTCAGCACCCACTCGTCCTTGGCCTCGTCGAACACGGCGCGGGTGCGGATCGAGCCGACGTCGCTGCCCGCGTCGGGCTCGGAGGCGCAGAACGCGCCGAGCTTGATGTCGTCGGCGCTGCCGAACATCTGCGGCACCCACTCGCTGACCTGCTCCGGGGTGCCCACGGCGGCGACGGACGCGGCGGCGAGGCCGGTTCCCACGATCGACAGGGCGATGCCCGCGTCGCCCCAGAACAGCTCCTCGAACGCCACCGGGATGCCGAGCCCGGTCGGCTCCAGCCACTGGGTGGCGAAGAAGTCGAGCGAGTAGATGCCGACCTTGGACGCCTCCTGGATCAGCGGCCAGGGGGTCTCCTCGCGCTCGTCCCACTCCTCCGCGGCGGGGCGGATGACGTCCTTGGCGAACTCGTGCACCCAGTCCCTGACCTCGCGAACGTCCTCGCTGGGCTCCAGCGAGAACGGCGTCTGCTCCGCGCTCGTCATGATTAATTGACCCTCTCTCCAATATCGCGTGTTACCAACGGTAGCACCATTCGGAGTTACCACGGGTAACACGCGGGCGGGCGCCGCCGTCCGCGCCGGGCCACGGGTCAGGACACGCCTGTCACTCGGCGGCGTGCCGGTCCAGGAACTCGTAGACGTCGGCCTCGTCGACACCGGGGAACGCCCCCGGCGGGAGGACCGAGAGGACGTGCGAGTGGGCGCGCGCCGACGGCCACGCCATCCCCTCCCACCGGTCCGACAGCGCCTTCGGGGGACGCTGGCAGCAGTCGCCGTCCGGGCAGGCCGACCTGACCCGCCGGGTCGTCTCCCGGCCGCGGAACCAGCGGGAGTCCTCGAACCGGACGCCCAGCGTGATCGCGAAGTCGCGCTCGTGACTGGGGTCGATGTGCGACAGGCACCAGTACGTCCCGTTCGGGGTGTCGGTGTACTGGTAGTAGACGGAGAAGCGGTCCGCGGCGCCGAACACGTGCCGCCCGGCCCACTCCCGGCACATCCGCTGGCCCTCGATCGCGCCGTCCTCGTCCTGGGGGAAGGCCAGGCCGTCGTTGGCGTACGCCTTGTAGATCGTGCCGTTCTCGTCGTTCTTGGTGAAGTGCAGCTGGAGGTCGAGGTGGTGGGTCGCGACGTTGGTGAAGCGGTGCGCGGCCATCTCGTAGGAGACGGAGAAGACGTCCGCCAGGTCCTCCACCGACAGCTCCCGGGCGGCCTTGGCCTCCTGCAGGAACGGGACGACACTGCGCTCGGGCATCAGGATCGCGGCGCCGAAGTAGTTGGCCTCGACGCGCTGGCGCAGGAAGTCGGCGAAGTCGCGCGGCTGGTCGTGGTCGAGGGCGATGTGCCCGAGGGTCTGGAGCAGGATCGTCCGCGGCGTGTGCATGCCGAGCTGCTCGCGCTCCAGGTAGATCCGCCGGTTGCGCAGGTCGGTGATCGACCGGACCGAGCGCGGCAGGTCCTGGACGTACTGGAGGCTGAAGCCGAAGTGCCCGACCAGCGTCATCAGCAGCCCCTGCGAGACCGCGCCGCGCCGGTACCCGACCGCGTCGAGGGTCTGGGACGCGACGTGCTCGATGTCGGCGAAGTGGTTGCCGCGCTCGTGCATCTGGCGGCGCAGCTCGGCGTTGGCCTTGCGGGCCTCCTCGGGGCTCGCGGTGGGCTTGGTGCGGCTGCGCCGGAGCTCGCCGTACAGCGCGAGGATGTGCTCGATGACCTCGTTCGGCATGCGCTTGCCGACCTTCAGGTGCGACAGGCCGAGCGTCCGGTACAGCGGGTCGCGCTGCGCCTCCTCCAGCTGGATCTCCAGCTGGGCGCGCCGGCTGGGGGGCTGGCGGCGCAGGAGCTCCTCCACCGGGCATTCCAGCGCGGCGGCGAGGGCCTGCAGCAGCGACAGCTTGGGCTCGCGCCGCCCGTTCTCCAGCAGGGAGAGCTGGGACGGGGCGCGGCCCACGCGCTCGCCGAGCTCCGACAGCGTCAGGCCGCGGGCGCGCCGCAGATGGCGGAGCCGCTGCCCGAACGTGACGAGATCAACGTCGCTCGTCAAGTTGAGAGGTTCTTCTGTCCGCAAGGTCGTCACAGCTTCATCATAGCGGAAATATCGCACTTCTTTCGTTACTCGCCAGTTCATAACGGGCTTGCACCGGGGGCATAGTCGTGAGCAAGCACCCAGGGGACGACACGGAAGGGCGAGAAGATGAGCGACAGTCGCCTCAAGGGCGCAGCCGAGGAGCTGCAGCGGCAGTGGGAGTCCGACCCGCGTTGGAAGGGCGTCGAGCGGACCTACACGGCCGAGGACGTCGTCCGGATCCGCGGATCGGTCCAGGAGGAGCACACTCTCGCGCGTCTCGGCGCCGAGCGGCTCTGGACCCTCCTGCACGAGGAGGACTACGTCCACTCCCTCGGCGCGCTGACCGGGCTGCAGGCCGTCCAGCAGGTCAAGGCCGGCCTGAAGGCCATCTACCTGTCCGGCTGGCAGGTCGCGGCGGACGCCAACCTGGCGGGCCAGACCTACCCGGACCAGAGCATCTACCCGGCGAACTCGGTTCCGGCCGTCGTGCGCCGCATCAACAACGCGCTGCTGCGCGCCGACCAGGTGCAGTGGGCCGAGGGTGAGGGCGACACGCACTTCCTCGCCCCGATCGTGGCCGACGCCGAGGCCGGCTTCGGCGGCGTGCTGAACGCCTTCGAGCTGATGAAGGGCATGATCGCCGCGGGCGCCGCGGGCGTGCACTGGGAGGACCAGCTGGCCTCCGAGAAGAAGTGCGGCCACCTCGGCGGCAAGGTCCTCATCCCGACCTCGCAGCACGTCAAGACCCTCAACACGGCCCGCCTCGCGGCGGACATCTCCAACGTGCCGTCTCTGATCATCGCGCGGACCGACGCCGAGGCCGCGACCCTGATCACGACGGACGTGGACGAGCGCGACCGCGAGTTCACCACCGGCGAGCGCACCGCCGAGGGCTTCTACCGCGTCCGCAACGGCATCGAGCCCTGCATCGCCCGCGCCAAGGCCTACGCGCCGTACTCCGACCTCATCTGGATGGAGACCGGCACCCCGGACCTGGAGCAGGCGCGCCGGTTCGCCGAGGCCGTGAAGGCCGAGTACCCGGACCAGATGCTGGCCTACAACTGCTCGCCCTCCTTCAACTGGAAGGCGCACCTGGACGACGCGACCATCGCCAAGTTCCAGCGCGAGCTCGGCCACATGGGCTTCAAGTTCCAGTTCATCACCCTGGCCGGGTTTCACGCGCTCAACTACGGCATGTTCGACCTGGCGCACGGCTACGCCCGCGAGGGCATGACCGCCTACGTCGACCTCCAGGAGCGCGAGTTCGCGGCGGCCGAGAAGGGCTTCACCGCGGTCAAGCACCAGCGCGAGGCCGGCACCGGCTACTTCGACATGGTCAGCACCGCGATCAACCCGGACTCCTCCACCACCGCGCTGAAGGGCTCGACGGAAGAGGGCCAGTTCCACTGACCCACGCCGGCCGGCGCCGCCGGCCCCGCTCTCCGGCCTGATCCCCAGGACCCCTAAGGCCCCCGCGTTCCTACACCCGCGGGGGCCTTACGGCGTCCCGGCACACCCCCGCGCCGTCCCTCTCACCACCCTCGTGCGTCCCTCACGTTCCGGCCACATTCGGCAACGGATCTCGACAAACGCCGCCGGGCGGGCGCATCGTGAGCCCCGCTAGTCGATCTCTCTGAGAGGACCCCTGATGGCGCGTGACCCCCGGTTCATCCGGTCCCGGGCGATCCCCGGCTGGATGCTTCCGCTCGCCGTCGCCGCGGTGAGCGTCGTCGCGCTCGCGCCCGCCGCCTCCGCGGACGGGCAGGGCCAGTACGGGCGCTTCACCCCCGGCGCCCCCGGCGTCGGCGACTCCTACTTCCCGTTGGAGGGCAACGGCGGCTACGACGTCCGCCACTACTCGCTGGACCTGCGCTACGACCCCGACTACGACCAGCTCGACGGCACCGTGACCGTGACCGCGCGCGCCACCCAGAACCTGTCGCGGTTCGACCTCGACCTGTCCGGGATGGACGTCGACAAGGTCTGGGTCGACCACGGCCAGGCCCGCTACCAGCGGCGCGGCCAGGAGCTGGTCATCACGCCCCGGCAC
The DNA here is from genome assembly GCF_040653135.1 of Actinomadura sp. NPDC048021. Classification (NCBI taxonomy): domain Bacteria; kingdom Bacillati; phylum Actinomycetota; class Actinomycetes; order Streptosporangiales; family Thermomonosporaceae; genus Actinomadura; species Actinomadura sp. NPDC048021. Next base: position 21,195 of record NZ_JBEZJQ010000014.1, read on the forward strand.
GGGCTGCGCAAGGGCCGGACCTTCACCGCGGTCATCAGGTACGGCGGCGTGCCGCAGACCATCGTGGGCTCGCCGATCGTCTTCGGGTCCCCCTACGGCTTCCTGCACACCCCCGACGGCGCGTTCGTCGGTGGCGAGCCGAACGGCGCCAGCACCTGGTTCCCCGTCAACGACCACCCGAGCGACAAGGCCACCTACGACTACACGATCACGGTGCCGAAGGGCCTGACGGCCGTCGCCAACGGCCGCCCGGCGGGGCACCGCTCCGCCGTCGCGGGCTTCAGCCGCCGCGCGTCCAAGACCCCCGCCGAGGTCTTCAAGTGGCGCGAGGACAGCCCGATGGCCAGCTACCTCACCACGATCGACATCGGCAGGTGGGACGTGAGGCAGGGCCGGACGCCGCGCGGCGTCCCCAACTACACGGCCGTCGACCCCGAGCTGCTCGCCGCCCAGCCGGACGCGGTGAGCTTCTTCTACGACACCACCAGCGAGGTCACCGACCTCTGGTCCAAGACGTTCGGGGAGTACGCGTTCGGCAGCACCGGCGCGATCGCCGACGACGCCCGCTTCAACGGCCAGCCGCTCGGGTTCTCCCTGGAGACGCAGAGCAAGCCCGTGTACTCGGCCGTGCGGAGCACCGGCACGATCGCGCACGAGCTGGCGCACCAGTGGTACGGCGACGCGGTCTCGCCCGCGCGGTGGAAGGACGTCTGGCTGAACGAGAGCTTCGCCACCTGGGCCGCGTGGTACTACACCGAGGTGCGCGGCGGCCGCTCCGTGCACGACGCGGCCCGCGCCACCTACGCCGCCCGCCCGTTCCCCGACGCGGCGGGACGCCCGTACTGGTCGGTGCTGACCGCCGACCCGCAGCGCGACACCATGTTCAACGACCGCGTGTACAGCGGCGGCGGCATGATGCTGCAGTTCCTCCGGGAGAAGATCGGTGACGACAGGTTCTTCACCCTGCTCCGGACGTGGTACGCGCAGCACAAGTACGGCAACGCCAGGACCGAGCAGTTCACGGCGCTGGCGCAGCGGGTCGCCGGGCAGGACCTGAGCGGGTTCTTCAAGGACTGGCTCTACTCCCCCGTCAAGCCCGAGATCCCGCAGGGCTGAGCACGTCCCGCACGTGGACCGGCCCCCGGCGCGACCCGCCGGGGGCCCGTCTATGTGCGAAAGTACGTGGTCGCGGGTGGGGCGCCCGTCTAGGCTTCCGGCAAGTGGGCGTCCTTCCGTGGGTGTGGTGGTACGGGTTCCGCCGTCACACCGCCTATCCGCTCGGGTCCCTGACCGAGTCGCTCACCAACATGATGTTCGGCTTCCTGCGCGCCTACGTTCTGCTGGCGCTGTGGGAGGTCCGGCCGTCGCTCGGCGGGTACACGGCCGCCGACGCCGTGACCTTCTGCTTCGTCACCCAGGCGCTGATCGGGCCGGTGCAGATCTTCGGCGGGATGGAGCTGACCGAGCGCATCCGCAACGGCGACGTCGCGATCGACCTGCACCGCCCCGCCGGGCTGCAGAGCTGGTGGCTGGCCCACGACCTCGGCCGCGCCGCGAGCTCGCTGGTGCTGCGCTCGGGACCGCCGCTGCTGGCGGGCGCCCTGGCGTTCCCGTTCCGCTGGCCGGGTCCGGCGCACCTGGCCGCGTTCGCGGTGGCGCTGGTCCTGGCGACGTTGGTGAGCTTCGGGCTGCGCTACCTGGTGGCGATGGGGATGTTCTGGCTGCACGACGACCGGGGTTTGAGCGCCGTCACGCTCGTGATGTCGCTGTTCTTCTCCGGGATGATCCTGCCGCTCGTCGTGTTCCCCGGGCGGCTCGGCCGGACCGCCGAGCTCCTGCCGTGGGCGGCGCAGATCCAGGTGCCGGCGGACGTGTTCCTCGGCCGGTACGGCGGCGCCGGCCTGGCCGGCGCGCTGGCGTTCCAGGCGGGGTGGGCGGCCGTCCTGCTCGGGGCGGGCGCGCTGGCGACGCGGGCGGCGCGGCGCAGGCTGGTGGTCCACGGTGGCTGACCCCGCGGCGCCCGGCGCGCTGCGCGTGTACGGGCTGCTCGCCTGGACGTGGATCCGGGCGGCGGCGCAGTACCCGGTGTCGATGGTGCTGCTGGGCCTGGCCACGGCGGTCGTCTCCGTCCTGGACGCGGTCGCCATCATGGTGCTGTTCTCGCGGGCGCCGCGCATCGCCGGGTTCGGCGTGTCCGAGGTCCTGTTCCTGTACGGCACGTCGGCCCTGTCCTTCGCGCTCTCCGACATCGTCCTCGGGTCGACCGAGCGGCTCGGGGCGCACGTGCGGGAGGGGACGCTGGACGCGATGCTGGTGCGCCCGGTGAGCCCGCTGGTCCAGATCGCGACGGAGGGGTTCACGCCGCGGCGGCTCGGCAAGCTCGTCCCGGCCGTGCTGGTGCTCGGGTACGCGCTCGGCCGCCTGGACGTCCACTGGACGCCGGGCCGGCTCGCGATGGTCCCGGTCATGGTGCTGTCCGGGGCGGCGATCTTCGGCGGGCTGTGGGTGCTGACGGCCGCGGTCCAGTTCGTGCTCGTCGACAGCCACGGGGCGAGCAAGTCGCTCACCTACGGCGGCGCGTTCCTCACCCAGTACCCGATGACCGTGTTCGCCCGCGACCTGGTCCGCGGGGTGACGTTCGTCGTGCCGCTGGCGTTCGTGAACTGGCAGCCCGCGCTGTACGTCCTGGACCGTCCGGACCCGCTCGGGCTGCCGGGCGCGGCGCGGTTCGCCTCCCCGGCGGTCGCCGCGGCGCTGTGCGCGGCGGCGGCGGCCGCGTGGCGGGCCGGCCTGCGCCACTACCGATCGACAGGGAGCTGATTGCCGGTGCCGATGATCGAGGCCGAGGACGTGGCCAAGGCCTTCACCGTGCGGACACGCTCGGGCGTCCTGCGGCGGGGGCGCAGGACGGTGCGCGCGGTGGACGGGGTGTCGTTCACGGTGGAGCGGGGCGAGTTCGTCGGCTACCTCGGCCCGAACGGGGCGGGGAAGTCGACGACGATCAAGATGCTGACCGGGATCCTCACCGCGTCGTCGGGCACCCTGCGGGTGTGCGGGCTGGACCCGTCGCGGCGCCGCACGACGCTCGCGCGCCGCATCGGGGTGGTGTTCGGGCAGCGGACGACGCTGTGGTGGGACCTGCCGCTGCGCGCCAGCCTGGCGCTCGTCCGCCGGCTCTACCGGGTCGAGGCGGCCGCGCACCGGGAGCGCCTGGCGGAGCTGACCGCGCTGCTGGAGCTGGAGCCGTTCCTGGACACCCCGGTCCGGCAGCTCAGCCTCGGCCAGCGGATGCGGGGCGACCTCGCGGCGGCGCTGCTGCACGACCCGGAACTGCTCGTCCTGGACGAGCCGACGATCGGCCTGGACGTGGTGAGCAAGGCGACCGTCCGCGGATTCCTGGAACGCGTCAACGCCGAGCGCGGCACCACGGTCCTGCTGACCACGCACGATCTCGGCGACATCGAGCGGCTCTGCCGCCGCGTCCTGATCATCGACCACGGCCGGCTCGCCTACGACGGCGGGCTGGAGGAGCTGCGCCGCACCGTGGACGCCGACCGGCTGCTGGTCGTGGAGCTCGCGCGGCCGGCCCCGCCGATCACGCTGGACGGGATCGAGGCGGAGCGGGTCGAGGGGCCGCGGCAGTGGCTCCGGCTGCCGAACGCGGCGAACGCGGCGGCCGTGGTCGCCGCGCTGGCCCGCGACCACGACATCCGCGACATCTCCCTGCGGGAGGCGGGCATCGAGGACGTCCTCGCCGGCCTCTACCGGGGCGACCACGCGTACTGGTGCTCCGGCCGGCCCGTGGCGCCGTAGCGCAGCGTCACCACGACCCGCCCGGCCTCGGCGAGCGCCGCGAGGTAGCGCTGGGCGGTGGCGCGGGAGATGCCGACCTCGTCGGCGATCTCGGCCGCGGACCGCGGCTCCTCCGCCCGCCGCAATGCGTCGCAGACCAGCCGCGTCGTCACCGGCGACCGGCCCTTGGGCGCGGGCGCGCGGGCGTGCAGCGGCGCGTACAGGGCGCGGACCGCGCCGTCGAGGTCCTCCTGGGACAGCTCGCTCCCGCCCGCGAGGGCGTCCCGGTACCGGGCGTAGGCGGTGAGGCGGTCGTTCAGCGCGGCGGCGGTGAACGGCTTGATCAGGTAGTGCAGGGCGCCGTGCCGGAAGGCCTCGCGCACGGCGCGGGGGTCGGCGGCGGCCGTCGCCATGATGACGTCGGCGTCCAGGTCGGGCAGCAGGGTGAGGCCCGAGGCGTCCGGCAGGTAGACGTCCAGCAGGACGAGGGCGGGCCGCAGCTCGGCGGCCATGGACCTGGCCTGGGTGGCGGAGTGCGCGAGCCCGGCGACGGCGAACCCCCGCAGCGCCGCCACGAACCCGGCGTGGACCTGCGCCACGCGGAAGTCGTCGTCCACCACGAGCACGTCGATCATCGCACCGCCTCCGCGCCCAGCACCCCGGGGAGGCGGGCGACCGCCACGGCCCCGCAGCCGCCGGGACCGCCCGTTCCCGCGTCCACGAACGTCACGTCGCCGCCGCGGGCGCGGGCGGTGCGGCGCGCCAGGCCGAGCCCGAGCCCGCGCGAGCGGCCCGCCGCGGCGTCGCGGGTGGAGACGCCGTCGTCGAACACGGCGTCGCGCAGGCCGTCCGGCAGCCCGTCGCCGGAGTCGGTGACGGTGGCGTGCAGGTCGCGGCCGTCGCCGAGCAGCTCGACCTCGACGCGGGCGGGCCGCCGCGGCCCGAGCCGCGCGGCCTCGACGGCGTTGTCGACGAGGTTGCCGACGACGGTCGTCACGTCGAGAGGGTCCGCGACCCGGCCCGGCACGTAGCTGCCGGCGCCGATGTCGAGCCGGACGCCCTTCTCGGCGGCGACGGCGGACTTGGCCGACAGGAACGCCCGCAGGTAGGGGTCCGAGACGGGGTCGGGCAGGTTGTCGGGCGCCGGGGCGCGGCGCGCGGCGTCCTCCATCAGGGTGCCGACGTAGTCGGCGGCCTCCTCGCTGTGGCCGAGCTGGAGCAGGCCCGCGAGGGTGTGCAGCCGGTTGGCGTACTCGTGGCGCTGCGCGCGGAGGGCGTCGAAGAGGGTGCTGACCGAGTCCAGCTCGCGGGCGAGGGTCTCCAGGTCGGTGCGGTCGCGCAGGGTGATGACGGCGCCGAGGTCGCGGCGGTGCCTGCGGACCTCCCGCCGGTTGACGACCAGGACGCGCTCCCCCGCGGTGACGAACAGGTTCGCGGCGTCGCGGCGTCCCGTGAGGACGTCGCGCAGCGTCCCCTCCGCGGCGAGATCCCCGGCGGGGGCGCCGCGCTTGAGGGCGACGCCGAGCAGCCGGGACGCCTCGTCGTTGCAGACCGCGATCCGGCCCGCGGTGTCGACGGCCACGACGCCCTCGCCGACGCCGTGCAGCACCGCCTCCCGCTCGTGGACGAGCTCCACCAGCTCGTAGGGTTCGAGGCCGAGCGTCTGCCGCTTCAGCCGGCGGCCGATCGCGACCGAGGCGACCACGCCGAGCAGGACGGCGCCCGCGACGAACAGCGACATCTCGCGCAGCACGTGGCCGAGCTCCCGGTCGATGGCGCGGGCGTCGAACCCGACGCTGACCTCGCCGAGGATCCGCCCGTCCGGGCCGTACAGCGGCACCTTGCCGCGCGCGGACAGTCCGAGCGTGCCGCGCTCGACGCGGACGACCTCCCGCCCGGCCAGGGCGTCGGAGGGGTCGGTGCTCACGTGCCTGCCGAGCTCCAGCGGGTTCGGGTGGGACATCCGCAGGCCGCGGTTGTCGGTCACCACGACGAACAGCGCCCCCGTCCGGGCCCGGACGCGTTCGGCGCGGTCCTGCACGAGCCCGGCGCGGTCGCCGGCGGCGACCGCCGACGCGATCCGCGGGTCGGCGGCGACGCTGCGCGCCACCGTGAGGGCCCGCTGGCCGTACTGGTCGCGGAGCCGGCCGTCGAGCATCCAGGCGACCAGCCCGTACCCGAGGACCGCCACCACCACGACCACTCCGACCTGCAGGATCAGCACCTGGCGGGCGAAGGTGATGCGGGGCCGGACGGACATGACGTGCACCGTAGACCATGCCGGCCCGGCCGCCCAGCCCCCGGGCGAGCAGAACGAGCAAAACCCTGCGTATCGCGCTTAACGAGGGGATTCGCGGCTTGCGAGCACATCGCGGGCAAGGGTTCCGGTGACGCGCGCCACATCCGTACGGTGCCGCCGTGTCCACATCAGCATCATCCAAGCGAGACGGGGCCGGGCGACCGGCCGGGCCCGTGATCGAACTGCACGGCGCCACCAAGCGCTTCCGGTCGGCGGGCGGCGTCCACACGGCGGTCAGGGACCTGCACATGGCCGTGGGGCCGGGCGAGTTCGTCGCCGTGGTCGGCCCGACCGGCTGCGGGAAGTCGACCACCCTGTCCCTGGTCTCCGGACTGGAGCCGGCGTCCGCCGGCCGGGTCCTGGTCCACGGCAGGCCCGTGGACGGGATCCCCGACGGGGTCGGCTACATGTTCCAGAACGACGCCGTCCTCCCGTGGCGGTCCGTCCTGGACAACGTCGCGGCGGGGCCCCGCTACCGGGGCGCCTCCAAGCGGGAGGCGCGCGACCGCGCCCGGGACTGGGTCGCGCGGGTCGGCCTCGCCGGCTTCGAGGGCTACTACCCCCACCAGCTGTCGGGCGGGATGCGCAAGCGCGTCGCGCTGGCGCAGACCCTCGTCAACGAGCCGTCCGTGCTGCTCATGGACGAGCCCTTCTCCGCCCTGGACGTCCAGACCCGCGGCCTCATGCAGGACGAGCTGCTGCGCCTGTGGTCGGGGTCCGGCGCCGCCGTCGTGTTCGTCACGCACGACCTGGAGGAGGCGCTCGTGCTGTCCGACCGGGTCGTGGTCATGACCGCGGGCCCCGCGACGATCAAGAGCGTGTTCGAGGTGCCGCTGGAGCGGCCGCGCGACGCCGAGGAGGTCCGGCTCACCGGCGGTTTCCTCGACATCTACCGCGAGGTGTGGGACTCGCTGCGCGAAGAGGTCCAGATCACCCGCGAGAGAGGGGCCGGCCATGCGGCGTGAGACGAGGACGCGCGAGGCGGAGACCGCCCCGGCGGCGGAGACCGCCGACCGGCCCGTGCCCGCTCCGGACGACGCCGTTCCGGAGGACCGGAGCGAGCACGGCGACGTGGCCGCGATCGCGCGGCTGCGCACGGCCGGGCTGCGCCGCACCCTCGGCATCACCGCCGTCCGGGTCGCGCTCGTGGTGGTCTGGCTCGGGTCGTGGGAGCTGGCCGCGCGCAACTGGATCGACCCGTTCTACTACTCGATGCCGTCGAAGATCTGGGAGCGGCTCGTCGACTGGTTCACCGAGGGCACCTCGCAGGGGTCGATCTGGGAGCAGATCTCGGTCACGCTCCAGGAGGCGGTCGCGGGCTTCGCGCTCGGCGCCGCGGGCGGCGTCGTGCTCGGCATCGTGCTCGGCCGGAGCCGGTTCCTGTCGGACGTGTGCGCCCCGTTCATCAAGGCCGTCAACGCGATCCCGCGCATCATCCTGGCCTCGCTGTTCATCATCTGGTTCGGCCTCGGCATGCAGTCCAAGATCGCCACGGCGTTCGTGCTGGTGTTCTTCGCGGTCTTCTTCAACGCCTTCCAGGGCGCCCGCGAGGTCGACCGGAACCTCGTCAACAACGCGCGGATCCTCGGCGCGGGGCGGACGCAGGTGCTGTGGACGATCGTGGTGCCGAGCGCCACCTCGTGGATCCTCGCCTCGCTGCACTCGGCGTTCGGATTCGCCATCATCGGCGCGGTCGTCGGCGAGTACACCGGCGCCGACCGGGGCCTCGGCCTGCTCATCAACCACTCCCAGGGCACCTTCGACGCCGCCGGGATCTACGCCGGAATGATCATCATCACGGTGCTGGCGCTGCTCGCCGAGTACCTGCTCACGCTGCTGGAGGGCCGGCTGCTGCGCTGGCGCCCCGCCGCGTCCGGGCACGACGTCCAGATCTGACCCCGCCCGACCCCGCCCGACCTCGCCCGGCCCCGCCCCCGGGCCTTCCCACCCCCATCGCACGACCAGGAGAACCGCCATGCCCACCACCTCCGTCCGGGCCGGCGCAGCCGCGCTCGCCGCCCTCACCGCCCTGTCGTCCCTGTCCGCCTGCCGCGACTCCCGCGCCGGTTCCGGCTCGGACGGCGGCTCCGGCGGCACGGTCAAAATCATGATCGGCGGCATCGACAAGGTCATCTACCTGCCCGCCAAGCTGACCGAGCAGCTCGGCTACTTCAAGGAGCAGGGCCTGGACGTCCAGCTGCTCACCGAGCCCGCCGGGGCGCAGGCCGAGAACGTGCTCATCTCCGGGGACGTCCAGGGCGTCGTCGGCTTCTACGACCACGCCATCCATCTCCAGACCAAGGGCAAGTGCGTGCAGAGCGTCGTGCAGATGGCGGACGTGCCCGGCGAGGCGGAGATGGTCTCGGCGTCCAAGGCGGGCTCCCTGACCTCCCCGGCCGGGTTCAAGGGCAAGAAGCTCGGCGTGACCAGCCCGGGCTCGTCCACCGACTTCATCACCCGCGCGCTGGCCGTGCGCAACGGCGTCAAGACCTCCGACTACACGACGGTGAAGGCGGGCGCGGGCCAGACCTTCATCGCCACGATGGAGAACGGCGGCATCGACGCCGGCATGACGACCGACCCGACCATCGCCAAGCTCGTCAGCACCGGCAAGGCCAAGGTCATGGTCGAGATGCGCACCGAGGAGGGCACCCGCCGGGCGCTCGGCGGCCTGTACCCGTCCAGCTCGCTCTACATGGACTGCGCGTACGTGAAGTCGCACGGCGAGACCGTGCAGAAGCTCGCCAACGCCTTCGTCAAGACGCTCGGCTGGATCAAGCAGCACAAGCCCGCGGAGATCGCGGCGAAGATGCCGAAGGACTACGCGGGCGGCGATCCGGCGCTGTACGAGAAGGCGATCGGCGACTCGATCAGCATGTTCAACGGGGACGGCGTGATGAAGCCGGACGCCGCCGAGAACGTCCTGAAGGTGCTGGCGCAGTTCTCCCCCGAGGTCGCGGAGAAGAAGGGGCAGATCGACCTGGCCGAGACCTACACCACGCGTTTCGTCAGCAACGCGAAGCAGGGCTGATCGTGCCCGTCTGACCCGAACGGACGCGGTGACGCGGGCCGGGCCTCGCGCGGAGGCCCGGCCCGTCAGCGTCCCATGGCGGAGGAGAAGTCCGCGTCGGCGGGATCCTCCCGTCGCCCCGACCCCCAGCGCCGCGGCGCCCAGGCGGGCATCAGCAGCGCGAATCCCATCATCCCGTACACGCCGGACCCGAGCAGCATGCGCAGGCCGAAGTCCATGTCGCCGGCGGGCGGCACCCTTCCGGGCAGGTCGAGGGCGTGGCCGGGGTCGACCAGGAAGTAGGCGGACGCGCCGAGCAGCGCCAGCGCCGGCACCAGCGAGACCAGCGGCGACGCCCACCGCGCGACGATGACGACGCCCGTCACCAGGCCCACGGCGGCGAGCAGGGCGAACGCGCCGTAGATGCGCGTCCGGTCGGTGATCTCCTGCCCGGTGCCGTCGAAGGACTGCCCGGCCTGGACGTACCCCCAGGCCGCCCCGTACACCAGCGCGGGGGTGAGCAGGACGCCGAGGACGAGGCCGAACGCGTGGCGCACCGCGCATCACATCCATTCGAACGCGCCCGCCGCGGGGCGCGGGGTTCCGGTAGCGCCCCAATCACAACACGCGCGCCGGTGACGCCGCAGGAAATCCGTACCGTTTTATGGTGGTTCGTTTTGAACGCCTTTGGCTGGGCATCGCCGTCTCATTCGATCCGACAGCACGTTGGAGGAAACAATGTCGACCGCGATTTGGGTCGTCGTCGCCCTGGTGGTCGTCGCCGTTCTCGCCGCGGCCGGGTACCTCGCCACGACCCGGTCACGCACGGCGCGGCTCAGGCGGCGGTTCGGTCCCGAGTACGACCGGGTCCTGGAGCGCGAGGGCGGCCGCGCGGCCGCCGAGCGGGAGCTGCGCTCCCGCGAGCAGCGCCACCAGGAGCTGGAGCTGCGCGACCTCGACCCCCGGCGCCGCGAGGAGTACCGCGAGCAGTGGGTCCGCGTCCAGGAACGCTTCGTCGACGCCCCCGAGGCGGCGGTCGAGCAGGCCGACCAGCTCGTCACGGTGGTGATGGGCGAGCGCGGCTACCCCACGCACGGCTTCGAGGAGAAGGTCGCCCACCTGTCGGTCGAGCACGGCCGCACGCTGGACCACTACCGGCGGGCCCACACCATCAGCGGGAAGGCCGCGACCAAGGAGGCCTCCACCGAGGACCTGCGCCAGGCGATGGTCCACTACCGCGCCCTGTTCGAGGAGCTGCTCGCCCCGCACGGCGAGGGCCACCACGGCAAGGGCGAGGAGCACACCCCGGGGAACCCCGCGAAGCACGCCGCTCCGCACGCCGAGCAGCACGCCGCGGAGCGCACCGACGACCACGCCGGCAAGCACGCCGCCGCCCCCGCCGGCCCTGCCGCCGGGCAGCGCGGCGACGACCGAACCATGAGGAGCTGACCCGATGGAGCACAGGCGACCCGAGACCGGAACGCCCGCGGCCGCCGGGCCGCTCACCGGCGAGCGCGCAGGCGCCGCGGGAACGGCGGAACCCGGGACGACCGACGACCGGCACGTCGCCGGACCCGCACCGACCGCCCCCGGCGGGCAGGCGCCCGAGACCGTGCCGGACACGGTCCCGGACCAGGTGCCGGCCCACCGCGGCACGGACCGCGCCAGGACCCCCGTCAGGGACGCGGGCGCGATCAAGACCCCGAGCCAGGAGGCCAACCAGGTCAAGGCGTCCAGCCGGGACACCGACCCGATCGGGACCCCCGTCCAGAACGGCGAGCCCAAGCACGCCGCTCCCCAGCGGCCGGGCGCCGTCCCCGGCGCCCCGGGCACCGCGTCCGGCGGCGTTCAGGAGAAGCTGATCGACCCGGCCGAGGCCGAGCGGTTCCGGGAGCGGTGGCACGAGGTCCAGGCCGCCTTCGTCGACGACCCGGGCGAGTCGGTGCGCAAGGCGGACGGCCTGGCCTCCGAGGCCGTCGACGCCCTCGGGCGCGCGCTGGCCGCGCACCGGCGCTCGCTCACCGCGGCGCTGGACGGCGGCGAGGCCGCCGACACCGAGCGCCTCCGGCTGGCGCTGCGCGGCTACCGCGACCTCATGGACCGCATCTTCGCCGCCTGACGCGGCGAAAAGGGCGCCCCCGCGGAATCGCGGGGGCGCCCTTTTCGCCTTTCGGGATCAGCCGTTCAGGAACCGGTAGACCGCCTCGCGGCCCTGGGTCCCGCGCTCGCGGTTCTGGATGGAGTGGGAGGCGCCCTTCACCACGACGAGCGTGCCGCGCGGGGCGTAGCGCAGTTCTTCGCGCGCCCACTCCAGCGGCGTGGACAGGTCGCGGTCGCCGTTCACCAGCAGGACCGGGACCGACAGCCCGGCGCGGCGCGGTTCGGCCGTGTGCCGCGCCCACGGCCAGTGCAGGCACTCCTGGACGAACCCGCCGCCGACCGCCGTGTCCGCGGTGAACGGCCAGGTCGCCCGGGCCGGCAGGTGCCTGCGCGCCCGCTCCAGCGCGGCCTTCCGCACGCCCGGCGGCGTCTCGGACGTCCCCCACGGGAACCGGCCGTCCCCGCAGATCGTCGCGATGTGCAGGCCCGAGCTGTACTCGGCCGGGTCCTCGCCGCCGGAGTCGAGCGCCCGGAGCAGGCGGTCCAGGTGCGCGGCGTCGCCGTGGCGGGCGTCGTGGACCGCCGAGACGACGTCCCCCAGCCCGCCAAGGGCGCCGGCGTCCCGGTAGGTGGGGTCGAGGAACTCGTAGGTCACCAGCATGTCCCAGATCCGCACGGCGTCCTGGCGGTGCCGTGCGAGCCAGGCCAGGTCGCGGGCGGGGTCGAAGCCGCAGGCGGGCGCGGCGGCGCAGGCCTCGCGCAGGACGCGCGCGGTGGCCCGCAGCCCGGTGAGGTAGAGCATGTCGTCGCCCTGCGGGTCGACGAACGGGAGCACCGAGTCGAGGACGAGCTTTCTGACGCCGGCCGGATGGGACGCGGCGTAGGCGGCGCCGGTCATGGTCCCGTAGGACACGCCGTCCACGGTCCAGCTCCGCACGCCGAGCGCGCGGCGCAGCAGGTCGAGGTCGCCGACCGTCTGCTCGGTGGTGAAGTAGTGCCGCCGGCCGCCGAGGACGCCGGCGCACTCCCTCACCGCGCCGGGCGTGGGCGGCTCGATGTCACTGCCGCCCACCTGCGCCTGGAGCCGCGGGCAGTCGACGGCGCCGAACTCCCCCGTGCCGCGCTGGTCGATCATGACGAACCGGTAGTTCCTCGCCAGCTCCGGCAGGCGCTTGGAGATGCCGGAGACGAAGGGAACGCCGGGCTGCCCCGGGCCACCGGTCAGGAACATCAGGACGCCCTTGGGCGCGCGCGCCTCGTCCGCCGCCGCGACCTGGAGCCTCAGGGTCCGGCCGCCCGCGGGGTGGCGGTGGTCGAGGGGCACGGTCAGGAACGAGCAGGTGAAGCCGGGCTGCCCGGCGCAGGGCCTGGAGTCGGTCAGCCGGGGCGCGGCCGGCCGGGCGGGGGGCGCTTGGGGTGCCGCGGACGCCGTCGCCCCGCCCGCTCCGAGGAGCGCGAGGGTGAGGGCTAACACCGCTGAGCAACGTGGTCGCATGGGGGGATCCTCCCTCCGGACTCCCGCGCTCGCCGGGATGTCGCCGGATCCGGTCATGTCGCCGCCCGCCACCCGGCGCCGCGCCCCGGCGGCTCTCGTCAGGACGGCGGCGAGGGTGAATACTGAATCCCGTTCGGTAAATCCGTGAGCGGAGGACCCAGGTGTCCGAGAACTTCTCGATGACCATCGACGGCCGGGCCGTGACGGCGCCCGGCGCCTTCGGCGTGATCGATCCGGCGACCGGCGAGGTCGCCGAGCAGGCCCCCGACGCGTCCCGGGAGCAGCTCGACGCGGCGATGGCCGCGGCGCAGGCCGCCTACGCCGGGTGGCGCCGCGACGAGGCCGCGCGCCGCGAGGCGCTGCTCGCCGCGGCCGAGGTCATGTTCGCCAGGTCCGAGGAGATCGGCCGGATCCTCACGCTGGAGCAGGGCAAGCCCCTGGCCGACGCGACCATGGAGGTCGTCGGCGCGGGCGTGTGGCTGAAGTACTTCGCCGGCCTGGAGATGCCCCGCGAGGTCATCCAGGACGACGCCGGCGCGCGGGTGGAGGTCGTGCGCCGCCCGATGGGCGTGGTCGCCGCGATCACCCCGTGGAACTACCCGCTGCTCCTGGCCGTCTGGAAGCTCGCCCCGGCGCTGCTCGCGGGCAACACGATGGTCCTCAAGCCGTCCCCCTTCACGCCGCTGTCGAGCCTGAAGCTCGGCGAGGTGCTGCGCGACGTCCTGCCGCCCGGCGTGCTGAACGTCGTCACCGGCGGCGACGAGCTCGGCGCCTGGATGACCGGCCACGAGGTGCCCCGCAAGATCAGTTTCACCGGCAGCGTCGCGACCGGCAAGCGCGTCGCGGCCGCGGCGGCGCCCGACCTGAAGCGCGTCACGCTGGAGCTCGGCGGCAACGACCCGGCGATCCTGCTCGACGACGCCGACCCGGCCGCGGTCGCCGACCGGCTGTTCGGCGCCGCGTTCCAGAACAACGGCCAGGTCTGCTCGGCGATCAAGCGCGTGTACGTCCCGGAGGCCCTCTACGGGGACGTGGTGGACGCGCTCGCCGAGCGGGCGAAGGCCGCACGGGTCGGCAACGGGATGGACGAGGGCGTCCAGTACGGGCCGATCAACAACCGGCCGCAGTACGAGCGGGTCGGCGAGCTGGTCGCCGACGCGCTCGCGGGCGGCGCCCGCGCGGCGGCGGGCGGCGGGCCGATCGACGGGCCCGGCTACTTCTTCGAGCCGACGATCCTCGCCGACGTCTCCGACGGCGCCCGGATCGTGGACGAGGAGCAGTTCGGCCCCGCACTGCCGGTCATCAAGTACACCGACCTGGAGGACGCCGTCGCGCGCGCCAACGGCACCCACTTCGGGCTGTCCGGATCGGTGTGGGGAACCGACGCCGACCGGGCCGCCGAGGTCGCCGGGCGGCTGGAGTGCGGCACCGCGTGGGTCAACACCCACCTGGCCCTCGCCCCCCACCAGCCGTTCGGCGGCTTCAAGTGGAGCGGCGTCGGCGTGGAGAACGGCCCGTGGGGCCTGTACGGGTTCACCGAGCTCCAGGTGATCCACCGCTCGAAGGGCTGAGCGCCCCGGGCGGGGCCCGGCGGCCGGGCCCCGCCCGGCGTGGCACACTTTCCGGACGGGGAGCGTGGATCACCGCACCGACCCTGGAGGACCCGGATGCACACCTGGGACGTCATGCGGCAGGACGACCTCGGCAACGTCTTCCGCGTCGCGGCGCACGACTCCCGCATCTCCGCGCTGGCCCAGGCCATGGTCCTGGAGAGCGGCGTCCGGCACCGGCAGATGTACTGGGTGGACGGCCCGCCCGGCCCCGCCGTGCGCACCAACCGCGACCTGTACCTGGTGTTCCTCCATCTCGGGCAGGAGGCGAGGGCGGCCTCGTGGTCGCTGTCGGCGTTCCTGCGCTCGCTGTGGAAGGTCGGCGCCGTGCTCGCCGACCAGGCGCGGCTGGAGCCCGACGACGTGGCGGCGATGTTCGCGGCGGCCGCCGTCACGCCGCCCGCCTCCTTCGACCCCGCCTGGAGCGGCAAGGACCTGTCGCTGCCCGGAGACGAGCCGGAGGGGTACGCCGACTGGGAGCGCGTCCTGCTCTCCCAGATCGCCGATCTGGAGGACTTCCTGGCCGCTCCTCCGGGCCCGCAGGCCCGGTTCGGCGTGGAGGCCCCCCGCCCTCCGGGTTCTGGGGCCCGCGCCACCCCGGCCCGCTGGTACAACTTCGACCCGGCGACCTACCTCGAGTGCGCCGTGGCGGGCAGCCTCGGCGGATGGGACGCGGCCGACGGCGCCCGCGTGCCGCTGCCGGCCGGCCCCGGCGAGCCGCCGGCGCGCTCCTACGTCCGCGCGCTCACCACGATGAGCTGGAGCGATCTGGCCCGCATCGCGGTCTGCGGGCAGATGTACGAGTAGCCCGCCCTGTCGCCCCCGCGTGGTAGGACTGGCCTCATGAGCGAGCGGCCGGTCGAGTTCGGCGACCGGGGCGGCTGGTGCCTGGCGAGGGGCCGCCCCCACCCGGCGCTGCGCCCGTTCCTGCGCTCCTACGACGGCTACTGGGAGACGGAGTCCGTGCCGTCCCGGATGCGGACCCTGCCCACCCGCACCACCGTGGTGATCCTCAACCTGGGCCCGCCGCTCCACCTGGAGGTCCCCGACCCGGGGGTGCGCGAGCGCGCGTACGGGTCGTTCGTCGCGGGGATGCACGACGGCCACGGCATGTACCTCAGCCCAGGCGGGCAGCGCGGCATCCAGCTCGACGTGACCCCGCTCGGCGCCTACACGCTGCTCGGCGTCCCGATGGCGCGGCTCA
Organism: Actinomadura sp. NPDC048021; assembly: GCF_040653135.1. Taxonomy (NCBI): domain Bacteria; kingdom Bacillati; phylum Actinomycetota; class Actinomycetes; order Streptosporangiales; family Thermomonosporaceae; genus Actinomadura; species Actinomadura sp. NPDC048021. The sequence continues at coordinate 36,705 of NZ_JBEZJQ010000014.1, forward strand.
CCAACGCCGCCGCCGAGCTGCCCGACCTGCTGGGCCGGGAGGCGCGGACGCTGGTCGAGCGGCTCGCCGACGCGCGCACCTGGGGCGCCCGGTTCGCCGTCCTGGACGCCTTCCTGCTGCGCCGCCTCGACGCCGGTCCCGTCCCCGACCGGGAGGTGGCCCGGGCGTGGCGGCTGCTGGACGGGGACCCCTCCCTGCCGGTCGCCGACCTCGCCGCCGACGTCGGCTGGAGCCGCAAGCACCTCACCCACCGGTTCCGGGAGCAGGCCGGGCTGCCGCCCAAGGTGATGGCGCGGGTGCTGCGCTTCCAGCGCGCCGTCGGGCTGCTCCGAGGCGGCGCCGGGCCCGCCGAGGCCGCGTTCGCGTGCGGCTACTACGACCAGGCCCATCTCAACCGCGACTTTCGCGCCCTGGCGGGCTGCACGCCCACCGAACTGGTCGGCGGCCCGCCGGAGCCGCGGAGCGTCTCCGCGCCGGCCGGGGCCTCCGCCTGAGCCGGCCGGGGTCAGCTCTGGTGGACGCCGCCGCCCAGGTTCATCACGATGACGCCGAGCACGATGATGACGGCGCCGGCGATGGTCAGCGGTCTGACCGGCTCGTCGAACAGCACGACGCCGCCCGCGAACGCGCCGATCGTGCCGAGCGCGGACCAGATGGCGTAGACGGGCCCGACGTTCAGCGACGTCAGCGCCCTGGCCATGAGGACGAAGGAGATCAGGTACCCGGCCACCACGATCAGCGAGGGCCCCAGCCGGGTGAAGCCTTCGGAGGCGCGCATCGCCAGCGTCGCCGTGACCTCGAAGGCGATCGCGAGGCCGAGCAGGACGAAGGGCATCAGCGGGCCTCGCCGTGCTCGGCGGCGATCGCCTCGAAGACCTTCATGTCCGCCGCGAACGGCGAGCCGGGGCGGGGCCAGTGCAGCGCGATCTCGGTGATGCCGAGTTCGGCGTAGCGGCCGGCCAGGTCGGCGAACGCGCCGGTCGACTCCAGCCAGGGCTCCTCGTTGAAGCCGGTCAGCAGGACGAGGTCGTCGAGGCGGCGGCCCTCGGCGTCGCACGCGGCGCGCAGGGCCTCCAGCCGGGAGCGGACGATGCCGTACGGCTCGTCCCCCTCGCCGTGGGCGCTGGTCACCCAGCCCGTGCCGTACCGGGCGGCGAGCCGCATCCCGCGCGGCCCGTCCCCCGCGATGACGAACGGCACGCGGGGGCGCTGGACGCAGCCGGGCTCCTGCACGACCTCGCGCGCGGTGTAGTACTCCCCGGCGAACGAGGTCTCGGGGCCGGTCAGCAGGCGGTCCAGCAGTTCCACCCACTCGGCGAAGCGGGAGGCGCGCTCGCCCGGGCTCCAGTCGTCGCCGAGGATCCCGGCGTCGGACGCGCGGCGCGTGCCGCCCGCCCCGACGCCGACGGTCAGGCGCCCGCCGCTCACGTGGTCGATCGTCTTGATCGCGTGCGCGGTCGGCACGGGATGCCGGAAGTTCGGCGAGGTCACCAGCGTGCCGATCCGGACGCGGGAGGTGACCGCCGCGGCGGCGGCGAGCGTGGTGTAGGCGTCGTACCAGGGCGTCGTGCCGCGCCAGGCGATGTGGTCGTACACCCACGCGTGCCGGAACCCGAGGTCCTCGGCACGCCGCCACGGCTCCCCGGCCTCCGGCCAGGACAGCATGGGCCACATCACGGCGCCGATCCTCGGTGCGGTCACCGGCTCCTCCGTTCTCTCCGGCGCCCCCCGCGGAACGCCAACACCAATAGATACATGCCATCGCCGCGGTTCACGCACCGGACCGCGCAAGCCACCGGTGCAGGGCCCACCACCAGTTCGCGGTCCGGGAGACCGCCGCGCCCGCACCGGGGTCGAGCAGGGGCCGCCCGGCCAGCTCCTGGAAGCGGCGGATCCGGTACTTCACGGTGTTCCCGTGGACGTGCAGCGCCGCGGCCGTCGGCTCGATCCGGCCGCCGTGGTCGAGGTAGGCCAGCGCGGTCTCGGCCAGTTCCCGGTGGAACGGCTCGGCGGGGTCGAGGCCCGGCAGCAGCGCGCCGGCGAGCAGGCCGCCGAGTTCCGGCTCGGCCTCGGTGGCGGTGAGCAGCGCGAGGTCGGCCAGCTCCCGCATCCCGGTGAGCCCGGCGGCGGCGCCCGCGCGCAGCGCCCGCCGTCCGAGCGCGTACATCGGCGCGACCTCGCCGGGACGGGCGGGCGGGGCGGCCACCAGCAGCGGGCCGGAAGGCCCGGCGACCGGGTCCCGCGGTCCGGGCAGCCGGGCGACGAGGGCCGCGAGCCGCCCGTCGACGAGCCCGCACAGGCTCGGCCCGCCGGCGGTGAGCGCCGCCTCCAGCCGTCCCGCCACGGCGGGGTCGCTGACGTCGGAGACCACGCAGTGGTAGGCGGCGCGGGCGTCGAGCGGGGCGAGCACGGGGACGGACTCGCCGTGCAGCAGCTGCCGGAGCATCTGGAGGCGCCCCTCGCGGACGGTCCGCGCCATCTCCAGCTCGGCGACCCGGTGCGCGTGGACCATCCGCTGCACCAGCGCGGTGGTGATCTCGTCGATGCGGGTCACGCCGTCCAGCAGCGCCGCGTCCGGGACGCCCCTGCGGCGGCCGTCGGCGACGAGGGCCCGGACGAGGTGGGCGCGGCCCGCCTGGAAGCCGTCCAGGAACGCCGCGACGGGCACGCCCTGCCGGGCCCGGTCCGAGCCGAGCCGCTCCGCCGCCGCGAGCGCCTCCTCGCTCGGCTCGCCGTCCTCCAGCGCGGTGAGCACGCCGTGCACCAGGGCGCGGGTGTGCCGCCTGGTCTCCTCCTCCGGCAGCGCCGCCACCAGCTCCGACCGGCCGCGGGCGGCGCGGACCGTCGCCTCCAGCAGCACCGGATCGTCGGTGTGCTCGATCAGCAACCGCAGGAACCGGTCGCCTGCGCTGGGCTCCATCCCTCCATTGTGCGGCCCGGTTGTCCGTTCCGGACAACCGGGCGTGCGGGCGTTGGGCGCCGCCGGTCTAGCCGGGAGGGCCGGCCATGGTGTTCGGTGGTCGGGAGACGAGCCAAGGAGTGCGCGATGTCCGACGAGGAAGAGTTCCTGGAGAAGCTGCCGACCGACCTGATCTTCCGGCTGCCGCCCACCTTCGACGACGTCGCGGACGAGCGCCGGCACCGCAAGGAGAGGCTCGCCGCCGCGCTGCGCGTCTTCGGCAAGTTCGGCTTCGAGGAGGGCGTGGCCGGGCACATCACCGCCCGCGACCCGGAGCGCACCGACCATTTCTGGGTGAACCCGTTCGGCATGTCGTTCAAGCACATCCGGGTCAGCGACCTGATCCTGGTGAACCACGAGGGCAAGGTCGTCGAGGGGCGCTACCCGGTCAACGAGGCGGCGTTCGCGATCCACTCGCAGGTGCACCAGGCGCGCCCGGACGTGGTGGCGGCCGCGCACAGCCACTCCACCCACGGGCGGGCGATCTCCGCTCTCGGGCAGAAGCTGGAGCCCATCACGCAGGACGTGTGCGCGTTCTACCAGGACCACGGCCTGTTCGACGACTACACCGGCGTCGTCACCGACCTGGAGGAGGGCAAGCGCATCGCCGCCGCCCTCGGCGGCCACAAGGCCGTCATCCTGCGCAACCACGGCCTGCTCACCGTCGGCGACACCGTGGACGCCGCCGCGTGGTGGTTCATCACGATGGAGCGCTCCTGCCAGGTGCAGCTGCTGGCCAAGGCGGCGGGGCAGGTCGTCCCGATCGAGCACGACAACGCCGTCCTGACCCACGAGCAGATCGGCAACGACCTGGTCGGCTGGATCAACTACCAGCCCCTCTACGACCAGATCACCCGCGAGCAGCCCGACCTGTTCGAGTAGGCGGCCCCTCCCCCGGCCCCGGCCCCGGCGCGCTCGGCGGCGCCGGGGCCTTCGCGTCCGCCGGCCGCGCCCGCGGGTCGTGGTGGGCGAGCAGGACGCGGGCGATGCGCTCCAGGGCGGCCCGGTCGTCCGGGGTGAGCGGCGCCAGCAGCTCGTCGTCCAGCCCGGCCGCGCGGCGGGTGACCTCGTCCAGCTCGGCGCGGCCCTCGGCGGTCGGCTCGACCACGTAGCGGCGGCGGTCGGCCGGGTCGCGCTCGCGGCGGACGAGCCCGGCCTCCTCCAGCCGGCCCACGACCTCGACGAGGTCGCTCGGGTCGATGCGCAGCCGGACGGCCAGGTCGCGCTGCGAGGCGGGCGCGGCGTCGTCCAGCGCGGACAGGACGGCGAAGTGCCAGAGGCCGAGGCCGTGCTCGTCCAACATGCGGCCCATCCGCGCCCGTCCGGCCCGCCCGACCTGGGCGAGCACGAACGCGGTGATCCCGAGCAGGCGGGGCGGCAGGGGCCCGGCGGTCTCGTCCATCCGCCTATTGTAGGGTTTCCCCAATCATTGGTGAGCACCCACGATTGGGGACGGCATGGACGCGCTGTATCCGCGCCTTCTGGTGGACGACTTCCGAGCCTGCGCGGCCTTCTACGAGGCGGCGCTGCGCGCGCTGCTCGGGATCGAGCCGGTCAAGCTGATCCCGGAGGCCGAGTACGCGAACTGGGACCTGCGGGGCGAGGCCGCGCTGGTCGTGATGGGGCGCGCGCGGATGGCCGAGGCCGTCGGCACCGCGGACCTGCCCGCGCCGTCCGGGCAGGACGGCTCGATGCTGGTGCTGCGCGTGGACGACGTCGGCGCGGCGGCCGGGACGCTCCGCGGGCTCGGCGCCGTCCAGGTCGCCGGGCCGCGGGACCGCCCCGAGTGGGGGCCGGGGCTGCGCACCGCCCATCTGCGCGACCCCGGCGGGAACCTGCTGGAGCTCCAGTCCTACTGAGCGGGCTCCTCGGCGGGCTCGGTGAGCGGGAGCAGGACCTGGAACCGGGTGTCGCCGGGCAGCGACTCCACCCGGATGTCGCCGCCGTGCCGGCCCGCGACGATGCGCCAGGAGATGTCGAGGCCGAGCCCCGTGCCCTGCCCCACCGGCTTGGTGGTGAAGAACGGCGTGAAGATGCGGTCGAGGTCCTCCTCGGGGATGCCGATCCCCGTGTCGGCGATCTCCACCAGCGCGTAGTCGTCCTCGCGGGCGGTGCGGATCGTCAGCGTGCCGCTGCCCTGCATCGCCTGCAGCGCGTTGACGATCAGGTTGGTCCACACCTGGTTCAGCTCGGCCGCGTAGACCGGGACGGGCGGCAAGGTCTCGTCGTAGACGGTCTTGACCGTCACGCCGTCGCCGAACTTGCGCTTGAGCATGGTGAGCGTGCTGTCCAGCAGCTCGCGCAGGTCGGTGCGCCGGTAGGGCGCGCGGTCGAGCTGGGAGTACTGCCGGGCCGAGTCCAGCAGCGCGGTGATGCGGCCCATCGCCTCGGAGATCTCCGCCTGGAGCTGGGTCACCTCCATCACCTCGGCCAGCCAGCGGATCGCGGCGGGCAGGTGGCCGCCCGCCGCCCGCTCGACCTCCTCGGCCTGCTCGATGCCGATCCCGGCGGCCACCAGGCCCGGCGCGAGGTCCCAGGCGTCCTCGACGCCGTGCTCCTCCAGCCAGTCGCCGAGCTCGTCCTCGGCGTCGCTGACCTCCAGCGGGCTGCGTCGCCCGCCGGGCGCGGCCGGCAGCGCCGGGCGCAGCGACACCAGCGCGCTCAGATGGGTGCAGTCGACGCCCTGCGCGGCGAGGTCGGCGAGGCTCTTCTGCGCGCCGATCAGCCGGTCGCCGAGCTCGGCGCTGGCCCGCGCCGCGGCGGCGGCCGGGTTGTTCAGCTCGTGGGTGAGGCCCGCGGTGATGGTGCCGAGCGCGGTGAGGCGCTCGCGCTGGTCGACGACCCGCCGCGCGTTGGTCATCCCGAAGAAGACGCCCTCCAGCAGGTGCGTGGCCATCGGGAACCACTTGCGGACCATCTTGGCGAACTTGTACGCCGGCAGCACGAAGACCCGTGTGGGGCGCGTCGCGCGCAGCGAGTGCTGGTACCTCTGCTCGATCTTGTCGCCCAGGTACGCCTGCACCGCCCCGCCGTAGGTGCCGGGCCGGTCGGTCCGGCTGACCTGCGCCACGTGGCCCCGGACGTTCTGGGTCATCACCATCTCGCCGTCGAGCAGCACGTAGAGGAACTCCGCGGCGTCGCCCTGGGCGCAGATGATCCCGTCCCGCGGGTAGTCCGCGACCGTCCCGCAGGCCGACAGCCAGCCGAGCTTCTCGTCGTCGAGGTCCTCGAAGAGGAACAGCTCCCGCAGCTGCTCCGGTGACGCGGTGTTCATGCCTGCTCCAGGTAACGGTGGACCAACGCGACGGCCATCGCGCCGTCGCCGACCGCGGACGCCACCCGCTTCATCGACTCCGCGCGGACGTCGCCCGCCGCGAACACCCCGGGGACGCTGGTCTCCAGGTGGTAGGGCTGGCGGGCGAGCGGCCACCCGGCGGGGCGGCGGCCCCCGCCGACGAGGTCGGGCCCGGTCAGGACGTATCCGCGCGCGTCGCGCTCGACGAAGCCGTCCAGCCACTGCGTGCCCGGCTCCGCGCCGATGAACACGAACAGCCAGTGCGCGTCGATGGTCTTCTTCCCGCCCGGCCACGCGAACGTGAGGCGTTCCAGCCGGTCGGCGCCCTCCGCCGCGCACACCGTCTTGCCGGTGTGCACCTCGATGTTGGGCGTCGCCGCGATCTGCTCGACCAGGTAGTGCGACATCGACTTCTCCAGGCCCTCGGCCCGGACGATGATGTGCACCTTCCTGGCGTACTTGGCCAGGTGCACGGCCGCCTGGCCCGCGGAGTTGGCGCCGCCGACGACGGCGACCTCCTCGTCCGCGCAGGACGGCGCCTCGGTGAGCGCGGCGCCGTAGTACACGCCGCGCCCGACGAAGTCGTCCACGCCCTGCGCGTTGAGGCGCCGGTAGGAGACGCCGGTGGCGAGGATGACGGCGTGCGCGGCGATCTCCGTCCCGTCCGACAGCCGCGCCACCCGGGCCGTGCCCCGCGCCTCCAGGGAGGTGACCTCGCCGGCCTGCAGCAGCTCGGCGCCGAACCGGTCGGCCTGGCGGCGGGCCCGGTCGGCGAGCTGCGCGCCGCTCACCCCGTCGGGGAAGCCGAGGTAGTTCTCGATGCGGGAGCTCTGCCCGGCCTGGCCGCCGAGGGCGCGGCGCTCCACGACCACCGTCCTCAGGCCCTCGGACGCCCCGTACACGGCCGCGCCGAGGCCGGACGGGCCGCCGCCGACGACGATCAGGTCGTAGAAGCCGGTGGACGGGGTGCTCGGCAGGCCGACCGCGGCGGCCAGCTCGGCGTCGGACGGGGCCGACAGCGTCTTTCCGTCCGCGGTGACGATCAGCGGCAGCTCCGGGCACGCCGCCGCCGTGACCAGCTGGGCGCCCTCGGGGTCGCCGTCCATCAGCCAGGTGTAGGGCACCTGGTGGCGGGCCAGGAAGTCGCGGACCTCGTAGCAGCGGGACGACCAGCGGTGCCCCACCACCCGCAGCTCGCCCGGCGGGCGCCGGTCGACGCGCGCCCAGGCGTCGAGCTGCTCGTCGATCACCGGGTAGAACTTCTCCTCCGGCGGGTTCCACGGCTTCAGCATGTAGTGGTCGAGGTCGACGTCGTTGATAGCGCGGATCGCCGCGTCGGTGTCGGCGTAGGCGGTGAGCAGGATCCGGCGCGCGAACGGGAACAGGTCCATGGCGCGTTCCAGGAACTCCACGCCGTCCATCCCGGGCATCCGGTAGTCGGCGAGCAGCACGGCCGTGTCGTCGCCGCGCAGCCGCAGTTCGCCCAGCGCCTCCAGCGCCTGCCCGCCCGACTCGGCGCGCACGATCCGGTACCCCTCGGCGTACCGGCGGCGCAGGTCCCGCGCCACGGCCCGGGACACGCCCGGGTCGTCGTCGACCGTCAGCAGCACTGGTTTGGACAACATGTCCCCCTCGTTCCGACACAACCCCGTACGAAAGCCTACGTGGATCCGGCGCCTGGCGCGCGGGCCCCGCACCGCCGATCGGGGCCCCGCCGCCCCGCCGCCGCCGCGACATCGGTCATGATCGGCACATGGACCTGCGCGTTGCTCTGATCGGATACGGCACCGGCGGCTCGGTGTTCCACGCCCCGCTGATCTCGTCCGTCCCGGGGATGCGGCTGGCCGCGGTCGTCACCGGCGCCCCGGAGCGGCAGCGGGCCGTGCGCGAGCGGTACCCGGAGGCCGAGGTCCTCGACAGCGTGGACCGGCTGTGGGGGGCCTCGGGCGCCTGCGACCTGGTGGTGGTCACCGCCCCCAACCGGCAGCACGTGCCGCTGGCCCGGACGGCGCTGACCTCGGGCCTGCCCGTCGTCGTGGACAAGCCCGTCGCGGCCACCTCGGCCGACGCCCGCTCCCTCGCCGCGCTGAGCGCCGTCCGGGGCCTGCCGGTCTTCCCCTTCCACAACCGCCGCTGGGACGGCGACTTCCAGACGGTGCGGCGGCTGGCCTCCTCCGGCGCCCTCGGCGACGTCCGGCGCCTGGAGTCCCGCTTCGAGCGCTGGCGGCCGCAGGTCAGGGAGAGCTGGAAGGAGAGCGCCGACCCCCGCGACGCGGGCGGCATCCTGTTCGACCTCGGCTCCCACCTCGTCGACCAGGCCATCGCGCTGCTCGGCCCCCCGGACCGGGTCTACGCCGAGATCGACACCCGCCGCCCCGGAGCCACGGCCGCCGACGACGTGTTCGTGGCCCTGACCCACCCGGGCGGCGCCCGGTCGCACCTCTGGATGAGCGCCACCGCGGCCAGCCCCGGGCCGCGCTTCCGGGTCCTCGGCAGCGACGCGGCGTACGCGGTCTCGGGCATGGACGTCCAGGAGGAGCAGCTCCGCGCGGGCCTCACCCCCAAGGACCCCGGCTACGGCATCGCTCCGCCCGGGTCCAGCGGCATGCTCGGCGTCCCCGGGCACGAGGCGCCGGAGCCCACGGCCGCCGGGGCCTACCACGACTTCTACGCCGGCGTCCTGCGCACCCTGCGGGACGGCGCGCCGCCCCCGGTCACGCTCGCCGAGGCGATCACCGGGCTGGAGGTCATCGAGGCCGCCGCCCGCTCCGCCCGCGAGTCCGCCGTCGTCGAACCCGGCGACCGGTGAGAAGCCGGGGAGGGGCGCGGACCCGTCAGAGCACGGAGACGTGGACGTGGTCGAAGTGGTTCTGGGTGACGCTGCCGCGGTCCTCCATCTGGCTCCAGCCGCCGCTGCCGCGCATGTCGTAGATGCGCTGCTTCCAGATGACGTACTTGATGCCGAGGCGGGACGCGTTGTCGATCACGTACTGGGCGACCCGGTCGCCGTGCGCCTGGGCGGACGCGCTCGGCATCCTGCCGCCGGTGCTCTCCATGAAGTCGCATGCCCGGCCCGAGCCGTGGTCCTGCGGGTCGCCGGGCCGCGCGCAGCCGATGGTGGGGAAGGCGCCGAACTTCCCGTCGATCTCCAGCAGCACGGTGCGCATCCGCGCGGTCATGGAGTTGCCGACGATCGGGGACTTCGCGCCGCTCGCCCCGTCCGGGCGGCCGCCGCCGGCGGGGGCGGTGGTGCGGGTCGTCTCCGGCTTGTACTTGGCGAGGAGCTTCTTGACGCGGGCGCGCTGGCCCTCCAGGTCGTCGATCTCCTTCTTGACCGCGTCCAGCTTCTTCCTGGCCGTCGCCTGCGACTGGACCGCCTTGGCGCTCAGCGTCTCCAGGTTCTGGATGCGGCGGCCGTTGTTGCGCGTGATGTGCTCGATCACGGCGGCGTCGCGGACGGCGGCGCCCGGCTCGGCCGAGGAGATCATCGGGATCACGTCGAGGCGGCCGGTCATGTAGGTGGTGGACGCCAGGCGGGCGATGTCGACGCGGGCGGCGTCGTACTCGCGGCCGGCCCGGGTCGCGTCCGCGCCCGCGCGCTCGGCGGCCTTCTTCGCCTCTTCGAGGGAGACCAGCTCGCCCCGGTACTCCTTGGAGAGCTTCTCCGAGCGCGCCTTGAGCTTGGCGTACTCCTTCTTCAGGTCCTTCGGCTGCTGCGGGAGAGCCGCCGCGCTGCCCGAAACCGGCGGCAGCGCCGCCGAGACGCCCGCCGCGAGCGCCAGCGCCGCCAGGCGCTTCGCCGTTCCTCGCCCGCGCGGGGGGCGGGGAGTCCTGCCGGGGGGATCGAGGGCCGCCACAGATCTCTCCTAGATAACAAAGCTCAAGATTGGCGGCACATTACCACAATCGCCCTATTTACCTCACAAGCTTCACAAAACACACACCGTCACGCGCGGACTACCGGACGGCGCCGCGCCGGGAGGCCGAGGGCCGGACCACCCGGTGCGGTCCGGCCCCTCCCCCGGGCACGCCGGGCGGACCCAGCGCCCCCCGTCACGGCCCGACGAGCTCCTCCCAGCGCGGCACCCGCGGCGACGACAGCAGCCGCAGCCCGGCCTCGGCGAGCGTCCGGTCGCCCTTGCGGTTGTTGCACCTGCCGCACGCCAGGACGGTGTTCTCCCAGGTGTCCGCGCCGCCGCGGGACTGCGGGTGGACGTGGTCGATCGTGTTGCCGCGCTTCCCGCAGTAGCAGCAGCGGCCCCCGTCGCGCAGATACACGCCGCGCTTGGTCCAGGGCGGGCGCCTGCCGTGCCTCCAGCGCATCGCGACGTAGCGGACGAGCCGCAGGACCCGCGGAACCGGGAAGCGGCCGAAGGTGCGGCCCTCCTCCGCCTCCTCGACCACGGCCACCTCGCGCACCAGCATGCGGATGGCGTGCCGCAGATCGACCCTCTGCATGGGTTCGTACGACGCGTTCAGGACGAGCACGTTCACCGCGTCACCTCCCTGGCCCGTGCCGCTCCCCCGCCAGGATTCGAACCTGGATATCCGCATTAACAGTGCGGCGTTCTGCCGTTGAACTACGAGGAAATGCTTCGGCAATTCTCCGCCTTCCGGGCATTTCCCGGAAGACCTCCCTGAGAATGCCCAGCGGCGGGCCGCGGGGGCAACGTGTTTTCCGGTCAGCGACCGGAGGCGGGGAGGTCGGACACGGCCGCCTGGTACTCCAGGGACTCGCGCTCCAGCCGGAAGCCGAGCTCCTCGTTCACGGCGAGCATGTGAGCGTTGTCGCCGGAATTGTCCGTTTCGATCTCCCGCACGCCGGGGCACTCCTCCCCCAGCCAGCGCAGCATCGCCGCCTTCACCCAGATGCCGAGCCGCCTGCCGCGGTGCTCGGGCAGCACCGCCGTGTCGTACTGCGCCGCGCGCCCGGCGCACCCGGCCGGCACCACGACCTCGGTGAACCCGGCGATGACGCCTCCCGACAGCGCCGCGACCGTGTAGAGGTCGTCGCCGCGCTTGGCGACGATCTCGGCCATCTCGCGGACGCGGTGCGCGTCCCAGGGCGTCCCCTCGTACTCGGCGAAGTCGGCCATGGCGTGCTTGGCGCGGGCGAGGGCGTCGGCGTGCTCGTCCGGCACCACGCCCCGCCAGCGCGCGAGCCGGTACCCGGCGGGCGCCGCGGCCAGCAGCCGCGCCACGCGCTCGGCGGGCACGTCGTCCAGCCGCAGCAACATGCCGCGCAGGGTCAGCACGCACTCGAAGCCGTGCGACTCCAGGAACGGGACGGCCGGGGTGCCCGCGAGGACCTGCGCGATCACGCTGGAGCGGCCGTCGGCGCGCAGACCCTCCGCGGCCGCGGCGAGGAGCCGGGCGCCGAGGCCGCGGCGCCGGTACTCGGGGCGGACCTGGATGTCGACCTCGCCGGGACGATCGGCGCCCGGCTCGCCGGGCAGCCGGAGCGCCGCCACCGCGGCCAGGGGCGCCTCCGCCCCGGGTCCGCCGGCGACCGCCGCCCACAGCCGCTGCCGCGCGGCGGTCTCCGCGCCGAGCAGCAGCCGCGCCGTGCGCTCCGGGTCGGGCGCGGGTTCGCCGTCCGGTTCGGCGGCGTGAACGGCGGCCAGCACCGAGTGCCACCCCCGGATCTGCGCGTCCGTCGGATCATCGAGCGCGATGACGTCCATCCGACTTTTGTACCTGATCCCCGCGCGCCGTGACCGGGACCTGGGACAACCCAAGGTTTCGGACATACGGGAACCCCGTTCAGCGGTCCCGCGAGAACGCCTCCAGGATGCGCTCGGCGGCCAGCGCGGGCGTCAGCGTCCCCTCCGCGACGTCCCGCTCCAGGCCGGGTGCGGCCTCCCGGACGCCGGGGTGCCCGCGCAGGTCGGACAGCAGCCGGTCGCGGACCAGGGCCCACATCCAGCCCACCTGCTGGCGGCGCCGCCGGGCCTCCAGCTCGCCGGACTCACGGAGCCGGTCCTGGTGCCGGACGATGGCGTCCCACACCTCGTCCAGCCCGGTCCCCTCCTTGGCGCTGCACGTCAGGACCGGGGTGGCGCGGACGCGCTCGTCGCTGCGCAGCAGCCGCAGCGCGCCCGCCAGTTCGCGGGCGGCGCGCTCGGCCTCTGTCCTGTGCTCGCCGTCGGCCTTGTTCACCGCGATGACGTCGGCCAGCTCCAGGACGCCCTTCTTGATCCCCTGGAGCTGGTCGCCGGTGCGGGCGAGGGTGAGGAACAGGAAGGAGTCGACCATCTCGGCGACGGCCGTCTCGGACTGCCCGACGCCGACCGTCTCGACCAGGACGACGTCGTACCCGGCGGCCTCCATGACCACCATCGCCTCGCGGGTGGCCTTCGCGACGCCCCCGAGCGTCCCGGCGGTGGGCGAGGGGCGGATGAACGCGGACGGGTCGGTGGCGAGGCGGTGCATGCGGGTCTTGTCGCCGAGGATGCTGCCGCCCGTCCGGGTGGAGGACGGGTCCACGGCGAGGACCGCGACTTTCCCGCCCTCCCCCGTCAGCCGGGTGCCGAGCGCGTCGATGAACGTGGACTTGCCGACCCCGGGCACGCCGGTGATCCCGACGCGGCGGGCGCCCCCGGCGTGCGGGGTCAGCTCGACCAGCAGTTTCTGCGCCAGCTCCCGGTGGTCCGGGCGGGCCGACTCCACGAGCGTGATCGCCCGCGCGATCCACGCCCGCGACCCGTCCAGCACCCCGGCCGCGTAGTCGTCGAGGCCCGGCGCGCTCACGGCGCGCCCCCTTCTCCCGTCACTTCCGCGCCGCCCCTCAGGCGCGCTCGGGCGCGGCGTGCCCGAGCGCGGCGGTGAGCTGCTCCAGCAGGCCGATCGCCGCGTCCGCCAGGACGGTGCCGGGCCCGAAGATCGCCGAGGCGCCGGCCGCGCGCAGCTCCTCGAAGTCGCCGGGCGGGATGACGCCGCCGACGACGATCATGATGTCGTCGCGGCCCAGCGCGGCGAGCTCCTCGCGCAGCGCGGGGACCAGCGTCAGGTGGCCCGCGGCGAGCGAGTTGACCCCGACGATGTGCACGTCGGCCTCGACGGCCTGCAGCGCCACCTCGGCGGGGGTCTGGAACAGCGGGCCCACGTCGACGTCGAAGCCGAGGTCGGCGAACCCGGTCGCGATCACCTTCTGCCCGCGGTCGTGGCCGTCCTGCCCCATCTTGGCCACGAGGATGCGGGGGCGGCGGCCCTCGGCCTCCTCGAACGCGGCCGTCGCGGCCCGCGCCCGCTCGATGCCCGTCACCTGGCCCGCCTCCTCCCGGTACACACCGGAGATCGTACGGATCTGCGCCGCGTGCCGCCCGTAGGCCCGCTCCAGGGCGTCGGAGATCTCGCCGACGGTCGCCTTGGCCCGGGCGGCGTCGATGGCGAGCGCGAGCAGGTTGTGCTCCAGGCCCCGCGGGCGGGTGCCCTCCTCGGCGGCCTCGGCGGCGCGGGTGAGGGCCTCCAGCGCGGCCCGCGCCGCGGTCTCGTCACGCTCCTCGCGCAGCCGGCGCAGCTTGTCGATCTGCTGCGCGCGCACGGAGGCGTTGTCGACCTTCAGGACCTCGATCTCCTGCTCGACGTCGGGCCGGTACTTGTTGACGCCGATGACGGGCTGCCGGCCCGAGTCGATGCGGGCCTGGGTGCGGGCGGCGGCCTCCTCGATGCGCAGCTTGGGAAGCCCCTCGTCGATCGCCTTGGCCATGCCGCCGGCCTGCTCGACCTCGGTGATGTGTCCCCAGGCGCGGCGGGCGAGGTCGTAGGTGAGGCGCTCCACGTAGGCGCTGCCGCCCCAGGGGTCGATGGTCCGGGTGGTCCCGGACTCCTGCTGCAGGACGAGCTGGGTGTTGCGGGCGATCCGGGCCGAGAAGTCGGTCGGCAGCGCGAGGGCCTCGTCCAGCGCGTTGGTGTGCAGGGACTGGGTGTGGCCCTGGGTGGCGGCCATGGCCTCGATGCAGGTGCGGGCGACGTTGTTGAACACGTCCTGCGCGGTCAGCGACCACCCGGACGTCTGCGAGTGCGTCCGGAGCGACAGCGACTTGGGGTTGCGCGGCTCGAACGTCTTCACCAGCCGCGCCCACAGCAGCCGCGCGGCGCGCAGCTTGGCGACCTCCATGAAGAAGTTCATCCCGATCGCCCAGAAGAACGACAGGCGCGGCGCGAACGCGTCGATGTCGAGGCCCGCCTCGCGCCCGGCGCGGATGTACTCGACGCCGTCGGCGAGCGTGTAGGCGAGCTCCAGGTCGGCGGTCGCCCCGGCCTCCTGGATGTGGTAGCCGGAGATCGAGATGGAGTTGTACTTCGGCATCCGCCGCGAGGTGTACTCGAAGATGTCGGAGATGATCCGCATGGACGGCTGCGGCGGGTAGATGTAGGTGTTGCGGACCATGAACTCCTTGAGGATGTCGTTCTGGATGGTCCCCGCGAGCGCCTCCGGCTCCACCCCCTGCTCCTGCGCGGCGGCGATGTAGAGCGCGAGGACGGGCAGGACGGCGCCGTTCATGGTCATCGACACGCTCATCCGGTCCAGCGGGATGCCGTCGAAGAGCTGCCGCATGTCGTAGATGGAGTCGATCGCCACCCCGGCCATGCCGACGTCGCCGGCCACGCGCGGGTGGTCGGAGTCGTAGCCGCGGTGCGTGGCCAGGTCGAAGGCCACCGACAGGCCCTTCTGCCCGGCCGCGAGGTTGCGGCGGTAGAAGGCGTTGGACTCCTCGGCGGTGGAGAAGCCGGCGTACTGCCGGATCGTCCACGGCTGGGTCGCGTACATCGCCGGGTAGGGGCCGCGCAGGAACGGCGCGATGCCCGGGTAGGTGCCGAGGAAGTCGAGCCCGGCCAGGTCGTCGCCGGTGTAGAGGGGCTTGACGCCGATGCCCTCCGGCGTGTCCCAGGTCTGGGCCTCGGGGTCGGCTCCGGTGGCGTCGGCGACCGCGGCGCGCCACCGCTTGGCGGCCTCGTCGGCGGGGGGCGCCGTCCCGAGGTCGACCTCGGTGAAGTCGGGGATCATTCGTTCACTCCCAGATCGTGGAGGGTGGTCTCCAGCACCTCGACCGCGTCGCATCCCGCGTGCACGCGGGCGTCGACCCCCTCGTAGGTTCCCTTACCCGCCAGCCAGACCTTCACAGCACCCGCGTCGCGCAGGATCCGGGCCGCCTCCACGGCCCTCTCCTCGTAGAGGGCGTCGCTGGAGCAGATGCAGGCGACCGCGGCGCCGGACGCCCCGAACTCCTCGGGGGCGCCGGTGACCGTCTCGATCCCGCCCGCCTGGAAGAGGTTGGCGGCGAACGACGCGCGCGCCGTGTGGACGGCGATCGGCCCGAGCGTCGCGAGGAAGACCTTCGGACGGGCGCCGGTCGCCTCCGCGTGGGCGTCGGAGCGGTCGCGAAGGGCCTCGAAGTCCTGCGCGTACGCGACGACCGGGAGGCCGCCGCCGGGCGCCCGGGGCGCGGGGTCGCGCCGGGGCGGCGTCTCGGCGAGGTCGGGGAACTCGCTGACGCCGGTGATCGGCGCCTTGCGGCGGGCGATGTCCTCGCGGCGCCGCTCCCAGGTGGCGGCGAGGCGGCGGGCGACGAGGCCCGAGTCGAGGGCGGCGGCCAGGCCCCCGGCCTTCTCGATCTCGGTGAACCAGGCCCAGGCCGCCTGGGCGAGGCCCTCGGTGAGGCTCTCGGCGTACCAGGAGCCGCCCGCCGGGTCGACGACGCGGGCGAGGCTCGACTCCTCCAGCAGCAGCGTCTGGGTGTTGCGGGCGATGCGGCGGGCGAAGCCGTCGGGCAGGCCGAGGCGGGCGTCGAACGGCTGGACGGTGACCGCGTCCGCGCCGCCGACCCCGGCGGCGAACGTCGCGATGGTGGTGCGCAGCATGTTCACCCACGGGTCGCGGCGCGTCATCATCGCCGAGGAGGTGACCGCGTGGACGCGCGCGGCGGTGCCCTCGGCGGCGCCGCTGACCTCCGCCACCCGCGCCCACAGGCGGCGCGCGGCGCGGAGCTTGGCGATCGAGGAGAACTGGTCGGCGCTGACGGCGAGGCGGAACTCGATCTGCCCGAACGCCTCGTCCACGCTCAGCCCGGCGCCGGTCAGGGCGCGCAGGTACGCGACGCCGGCGGCGACGGCGGCGCCCAGTTCCTCGGCGTCGCCGCCGCCCGCGTCGTGGTACGGGGTCCCGTCGGCGACGACCGCGCGCAGCCGGGGGAACTCGCGGGCGCAGCGGACGGCGAGCGCGGCGGCCTCGTCCAGCGACCCCGGCGCGCCGGTTCGCGCCGCGAGGCCGAGCGGGTCGGCGCCGAGGTTGCCGGACGCCTCGGCCGCGTTCCCGCGCTCGGCGACCAGGGCCAGGAACGCCCGCGCGGCCTCGCCCGCCGACGCTCCCGCGTCCAGCACCACCGGGGCCAGGTCGAGCAGGACGCCGCGCAGCGCCTCGGGCAGCGCGGCCACCGGCAGGCCGCCCTCGCCGAGCCGCAGCCAGACGGAGGTGGCGCCGTTCTCCAGGTCGGCGAGGATCGCCTCGCGGGTGACGGCCGGGTCGGGGTGGGCGTGCCGCTGCCGGACGTCCCACCCGGCGATGCCCTCGCCGTCGGGGCGCACCTCGCGCACGTAGGGGGCCAGCCCGGGACGTCCCGGCGGCGCGTCGTCGCGCGTGTAGAGCGCGGCGATCGGCACCCCGTCGTAGGAGTCGCGGGTCAGCAGGCCCTCGATCTCGTCGAGGGGGGTGTCCTCGCTCGCCGCGCCGGACCTGCGCAGCACCCCCTTCACCATCTCCCGCCACCGGTCGCGGTCGGCCGCGGGGAAGGCGGCGGCCAGTTCGAGTTCTTCAGGCGGCACCGTCATGTCCTGGATGGTAGGTGAGCGGCCGAATCCGGCTCGGGACCGGGTCCCGCTGACCAGTACGCGGCGCGCGCCGCGGGCCCGGGTTAGCGGTGCGCCGTCCGGGAAGAGGGGTGGTCATGACCCTGGAGACACTCCCCGGCGACCTGTACCACATGCAGGAACTCCTCGACGGACGGGAGAAGGAGATCCTCGGGCGGGTGCGCGGCTTTCTGGAGGCGAAGGTCGCGCCGATCGCGAACGACTGCTGGGCGCGGGCGGAGTTCCCCTTCGACCTGATCCCGCAGTATGGAGAGCTCGGCATCGCGGGCCTGGCCTACGACGAGTGCCCGGGCGACAAGCCGAGCAGCCTGCTCACCGGGTTCCTCGCGATGGACATGGCCCGGGTGGACCCGTCCATGGCGACGTTCTTCGGGGTGCACGCCGGGCTCGCGATGGGCAGCATCGGGCGGTGCGGCTCCCCGGAGCAGCGCGAGCGGTGGCTGCCCGCGATGGGGCGGATGGAGAGGATCGGCGCGTTCGCGCTCACCGAGCCGGACGGCGGCTCGGACGTCGCGCTGGGCCTGCGGACCACCGCGCGGCGCGACGGCGACCACTGGGTCCTGAACGGCGCGAAGCGCTGGATCGGCAACGCCACCTTCGCCGACCACACCGTCGTGTGGGCCAGGGACGAGGCCGACGACCAGGTGAAGGGGTTCGTCGTCGCGAAGGGCACGCCCGGGTTCACCGCGACCCGGATCGAGAACAAGATCGCTCTGCGGACCGTGCAGAACGCCGACATCCTCCTGGAGGACTGCCGGGTCCCCGAGTCCGACCGGCTGGCCGGGGCGAACGGCTTCCGGGACACCGCCGCGATCCTGCGCCAGACCCGCAGCGGCGTCGCCTGGCAGGCCGTCGGGGTGATGCTCGCCGCGTACGAGATCGCCCGCGACTACGCGGTGGGACGCGAGCAGTTCGGGCGGCCGATCGCCAAGTTCCAGCTCGTCCAGGACCTTCTGGTCGGGATGCTCGGCAACGCCACCGCCTCGCTCGGCATGGTGGTACGGCTCGCCCAGCTCCAGGACGAGGGCCTCTACCGCGACGAGCACTCCGCGCTCGCCAAGGCGTACTGCACCAGCCGCATGCGCGAGGCGGTCGGCTGGGCGCGCGAGCTGATGGCGGGCAACGGGATCGTGCTGGACTACGGCATCGGCCGGTTCGTCGCCGACGCCGAGGCGCTCTACTCCTACGAGGGCACCCGGGAGATCAACACTCTGATCGTCGGCCGCGCGGCGACCGGTCTGGGGGCGTTCGTCTGATCCGTCCGTCCCGGCGGCGGCCCCTCCCCGGCCACGGCTGATCTTCAGGTACCCCCGAAGGCCCCGTGGCTAGGGGCGTTGCTAGAGTTCGGCGTCGTAGCCCCCAGCCCCCGAACCGTGCAAGGGAAGACGAACGCATGTCGACTGGCAGCCACGCCGGGCGTCCCAAGTCCTGGGTCGCCGTGGCCATCATCTTCACCGGTTTCGCCGTCGGCGGCGTCGGCGTCACCCTGGGCCCCGACTGGGTCGTGTTCGGGGTGGGCGCCGCGCTCGTCGCGATCGGCGGCGTCATCGCCCTGGCCGTCGACATCAT
The DNA here is from genome assembly GCF_040653135.1 of Actinomadura sp. NPDC048021. Taxonomy (NCBI): domain Bacteria; kingdom Bacillati; phylum Actinomycetota; class Actinomycetes; order Streptosporangiales; family Thermomonosporaceae; genus Actinomadura; species Actinomadura sp. NPDC048021. The sequence goes on from NZ_JBEZJQ010000014.1 coordinate 55,397, forward strand.
GACCGACGTCGTCGTCGACGAGCCCCGGGCGTAGCAGTGTTCGGCCGGCCTCCGATCGAGGAGCGGATCGCCGCGCGGCAGCGCGAGCGCGGGCCGCTCAAGCCGGGGACCGTCTTCCCGCACGGCCCCGCCAAGATGCTGTTCTTCTTCGGCATCGGCGTGGTCGTCGTCACGCACCTCATCGCGCTGTCGATGTACTTCGTGGACCCCGGCCCCTGAGGGGCGGACAGGGTCCGCGCGCGGCACGCGCCGACGGCCCGTCTCAGCGGCCCCGATCCGAGCCGTTGGGCGGGCCGTTGCGCTTGTCGCCTAGGTAGAACAGCCCCGCCAGGACGAACACGGCGGCGGCCACCAGGATGACGAGCATGCCGATCGGAGTCGAGCCAGGCACCGGATCTCACCTCTTCCCTTCCGCTGCGTCTCCCCGGACGGTGCCCGCTGAGCGGCGGGTCAAAAGAGGGTCAAGAAGATCCCTTACTACCCATTCGGGCCGTCCGGCAGGTGCGCGAGGCGCGGCGGCGACGTAGCTTCGAAGGCCCGAGCCAGAGGTGGTGGGATGGCCCTGCGATTCGGAATCGAGGAAGAGTACTTCGTCGTCGATCCCGTCTCCCGGAAGCTCGTCCCCCGTGCCGCCGCGGTGGTGCGCCGGGCGGGCGCGGCGCTGGGCGAGCGCGCCTCCACCGAACTCGTCGCCTACCTCGCCGAGGCCAAGACCTCGCCGTGCGACGACCTGGACAAGCTCGGCGAGCAGATCCGCTCGATGCGGGCGGTGATGGCCGCCGCCGCGGCGGCCGAGGGCGTCCGCCTCGCCGCGACCGGGACGCCCGTGCTGGGGGAGCTCGTGCCCGCCCCGATCACGCGCGGCGCCCGCTACGCCGAGAGCCTCGCCTTCTACCGCGGCCTGGACGACGAGCAGAGCATCTGCTCGTGCCACGTCCACGTGGAGATGCCGGACCGCGAGCGCGCCGTCCAGGTCAGCAACCATCTGCGCCCCTGGCTGCCGACGCTGCTGGCCCTGGCGGCGAACTCGCCGTACTGGGCCGGACGCGACACCGGCCACGCCTGCTGGCGGGCGTTGGCCTGGGCGCGGTGGCCGGTGGCGGGGCCGCCGCCCTACTTCGCGTCCGCGGGCCACTACGACGACCTCGTCGGGGCGCTGCTCGAATGCGGGGCCCTGATGGACTCCGGGACGATCTTCTGGGACGTCCGGCCGTCGGCCCGGCTGCCCACGATCGAGGTCCGGCTCGCGGACGTCGCCCCGACGGCCGGGGAGGCGGCGGTGTTCGCCGCGCTGGTCCGGGCGCTGGTGCAGGTGTCGTCCGACCTGGTGGACGCCGGCGAGCGGGCGCCCGACCCGCCCCCGGAGACGCTGCGCGCCGCCTACTGGCTGGCGGCGCGGCACGGTCCGGCCGGGCGGGGGCTGGACGTGCGCACGGGCCGGCCCGCGACGTTCGGCGAGCAGGCCGGGGACCTGCTCGCGCACGTGCGGCCCGCGCTGCGCGGCGCCGGCGACCTCGACGCCGTCGCCCGCGGGGTGCGGCGCCTGGTCGCCGGCGGGACGGGCGCGGAGTTGCAGCGCGGCGCCCACCGCAGGCGCGGGCGGCTGACCGACGTCGTCGACGCGGTCATGCTGCCCGGTCAATGACCCCCCGGTCATGGGGCTGCCGGGGGCCTCGGTCGTCATTGGTCCGGATATTGTCTGTTTTCGGAGGGCGCCTCGCGGGTACCGCTGGATCGGAACATCAGATCGGCTGACCTCGGGGGATGTCCGCATGGCCCTGCTCGTACGGCTTCCCTCCTGCGCGTATTCTCGATCGAATGCACGAGACAGCGGCACCGGACGGAGCGACCGAACGATGAGCCTCAGCCCCGGCGGAACGGGCGTGGCACGCGAGGACGCGTTCATCCACCCCGCGCTCTTCTACCGCGGCGACGAGGAGTACCTCGCCGGAACCGTGCCGTTCATCCGCGCCGGGCTCGACGCGGGAGAGCCGGTGGCCGTGGCGGTGCCCGCCGTCCGCATGGCGCAGCTGGGCGACGCCCTCGGCGCGGCCGCCGACCGGGTGAGCTGGATCGACATGGCGAAGGCGGGCCGCAATCCCGGCCGCATCATCCCGGGAGTGCTGCGGCACTTCGCCGACCGGCACGCCGGTGGCCGGGTGCGGATCATCGGCGAGCCGATCTGGCCCGGCCGCTCGGCGACCGAGTACCCCGCCTGCGCGCAGCACGAGGCCCTGATCAACCTTGCTTTCGCGGGGCGCGAGGCCACCATCCTGTGCCCCTACGACGAGGCCCGGCTGGACCCGGTGGCGCTCACCGACGCCCGCGCCACCCATCCGGTCGTGATCGACCGGTCCGGGACGCACCCGAGCGCCGACTACGCGCCGCACCGCGTCATCGGCGACTACAACCTGCCGCTGCCCGAGCCGGCCGAGGCCGCCGGGGCGGTCGCGATGAGCTTCGACATCGACGCGCTCCCCCTCGTCCGCGAGTTCGCCTGCCGCTGGGGGGCGAAGTTCGGCCTCGGCACCGGCGCGGTCGGCGACCTGGAGCTCGCCGTGAACGAGCTGGCCGCCAACTCCTGCCTGCACGGCGGGGGCACGGGCACGGCGCGCCTCTGGGTCGAGGACGAGCACGTGGTCTGCGAGGTCAGCGACGCCGGGACGATCAGCGACCCGCTCGCGGGCCGCCGCCCGGCGGACATGAGCCCGAACGGCGGCCGCGGCATCCTCATGGTCAACCACCTCGCCGACCTGGTCCGCGTCCACACCGGACCGGAGGGCACCACGATCCGCGTCTACATGCGCACCGTGAGCCCCGGCCTCAGCTGAGCGCCCGGCCGATCCCCGCGAGCGTCTCGGCGAGCAGCGCGTCCCGCCCGGTGGACGCCGCGTACTCGGCCAGCGTCGCCGTGAGGTTCAGCGCCAAGGCGCGCGCGGCGGTTTCCTGCTCCGGCGGCACCGTCCCGTACTCCGCGAGGAGCGCCTCCCGCGCGGCGCCGCCGAACCCCGCGTAGGCCAGCGACAGGTCCACGGCGGGCGCGCCGAGGCAGACGTCCCCCCAGTCGATCACTCCCGCCGCACGGCCTGCGGGGGTGAGCAGGAGGTGCCGGACGTGCAGGTCCCCGTGGACGACCACCGGGTCGCCGCCCGGCGCGTCCCAGCCCTCGGCCGCGGCCAGGAACTCCTCGACGGCCGGATCCGGCCTCCACACCCCTCGGGCGGCGATCGCGTCGAGGCGGCCGCGGGTCCGCGCCGCGCGCCCGGCGGGGTCGGCGCGTCCCATCGGGTCGACCGGCAGCCCCTCCCCCGCCTCTCGGACCAGGGCCGGGTCGTGCAGGGCCCGCAGGAAGGCGCCGGTCTCGGCGGCGAGGGCGACCCGGTCCTCGTCCGGCGGCCTCACCTCGGCGAGTTCGCGCCCGGGGATGCGCCGCGCGCCCCAGAACGGCCAGGGGAAGTCGTCCGCCGGCTCCCCGAGGAAGCGCGGCACGGGCACCGGCAGCGGCAGCCGGGGCGCGAGGACGGGCAGCACGGCGGTCTCGCGCTCGACCCCCGCCAGGGCCATCCGCCGGCGCGGGAAGCGGAACACCCAGTCGCCGCCGACGAGCAGGACGGTGTTGTCCCAGCCCGTGGCGAGGCGCTCCACCGGGGCGCCGCGGAGCTCAGGGAACCTCCGCCCGATCAGCGTGCTCGCCAGTTCGGGCGTCACCTCGTGCTCGGGAGCCCACTCCGGAGTCGTCACGCGGAGGAACGCTACCCCTGCCGGCCAGCCAGAGCGCGGCGACGACGAGGCCGCAGCCGGCGAGCTGCGCGGGACCGGGCCGCTCGCCGAGGACCATCGCGCCGAGGGCGACCGCCAGCACCGGCTGGAGCAGCAGGAGGGCCCCGGCGACGTCGGCGCCCAGCCGGGGCAGCGCCGCGCCGATCAGCACCCACCCGCACACCTGCCCCGTCATCGACAGCGCGGCGAGCCAGCCGAGAGCGGGCCATCCCGGCGCGAGGTCGATCCCCTGCCAGGGGCCTCCGATAGCGGCGGAGGCCGCCCCCGCGCCCAGCGTCGACAGCAGGACCGGCTGCGCCCGGTGCTCCTGGCCGCGACCGGCGAGACGGGTGAGGAAGAGGTAGCCGCCGTAGGCGAGCCCGGCGCCCGCGCCGAACAGCGACCCGAGCACCGGGTCCGTCCCGTCCGTGCCGTGCCCCGCGACGCCGGCGGCCAGCGCGACGCCGCCCATCAGCGCCGGCACGGCCGCCGCGAAGGCCCGCGAGGGCCGCTCTCCGAACACCGCGAACGCCAGCAGCGGGACCACGACGACCTGGACGTTCACCAGCACGGTCGCGATGCCCGCGCCGACGCCGTCGATCGACGCGCCCCACAGCACGAAGTCGGCGCCGAGCACCAGCCCCGCGAGGACGTCGAGCCCGGCGCGGCGCCGCGGCCCCGCCCCGCGCCGCTCCCAGCGCGCCAGGAGCGCCAGCACCGGCAGCGCGAGCGCGCACCGGAAGAACGCCGCCGTCCCGGGCGAGACGCCGGACAGCCGGAACAGGATCGCCGACGCCGAGATGAACGCGGCGCCGGAGGTCAGAAGCAGCCGCGGATCGATCCGTCGCATGCGCACCACGCTGCCGTCCAGCGACTGATTAGCACAAGCGAATATTGCTTAGCGAAAAACAGTAGTATCGCTACCGTGACGCTGAATGTGGAACGCCTGCGCGCCCTGCACGCCGTGGCCGTGCACGGTTCGATCGCGGCCGCCGCCGCGGCCATGCACGTGACGCCCTCGGGGGTGTCCCAGCAGCTCTCCAAGCTGGAGCGCGAGACGGGCCACACCCTGCTCGAACCGCGGGGCCGGGGCGTCCGGCTCACCCGGGCCGGGCACGTCCTGGCCGGGCACGCCGAGCGGGTGATGGCCCAGCTGGCCGCCGCCGCGGCCGAGCTCGACGGGCTCCGCGAGGCCGCCGTCGGGCCGCTGCGGCTCGGGGCGTTCGTGACCGCGGCGCGCTCGGTGCTGCCCGCCGCGCTCACCGCCCTGCGCGAGCGGCATCCCGACCTCGTCCCGACCCTGCTGGAGGCGAACACCGACGAGATCCTGCCCGCGCTCACCCGCGGCGACGTCGACGTCGCCGTCGTCGAGAGCTGGGACACCCTGGTCACGCCGTTCCCCGCGTCGGTGGCCCACGTCCTGCTGTCCTCCGACGTCATCGACCTCGCGCTGCCGGCCGGGCACCCGCTGGCCCGGCGCCGCGCGGTCGCCCTGAGCGAGCTGCGCGGGATGCGCTGGGCCTCGTGGACGGCGGGCGGCAGCTGCGACCAGCAGCTCGTGCAGACGCTCCGCGAGCACAACGTGGAGCCCGACATCGCCTGCAACGTCGCCGACTACCCCACCCAGCTGGCCTTCGTGGCGGCCGACCTCGCCGCCGCGCTCATCCCCCGGCTCGGCCGCGACCCGATCCCGCGCGGGGTCCGCGTCGTCGCGACCAGGCCCGCCGTGCACCGCAAGATCTACGCGGCGTGGCGGGCCGGGGCGGACCGGCCGGCGGTCCGGGCGTGCGTGGAGGCGCTGCAGGCCGTCGCCGAGCGCCTGCCGGACGGCCGGCCCGGCTCATGACCGGGCGCGCCGCCGCCCGACGCGGCCGCGGGGCTTGAACACCGAGAGGGCGGTGGCGGAGAGCAGCATCGCCAGCTGGCAGGAGACCACCGCCACCTGCTCCCACTGCCGCCCGGCGGCGGGGGCCGCCCCGCCGGCGGTCGCGTCCGCCATCGCCTCGGGCGTGAACAGCAGCATCCCGGCGAGGATCACCAGGACCAGCAGCACCAGCTTGGCGAGCACCCAGTAGTGCCGTGCCAGCCCCCACGGGCTGCCGGTGGCGAGCGCGACGCCGCTGGCCAGGGCGGTGAGGCTGAGCGGAATGCCTCCCCCGAACACCAGCACGCTCATCAGGCGGTAGGCGGAGTTCGCGAGCACGGGGTCCGCGGTCAGCGCGGCGGTGAGGTTGAGCAGCACGAGGCCCCACACCTCCCCCAGCAGCGCGACGGAGGCGACGACGTGCACGACGGTGACGGTCTTGCGGACCGAGGGTCCCGGCCGCCACCACTGCCCGGCGGCCTCCGGCCGCGACTGGAAGGTCGACATCCGAGCGCTCCCGGTTCTCTCGACGACGCTCCGATCGTGCGACGGCGGCACCGGAGGCGTCGTCGGCCGTGCGGAGGCTTCCGCCCTGCCACGCCCGGGGCAGTCGCCCGCGGGGGCCTGCTCCACGCGCGGTATCCCCTCGGCGCCCCATCCCTCTCGGAGCCCCATCCCGCGCCGGAAGGCCGAGACTTGACCCGGCGATCAGTTGCGGAGGCGAATCGGCGGGAATGATGCCCTTCGCCCGACTTCCGATCGCTTTGGGGACACGATGCGTCTTCTTGCTCGCGCTCACCAGATGCCCGTCCGGCTGGCCGTCGGCGCGTTCGTCCTGAACTCGGGCCTGTCGAAGCTCCAGGGACTGGACGCGGCGGCCGACGAGATCCACGGGACGGCGAAGACCGCCTACCCGTTCCTGGAGTCGCAGGACCCGCGGGACTTCACCCGCGCGCTCGGCAGGGCGGAGGTCGCCCTCGGCGCAGCGCTGCTCGTGCCGCTGGTGCCCTCGCTCGTCGCGGGCGCGGCGCTCACCGCGTTCTCGGCCGGGTTGACCGGCCTGTACCTGCGGCTGCCCGGCATGCGCCAGGAGGGCGGGCTGCGCCCCTCTCCGCAGGGGATCCCGCTCGCCAAGGACACCTGGCTGGTCGGGGTCGGCGCCTCGCTCGTCCTGGAGGAGCTGGTGAGGCCGCGCTCCGAGCGCCGCCGCCGCCGATGACCCTCCTTGACGCGGGGCCGCGCCCGCGGTGAGGATCGGCGCGTCCCCCCGAGGAGGCCGCGCCATGACGTCCGAGCCCCGCCCGTCCCCTCTCGTCCGCGTGGCGGACGGCACCGACGCCGCACCGATCGCGGCCGTCCTCGGGCGCGCCTTCGACGACGACCCGGTCTGGCGCTGGCTCCTGCCCGACGACGCCTCCCGCGTGCGGCGGATGACCGCGCTGTTCGGCATCCTGCTGCGGCAGGTGCACCTCCCCCACGGGGCGACCGAGACCACCGGGCGCCGGGACGGGGCCGAGGCCGCCGCCCTGTGGGACCCACCCGGCCTGTGGAGCGTGCCGCTGCGTCTGCAGGCGGCCTACGCCGTGCCGCTGCTGCGCATCCTGGGCGCCAGGACGCCCGCCACCCTCCGCGCGCTCAGCGCGATCGAGAAGCACCACCCGCGCGAGCCGCACTGGTATCTGGCGGTGCTCGGCACCGACCCCCCGGCGCAGGGCAACGGCCTGGGCGCGGCCCTGCTGCGATCACGGCTCGACCGCTGCGACGCCGAGGGCCTGCCCGCCTACCTGGAGTCCTCGAAAGAGCAGAACGTGCCCTACTACGAGCGGTTCGGCTTCCAGGTGACGCGCGAGCTGCCGCTGCCGGGCAAGGGGTGCCCGCCGGTCTGGCTCATGTGGCGCGCCCCCGGAGGGTGACTCCGCAGGGTCCTCCACCGCGAATCGACATCTTCGGTTAAGTGCCTGTCATGGCCGGAAAAGGCCAGTCGCGCGACCGCGCCCGCGCCCGGACGCGCCCGCACGCCGATCGTTCGCCGCAGCACCGGACGATGATGCGCCAAACCCCGCTGACCCGATGCGGCCACGTGCCCGGCGGGTTTCGGACGGTCCATCGGATGCGGCCGCCTCCGGACCCGCCGCGGCCGCCTACCGTCGTAAGCGAGCCATTGCACCGATCCCCTCTGGTGAAGGCGACAGGTGAAGCACCATGCCCATGGCCGGCACGAGGGCGCCGGAGAACACCCCTCTCGCCCTGCACAGGCCGGGTCCGGCGCGCGTCCAGGACTACCTCCTCGGCGGCAAGGACAACTACGCGTCCGACCGCGACCTCGCCCAGCGGATCCTGCGGGTCCTGCCGCAGGCCGCGGCGGCCGCCCGCGCCGCCCGCCGCTTCCTCGCCGGCTCCGTCGCGCAGCTCGCCGGACGCGGCGTGCGGCAGTTCGTCGACCTCGGCTGCGGCCTGCCGAGGACGGACAACCTGCACCAGATGGCCGCGGGCCGCGCCGGCGGCGCCCGCGTCGTCTACGTCGACCACGACCCGCTCGTCATCGCCCACGCCCGCGCGCTGCTCATCGACGGCGGCAACGTCGCGGCGCTGCGGGCCGACATCCGCGACCCGGCCGCCGTCATGGGCAGCCCCGAGGTGCGGCGGCTCATCGACCCGGCCGAACCGGTCGCGCTGGTGTTCTCCAGCGTCCTGCACTTCGTGGACGGCGCCGCCGACCTCGTCGCCGACCTCGCGGCGTCCACGGCCCCCGGCAGCGCGCTGGTCGTCTCGCACGCCACCGCCGACTTCGCCCCCGGCGCCGTCACGGAGGCCGCGCGGCTCTACGGCGAGGCGACGTCGGTCCCGGTGCGTCCGCGCGGCGGCGCGGAGATCGCGCGGCTGCTCGGGCCGTTCCGCCCGCTGCCCCCCGGGCTGACGCCGCTCACCCCCGAGGGACCCACCGGCCCCCGCGACGAACCGGTCCTCTACGGCGCCGTCGGCGTCCGCTGACAGCGATGTGGTGTTGATCACATTTTTCGGATAAGCCCGGCGCGGACGGCGCGCTCCGGCTGGCCGCGACCGCCCTGCTCTCGCCGCGCCTCCGGCGTCCGCGCCCCGTGACACAGCGTCAGCCGACGGATGCCCCGATTAAGAGAAATCTCATTTGCCCGTTAGAAACGGTAACGGTTCGGCCCCTATCGTGGCCCGGATGCCGACGAACACCCTGACTCCGCATGACACGACGATCGGCGCTCCCCCCGCGAAGGCACCGCGCATGGGCTGGCTGGACGCGCTGCGCGGCCTCGCGGCCCTGGTGGTGGTGTTCGAGCACTCCCTGGACGTGCTCCTGCCCGAGGTCCGCCGGGCGACCGGCCCGTGGTTCGACTTCGGCCGGTACGGGGTCTTCGTGTTCTTCCTCGTCAGCGGCTACGTGGTGCCGTTCTCCCTGGAGCGGCGCGGCAGCGTCCGGCAGTTCTGGACCGGACGGCTCTTCCGCCTGTACCCGGCGTGGGGCGTGTCGGTGGTGCTGGCGCTGCTGCTCAGCGCGGCCGGCCTCTCCTACGGCCTGCCCGCGGCGATCGGCGACCGGCCCTGGGCGTCCGCGCTGGCGCACCTGACGATGCTGCAGGACCTCCTGGGCGTCCCGAACGTCGTCAACGTCTTCTGGACGCTGTCCTACGAGATGGTCTTCTACCTCCTCGTGACGGCGATGTTCGTCGCCGGCGTGCACCGCGCCAGCGCCCGGGTCGCCCTAGGCTTCGGCGTGGGCGCGGCCATCCTCGGCGTCGCGCTGCCGTCCGGGCTGCTGGCCTCCCGGTGGCCGGGCGGGACGGTCCTCGCCGCCGCGCTGATGCTCGCCGGCGGCCTGGCCGCCATGGTCAGCCGGCACCGCGGGCTGCGGCGGGCGGGCGTCGCGGTGGTGGCCGCGCTGGCCCTCGTCCTGCTCGTGCTGAACAGCCGCATCGGCGCCATCGAGAGCCTGTGCATCATCGCCACCATGTTCGCCGGGACCGCGATCCGCGGCATCCAGGACGGGCGGCTCCGGCTCGGGCCCGCCGCGGCGATGGTGGCGATCGTCCCGGCCCTGACGCTGGCGGCGGGCATGCGCACGCCGACCAGCTGGGCGCTGCACGCCAACCCGAACCCCCTCGGCCCGGACTGGTCCATCGCCGTGGGCGCCGCGTGGCTGACGTTCCTGGCCGGGCTCGCCCTGCGGAACCGCTCCATGCCGCGCGTGCTCGTGTGGCTGGGGCTGGTCAGCTACTCGGTCTACCTGCTGCACCCGCTGGTCATCCAGGCGGTCTGGCACGCCGCCGGACGCGACACCTGGGGGCTGTCGGCACCGGTCCGGGCGGTCTGGGGCGTGGTGCTGCTGGCGACCGTCCTCACCTCGGCGGCGCTGGCGCACCGCTACGTCGAGCGGCCCGCGCAGAACCTCGGCCGCCGCCTGACGGCACGGCGACGCTCCCCCGTGGCGCCCGCCGCCGCCTCCGCACCGCAGCCCGCCCACCCCTGACCGTCCCCTCCGGCGGGTGATGACAGCGTTCGCTTTCTTGCCTAGGGTGATTCGCCCGAGCCCACCCCGCCGATCGGACAACGGATGACCGAAGGGCCGATGCCCGCCGAGCTGCCCGACGTGCTGCGGCAGCATCTCCAGGCCGCCGTGGACGAGATGGAGCGGGAGATCCGCGACCAGGTCCCCGAGTACGCGGGCGCCGACGGCGGCGAGTACGCCCGGAAGGTGGAGCGGACGGTCAGCGACACCGTCGCGTTCTTCGTGGACTCCGTCGACCATCCCACCGCGGACGCACGCAAGATCACCGAGCTGTACATGCGGCTCGGCGAGGAGGAGGCGCGGCAGGGCAGGAGCCTGGCCGCGCTGCAGAACGCGATGCGGGTGAGCAGCCAGGTCGCCTGCCGCCGGTTCATCAAGGACGCCTACCGGCTCGGCTGGTCGCGCGAGACGCTCGGCCGGCTCACGGACTCGCTGTTCATGCTGCTGGCGCGGGCCGCGGACGCCGCCGCGCAGGGCTACGCCCGCGCGCAGGGCCAGCTGGCGACCGAGCGGGAGCGCCGCCGCGACCGGCTCCGCGACCTGCTGGTCGCCGAGCCCCCGCCCGGGCACGAGACGATCGCCGAGCTGGCGGTCGCGGCCCGCTGGGAGCTGCCGAAGAGCATCGCGCTCGTGGCGCTGCCGGCGGGCGCGCCCGCCGGCGCCCGGATCCTGCCGCCCGCGGTGCTGGCCGACTGGGAGGCGCCCGTCCCGTTCCTCGTGGTGCCCGACCCGGAGGGCCCCGGCCAGGACCGGCTGTGGCCGGCGCTGCGCAGGCTCGGCACCTCGGCGCTCGGCCCGACCGTCCCGATCGGGCAGGGCGCGCTCTCGCTGCGCTGGGCCCGGCACGCCCTGACCCTGGCGGAACGGGGGCTGCTGCCGGACGAGGGCCCCGTCCGGTGCGTCGACCACATCGCGTCGCTGGCCACGCTCGCGGCGGACGAACTGGTCGGCGCGACCGCCGAAGCCGCCCTCGGGCCGCTGCTGGAGCTGCCTCCGCCGCGCCGGCAGCCGCTCGCCGAGACCCTGCTGACCTACCTGCAGTGCGGCGACAACGCGGTGACCGCCGCGGAGCGGCTGCACATCCACGAGCAGACCGTCCGGTACCGGCTGCGGCGCATCACCGAGCTGACCGGCGGCCGCTTCACCGAGCCGGACGGACGGCTCGACCTCATGCTGATGCTGAGCTGGCTGGTGCGGACGGGCCGCGCCGACCGGACGGGCCGGGCCGAGCCGACGGCGTAGCCGCGGCTCACAGGAACGCGGCGACGCGGGCGGCGAGCTCCTCCGGCGTGACGATCTCGATGCCGAGCCGCTCGGCCTTGGCCCTCTTCGACCCCGCCTTCTCCCCCGCGACCACCAGGGACGTGCGGGCCGACACTGACGAGGACGCCGTGCCTCCGGCGCGCTCGACCAGCTCGTTCACCTGGTCGCGCGACAGGCCGCCGAGCGGCCCGGACATCGCGCCGGTGACGACGACCGACATCCCGGCGAGGGGCAGGTCCGGAGCGCCCGCCCCGGCCTCCCGCCCGGCCGGGCCCGCGGCGCCCGGCTCGGTCATGGTGACCCCGGCGGCGGCGAGCTTGTCGATCAGCGGGGCCAGCTCGGCGATCTCGGCCACCAGGACCGCGGCGCGCTCCGGCCCGACGCCCTCGACCTCCTGGAGGGCCTCGGCGTCCGCGGCGCGGATCGCGTCCATCGTGCCGAAGTGGCGGGCGATGCGGCGCGACATCGACCGGCCGGTGCCGCGCACGCCGAGCGCGCAGAAGACCTTGCTCAGCGGCTTGGCCTTCGCGCCCTCGATCGCGGCGAGTAGGGCCGTGGTGCTGGTCTCGCCCATCCGCTCCAGGGCGATGACCTGGTCGTAGGTGAGGGTGAACAGGTCGGCGAAGTCGGTGATCAGCCCCTCGCGGATGAGCTGGTCGATGCGGCCCTCGCCGAGGCCCTCGATGTCGAACTGGTCGCGGGCCACCGCGTAGCGGACCGACACGACGGCGTGGCAGGCGCGGCCCCGCACGCACCGCCAGCGCTGCTGGGAGGCGTCGATCCCGTCGCCGCAGCGCGGGCAGGCCGCGGGGATCTCGACGGGCCGCTCCCGCCCGGTGCGCAGGTGGACGACGGGGGCCTCCACGCGCGGGATGACGTCGCCCGCCTTGTAGACGGTGACGTGATCGCCGATCATCAGTCCGCGCCGCTCGATGTCGGCGGCGTTGTGCAGGGTCGCGTAGGTGACGGTGGAGCCGTCCACCTCGACGGGCTCCAGGACGGCGCGGGGCGCGATGACCCCGGTGCGGCCGACGTTCCACTCCACGTCCAGCAGCCGGGTGATCTTCTCGACCGCGGGAAGCTTGTAGGCGATCGCCCAGCGCGGGGCGCGCGAGGACAGGCCGGCGTCGGCCTGGTCGGCCGCCGCGTCCGCCTTGACCACGATGCCGTCGATGCCGAAGTCGAGCTCGGCGCGCAGCGCGGCGATCTCCTCGATCCGCTCCAGCACCCGCTCGATCGACGTCGCGGTGATCCCCGGGGCGGACGTCGCGGCCGTGGTGTTCGCGCCGAGGCCGGCGACCAGCTCCATGACCCGGCTGTGCGGCAGGTCGCGCAGGCGCGCGGCCGTCTCGCCGTCGGTGCCGTCCGCCGGCAGCGCGCCGTAGGTGAAGAAGGTCATCTCGACCTCGTAGGGGTGGTCCCTGGTGCGCAGGGTTCCGGCGGCGGCGCTGCGCGGGTTGGCGAACGTCGTTCCCACGGCGGCGGTGCGGGCGGCGTTGGCGGCCTCGAACTGGGCCCGCGTCATCAGCACCTCGCCGCGCAGCTCGACGGTGAGCGGCCGCGAGAGGCGCCCCGGCAGGCCGAGGATCATGCCGGTGCAGTGGGAGACGTCGTCGCCCGCGGCGCCGTCGCCCCGCGTCACCAGCCGGACGAGCCGCCCGTCGCGGTACCGGGCGGAGATCGCCATGCCGTCCAGCTTCGGCTCGACGCTCCACGCCGCGACCTCGCGGCCGAGCCGGCGGGCCAGGCGCGCCGCCCACGTCCGCAGGCCCTCTTCGGAGAACACGTTGTCCAGGCTCAGCATCGGGACGGTGTGCGGGACGTCGCCGACCACCGCTCCCCCGGCGACCTTGCCCGTCGGGGACTCGGGCAGCACCTCGTCCGGATGCTCGGCCTCGTAGGCGGCGATGCCGCGCACCAGCCGGTCGAAGGCGTCGTCGTCGAGCGGCGAGTCGCCCTCGCCGTAGTAGGCGGCGGAGGCGGCGACGGCGGTCTGGACGGCGGCGGCGTAGGCCGCCCGGTCACCGATCTCGGTGCGGGCCGGGGTGTCGCTCATGACGCCATCATGCCCGGTCCCCCCGAGATCTCCAGGCGGTCAGCGGGGGCTCAGACGGTGCCCGAGAAACGCCAGTTCGCGGCGGAGCTGCCGACGCCAGAAGGCCGCGTCGTGGCATCCGCCCTCCAGCCCGCCCTCGGGGCGGACCCGGTCGCGGAAATCGCGCACCCGGTCGGCGAACGGGTCGCTGGTCCCGCAGTCGACGCGCAGCGGGACGCCCTTCAGCTCTTCGAGCGCGGCGAAGACGTCGTGGCGCTGGTAGTCCGCCGCGCCGTCGAACGAGCGGCGGTTCGTGGCGACCGCGTCCTCGTAGGAGGCGAACAGGGCCGGGGACGCGGCGACCACGGCGGCCGTGCGGGCGCGGCCGAGGCGGCGGGCCAGCACGAGGGCTCCGTAGCCGCCCATCGACCAGCCGATGGCGCCCACGCGGTCGGTGCGGGCGCCGCGGTCCCGCAGCCGCGGCAGCAGCTCGTCCACGATCATGCCGAGGGGGTCGTCGCCGGAGGCGCGCGGATGCCAGTAGGTGTCCCGGCCGCCGTCCACGCTCACGAGGGTGAACGGGGGGACGCCGCCGTTGGCGACCGCGTCGGGCAGGTAGTGGTCCAGGGCCAGGTTCCGCACGAGGGAGGAGCCGTCCTCGCCGGTGCCGTGCAGGGCGACGACCACCGGCAGGCCGCGCGGCGACCGGTTCGCGGCGGGCGGGACGACGGTCGCGGTGACGGTCGTGCGGCGGTGCGCGGAACGCCAGGTCATCGTCTCGACCCGGACGGACGCGGGGGGCGGCGCCGGCACGTCCCCGCACCTGCCGAGCGCGCGGTCCAGCCGGACCTTGCCGGGCAGGGCCCCGCTCTCCACCAGCGCGTAGCCGGCGCCGCCCGTGGCCGCGGCGGCGCCGAGGCCGCCGAGCCCGCCGAGGACGAGGGCGCGTCGGGTAAGCAAAGAGGGTCCTTTCAGGAGGCTCCGGGCACCGTATCGCCCTCGCGGGACGCGTGGGCCGACCGCGACAGCAGCGCGACTCCCCCGGTGAGCAGGAGCACGCTGAACGACAGGGCCGTGAGCGCCGCGGCCGTCCGGGGCGGCAGCGTCTGGAAGGCGAAGGCGGCCACGAGGTAGGACGCGATGGGGTTCGTCATCGTCATCGCGGTCATGGCGGCGGGCAGCGATCCGGCCGCGAACGCCCGCTGCTCGATGACCAGGCCGAGCAGCGTGCTGCCGGCCAGCGCGTAGCCGGGCCAGTCCACCGCGGTGGCCGCGACCCCGCGGTCGACCAGGTCGGCGGTGGTGAGTTTGATCAGCACGGCGGTCGCCGCGAAGCACAGGCCGGCGCAGACGCCGAGCAGCGCGGCCCGCACCGGCCCCCTGCGCAGCCATGCCGCCCGCGACAGGACGAGGATGACCGGCGCGGCGACGAGCCCGGCGAGCAGGATCCGCGGCCGGGACGGCTCGCCCTGGGGCGGGATCGCGCCCGGGACCGTGAACAGGACGGCGAGGCCCGCGGTGACGGCGATGCCTCCGAACAGGTCGAGCCGCGCGGGCCGGCGTCCCGTGCCGATCGTGCCGAGCACGATCGTGAAGACCAGCTGGGTGACCAGCAGCGGCTGGACGACGGCCGTCGAGCCGAAGTGCAGGGCGACGGCCTGCGCGCAGAACCCGCCGAGGTTGACCCCCCACCCGGTGAGCCACACGGGGTCGCGGACCAGCCGGCGGATCAGCCCGTGGGCGGCGGACGCGTCCGAGACGCCGTGCACGGCACGCCGCGCGGCCCGGTACTGCAGGGCCGCCGCCGCGGCGAACAGGAACGCCGCGAGCAGGCTGAAGCAGACCGACCAGGCCATCAGCCCGTCCCGCTCCGGCTCACAGTGCCCCTCCCGCCTCGCGCATCCCGCCACAGATCATCCTTCCCGCCGCCGGACGGGACGACCACGGGGGCCCGTCCGCTCTTGACCCGGACGCAAAACGGATCTAAAACAAGAGAAACAAACTCAAACAGAAGGGAAGCCACATGGAGCCGGGAGCGGTCGGCGCATGATCGTGACGGTGACGCTCAACCCGAGCCTCGACCGCACGATCGAGGTGGACGTGCTGACCCGCGGCGCGGTCATCAGGGCCAGGTCCGCGCGGCTGGACCCGGGCGGCAAGGGCGTCAACGTGTCCCGGGCGCTGCTGGCCAACGACGTCGCGTCCGCCGCCGTGGTCGCGGTGGGCGGCGCCGACGGCGACCAGCTGCGCCGCCTGCTGGAGACCGAGGGCCTGCGCGTGCACGCCGTCCGCGCCCGCGGGCGGACCCGGTCCAACGTCACGATCGTCGAGCCCGGCGGCGTCGTCACCAAGCTGAACGAGCCCGGCGGCCCGCTGTCGCCCGGGGAGCTGGACGAGGTCGGCGCCGCGGTGGCCGCCGCGGCCGGCTCCGCCCGCTGGGTGGTCGGCTGCGGCAGCCTGCCGCCCGGCGTCCCTGACGGCACCTACGCGCGGATGTGCCGCCGGTTCTCGGCGGGCGGCGTCCGCGTCGCGGTCGACACCAGCGGCCCGGCGCTGCGCGCCGCCGTCGCCGCCGCGCCCGACCTCGTCAAACCGAACCGGGAGGAGCTCGCGGAGGCCGCGGGCGGCCCGGTCGACACCGTGGCCGACGCGGTCGAGGCGGCCGGGCGGCTGCGGGCGTGGGGGGCCCGCGCCGTCCTGGTCAGCCTGGGCGCGCAGGGCGCGGTGCTCGTCGACGACGACGGCGTCCTCACCGGCGAGGCGCCCGTCGCCCACCCGCGCAGCACCGTCGGGGCCGGCGACGCCCTGCTCGCCGGGTTCCTCGCCGCGGGCGCCCGCGGGCCCCGCGCGCTCGCCGAGGGCCTCGCCTGGGGCGCGGCGGCCGTGCGGCTGCCCGCCAGCCGGATGCCCGGCTCCGCCGACGTGCGGCGCGACATCGTCCGCATCCACCCGCACCCCGACCTCGCCCGCCCCCTCCTCGCCTGACCCCGCGAAACACCCACCCCCACCCCCGAACGACAGGAGGCCGAGATGGCCACCGCCTACACCCCGGAGCCCGCCGGGCGCGGGATCCGCGCGAACGTCCAGCGGCTCGGCGGCCGGATGGCCGCGATGGTGATGCCGAACATCGGCGCGTTCATCGCCTGGGGCCTGATCACCGCCCTGTTCATCCCGACCGGCTGGCTGCCGAACAAGGAGCTCGGCGAGCTGGTCGACCCGATGATCAAGTTTCTGCTGCCGCTGCTGATCGGCTACACCGGCGGCCGGATGGTGCACGGCCAGCGCGGCGCCGTCGTCGGCGCGGTCGCCACCGTGGGCATCGTCGTCGGCGCCGAGGTGCCGATGTTCCTCGGCGCGATGATCACCGGCCCGCTCGCCGCGTACCTGCTGCGGCTGTTCGACGGCCTCGTGCGGGACCGCGTCCGGACCGGGTTCGAGATGCTGGTCGACAACTTCTCCGCCGGGATCGTCGGCGCCGCGATGGCCGTCGCGGGCAACCGGCTCATCGGCCCGGTCATGAACACCTTCACCGAATGGGCCGGGGACGGCGTGGGGTGGCTGGTCGACCACGACCTGCTGCCGCTCACGTCCCTGCTCATCGAACCGGCGAAGGTGCTGTTCCTCAACAACGCCGTCAACCACGGGGTGCTCGGTCCGCTCGGCGTCCAGCAGGCCGCCGAGCACGGCAGGTCCGTGCTGTTCATGCTGGAGTCCAATCCGGGGCCGGGCCTCGGCGTCCTGCTCGCCTACTGGTTCTTCGGGCCGCGGCGGCTGCGCCCGAGCGTCCCGGCGGCCGCCGTCATCCACTTCTTCGGCGGCATCCACGAGATCTACTTCCCCTACGTCCTGATGAAGCCGCGGATGATCCTCGCCGCGATGGCGGGCGGCGTGACCGGAGTGGCGATCTTCGTGGCCACGGGCGCCGGGCTCGTGGCGACCCCCTCGCCCGGCAGCATCTTCGCCTACCTGGCGCAGACGCCCCGCGGCGCCGGCAACTGGATCGGCGTCTACTCCGGCCTGATCGCCTCCGCGGCCGTCTCCTTCGGCGTCGGCGCCGCGCTGCTCGGCTTCGGCAGGCTGGCCGAGTCCGACCCCGAGGGCGGGGACGCGGCCGGGGAGGCGGACGGCGCCACCGAAGCGGGCGCCGCCGAGGAGACCACCACCGAGCCGAGCACCGCCGGGCAGGCGCCCCCGAAGGAGCCCGCCGACGGCGCCGCGCGGGAAACGACCGCCCACTGACGGAAGGCGCACCAACGATGAACGGCAAGGACATCCGCAAACTCGTCATCGCCTGCGACGCGGGCATGGGCAGCAGCGTCATGCTCGCCGGGCAGCTCCGCAAGGCACTGCGCAAGCAGGACGTCGCGGTCGAGCACACGCCCGTCGACGCGATCCCCGGCGACGCCGACGTGGTCGTCTGCCACAGCGGGCTCGCGGCCCGCGCCCGGCGCGGCGCCGGCGGCGCACCGGTGATCCCGTTCGAGGTCTACCTCGGCGACCCGGCCGTCGACCGGCTGGTCAAGGCGATCAAGGACGGCGGTGAGGTCGGTGCCTGACGGCGCCGCCGGCCTGCTGGCCCCGGACGCGATCCGGCTGGACGCGCGGGCCCGCGACCGCGACGACGCCGTCCGGGTCTGCGGGCGGGTGCTCGTGGACGCGGGCGCCGTCGAGCCCGGCTACATCGACGCGATGCTGGAGCGGGAACGCTCCATCTCCACCTACCTCGGCGAGGGCGTGGCGATCCCGCACGGCACGTCCGGGGGCCGCGGCCTCATCCGCCGCGACGCCCTCGCCGTCGTCCGCTTCCCCGACGGGACGGACTGGAACGGCGAGACCGTCACCGTCTGCGTCGCGATCGCGGCGCGCGGCGACGGCCACATGGAGATCCTCGCCGAGCTGGCCCAGGTCCTCATGGACCCGGGCCGGGCCCGCACGCTGCGCGAGGCCACCGCCGCCGAGCAGGTCCTCGCCCTGCTCGCCCCGCCGGCCGAGGACGAGCAACCGACACGACAGGGACACACCGCATGAAGGTCGCCCGCTTCTACGCCCCCGCCGACATCCGCCTGGAGGACGCCCCCGAACCCGAGCCCGGCCCGGGCGAGCTGAAGATCCGCGTCCGCGGCTGCTCGACCTGCGGCACCGACGTCAAGATCTCCCGGTTCGGGCACCACCACATCGCCCCGCCGCGGGTGATGGGCCACGAGATCGCCGGCGAGGTCGTGGAGGCCGGGGCCGGCGCCGGGGACTGGGCCCCGGGCGACCGCGTGCAGGTGATCGCGGCGATCCCGTGCGGGCGGTGCGCCGAGTGCCGCCGCGGCCGGATGACGGTCTGCGCCGCGCAGGAGTCGATGGGATACCACTACGACGGCGGGTTCGCCGAGTACACGATCGTCCCGGCGAAGGTGCTCGCGGTCGGCGGGGTGAACCGGATCCCCGACGGCGTCTCGTTCGCCGAGGCGTCGGTGGCCGAACCGCTCGCCTGCGTGCTGAACGGCCAGGAGCTCGCCCGGGTCGGCGAGGGCGACGACGTCGTGGTGTTCGGGTCGGGCCCGGTCGGCTGCCTGCACGTGCGGGTCGCGCGGGCCCGCGGCGCCGCCCGCGTGTTCCTCGTGGAGGTCAACGCCGAGCGGCTGCACCGGGCCGCCGCGCTCGTCAAGCCGGACGCCGCGCTCGACGCGGGCGCGGGCGACGTCGTCGAGGAGATCCTCGAACGCACCGGCGGGCGCGGCGCCGACGTGGCGATCACCGCCGCCGCGTCGGCCGCCGCGCAGGGCCTGGCGCAGCGGCTCGTCGCGCCCGGCGGCCGGGTCAGCCTGTTCGGCGGCCTGCCCAAGGACGACCCGGTCGTCCCCGTCGACGCCAACCGCGTCCACTACCGGGAGCTGTCCCTGGTCGGCGCGAACGGGTCGAGCCCCGCGCACAACGCCCGCGCGCTGGAGATGATCGGGTCCGGACGGGTCCCCGTCGAGGACCTCATCACCCACCGGCTCCCGCTGGACGCCCTGCACGACGCCCTCGACCTGGTCACCCGGGGCGCCGCGATCAAAGTCACCATCGAACCCTGAGGAGACGCCATGCCCGAACGGAGCGTCGTCGTCGCCGCGGCGCAGGGGCTGCACGCCCGCCCGGCGCAGTTGTTCGTCCAGGCGGCGGCGCGGCAGCCGGTGCCGGTGTCCATCCGGGTCGGGGACGGCGCGCCCGTCCCCGCGAGCAGCATCCTCGGCGTGCTGTCGCTCGGCGCGCGGCACGGTACGGAGGTGACGCTGTCCGCCGAGGGGGACGGGGCCGGGGGCGCGCTGGAGGAGCTCGCCGGCCTGCTCGCCCGCGACCTGGACGCCGAGCAGCCCGCCTGACCGGTCCCGCGGACCCGGCGCGGCGGACCGGCGGGATCGGCACGGCTCGGCACGGCGGACTCGGCACAATGGGGACGCACCGCGACGCAGACGGAACGGGTGGGACGACGGTCATGTACGCCGAGGAACGGCAGCAGGCGATCCTTGCGCTGGCGCGCTCGAAGGGCCGGGTGGACGTGGTCGCGCTCGCCGAGGAGTTCTCGGTCACGACCGAGACGATCCGCCGCGACCTGACGGTGCTGGAGCGGGCCGGGACGGTCCGGCGCGTGCACGGCGGCGCGATGCCCGTCGAGCGGCTCGGCTTCGAGCCGGAGCTGGCGGCGCGGGACGCGGTGATGACGGAGGAGAAGCAGCGCATCGCCAAGGCGGCGCTGGAGGAGCTGCCCGCCGACGGGTCGGTCATCGTGGACGCCGGGACGACCACCGCGCGGTTCGTCCAGCTGCTGCCGACCGACCGCGAGCTGACCGTGATCGTGAACTCGCCGCCGCACGCGGCGGTGCTGGCGACCCGCCCGAACCTCACCGTGATCATCCTCGGCGGGCGGGTGCGCGGCCGCACGCTCGCCACGGTGGACGACTGGGTGCTGCGCCCGCTCGCCGACCTGTGGGTGGACGTGGCGTTCATGGCCACCAACGGCTGCTCGGTCGAGCGCGGGCTGACCACCTCCGACCAGGCCGAGGCCGCGGTGAAGCGGGCGATGATCGCCTCGTCCCGGCGGCGGGTGCTGCTCGCCGACCGCACCAAGATCGGGCACGACCACCTCGTGCGGTTCGGCGGCCTCTCCGACATCGACGTGCTGATCACCGACACCGGGCTGGACACCGACCTCGCCGCCGACCTCGCGGCCGCGGGCCCGGAGGTCGTCCGGGCCTGACGCCGCCCCGCGCCGCGACGCGCGGGGCGGCGGGGCCGGTCAGCCCGCGGCGGGGATGCCGTTGGCGGGCGCCTGCGGCTGCGGGGTCGTGTAGGGCTGGATCGGCCCGTCGCCGTCGTCGGTGGTCAGCGGCTGCCCCTGGGGCACGACGTTCTGCCCCTTGACCGTGCCGATGACCGCCCCGGTGTACCCGGCGTGCGAGTCCGCGCCGTAGGCGAACGGGACGACGCCCGGCCCAGTGAAGCGCGACTTCTCCAGCGCCTCCACGACGCCCTTGCGGGTCGGGTTCTTCCCGGCCGCCTGGAGCGCCTGCACGAAGGTGTAGGCGACCGACATCCCGTAGACGATGTTGCCGTTGAACGGCAGCTTCGGGATGTACCGGTCGTGGATCTTCTTGAACAGCGCCGTCCAGCTGTTGGAGGCGTCGCCCGGCGCGGCGAGGTAGCCGTCGGTCACCATGCCCTGGATGAGCGGGCTGCCCTCGACCTCGCTGCCGCCCTTCTTGGCGAAGCTCTCCAGCAGCCCCGTGAGGGTGATCGGGTCGGATCCGACGTTGCTGACGACGAACGTCGGCTTGTAGTTCAGCTTCAGCGCGGCGAGCCGGAACAGCGCCGTGTAGGTGGGGATGCTGAACAGCACGACGACGTCGGCCTTGGACTGCGCGATCGCCTGCGCCTGCGCGCCGATGTCGGTGCTGCCCGGCTGGTAGGACTGCCGGGACACGACCTGGTCCTTGGGGATGTACTTGTCGAGGCCCTTCACCCCGTCCTGCCCGAAGTCGTCGTTCTGGAAGAAGTAGGCGACCTTCTTGCCCGCGTAGGCCTTCTTGACGTGGTCGCCGAGGATCTTGCCTTCGCGGATGTAGTCGACCTGCCAGCCGAACGTCTGCGGGTGCTTGTCCGGCTGGTCCCAGCAGCCGCATCCGGACGCGACGAACAGGTCGGGGACGCGCTGGGCGTTCAGGTAGTCGACCACCTTGGAGTGCGTGGGCGTGCCGAGCCCGTTGAAGATCGCGAAGACCCTGTCCTGCAGGACGAGCTTCTGCGTCACGCTCACGGTCTGCGTCGGGTTGTAGGCGTCGTCCGCGTACTTGTAGACGATCTTGCGTCCGTGCACGCCGCCGTTCGCGTTCACGTAGTCGAAGAACGCCTTGGACGCCGCGGAGTTGGCGCTGTAGCCGGGCGCGGCCGGCCCGGTCAGCGGCTGGTGGCTGCCGATCGTGACGGTGGTGGCGGTCACTCCGGGCGCCGCCGACCCGCCGCCCCCTCCGTCACCGCCGCAGCCGCTCGCCGCGACCGCCAGCGTCGCCGCGGTCGTCAGGGCGAGCGCCCGCATCGTCCGGGGTCGCTTCATCTGCTCCTCCTGGGTGCGTTGTGGTGGGCCCCGATGTGTCGCTCGGCGCCGGACCGCGCGGCCCGGGAGCCCGGCCGCGCGTCCCGCGCACCCGGCGCCGGACGGCGCCGCCGATGCCGCGCAGCCCTCCCTGGACGCCGCGCGGGAAGGCCAGCGTCACCGCGATGAGGACGAGGCCGTACACGGCGAGGGGCAGGTTCGACGCGATGTTGTGCGAGAGGCCGGACGAGGACGACAGGTCCGCCGCCCAGGTCGGCACGTAGACCAGGATCAGCGCGCCCCACACCGCGCCCGGCAGGCTGCCGAGCCCGCCGATGACGATCGCGGCGATGAGCTGGAGGGACAGCGTGAGCGGGAACGCGCCCGGCGCGGCCAGCGTGGCGACCACGGCGAGCAGCCCGCCGGCGAGCCCGGCGCAGGCCGCCGAGACGACGGTGGCGGCGATCCGCAGCCGGGCGACCCGGACGCCGCTCAGCGCGGCGGCGATCTCGTCGTCGCGGCTGGCGCGCAGCGTCCGCCCGAACCGGCCGCGGGTCAGGTTGGCGAGCAGGAACAGGGTGACGACGGCGCCGAGGCAGCAGATCCACGCCTGCCAGCGCTCCAGCGGGAACGTCTCGCCGAGCGCGGCGGGCGGGACCGGCGGGACGATCGTCAGCCCGTTCTGGCCGCCGAGCGCTCCGGTGAGGGGCTCGTAGTTGGCGAGGCCGGGCAGCCCGACGGCGAAGGCGAGGGTGGCGCCGGCCAGGTAGGGGCCGTGCAGCCGGGCGGCGACGGCGCCGACCGCCGCCCCCGCGAGGGCGGTGGCCCCGGCCGCCGCCGGCAGGACCGCCGCGAGCGGCCAGCCCCAGTGCCCGATGACCAGCGCGGCCGTGTAGGCGCCGACCGCCATGAACGCGCCGTGCCCGAGGGAGATCTGCCCGCCGAGCCCGGTCAGCACCGTCAGGCCGGCGGCCGCGCAGGTGAGGTAGGCGGCCTGCGCGATCTGCAGGTCCCGGTAGGGGGCGGCGGCCGTGGTCAGGACGTACAGGGCGGCGAGCGCGAGGGCGGCGCCGGCCGCGTGCCGGGTCAGGGTGGAGCGGCTCAGGGCGCTTCGCACGGAGGCGGCCACGGGTCACACCCTCCGTCCGGGGCTCGTCGCGAACAGGCCGTTCGGTCTGATCATCAGGACGGTGATGAGGGCGGCGAGCGCCCCGAGGGCGACCAGCTCCGAGCCGAGGTAGCCGGACACGTAGCTGAGGGCGCAGCCGAGCAGCAGCCCGCCGGTGACGGCGCCCGCCGGGCTGTCCAGCCCGCCGATCACGGCGGCGGTGAACCCGAAGACCAGCATCGCGTCGAACTGGGCGGGCCCGACGAACACCGACGGGGCGATCAGCACCCCGGCGAGGGACCCGACGAGCGCGGCGAGCGCCCAGCCGAGGGTCAGCATCCGGCCGACGCGGACGCCCTGGAGCCGGGCGATCTCGGGCGCGAACGCCGAGGCGCGCAGCCGCAGCCCGAGGTCGGTGCGGACGAACAGCAGTGTCAGCAGCACCATGACCGCGGCGACGGCGCCGATGACGAACAGGTCGAACGGCGACAGCAGCAGCCGCGTCCCGCCGGCGGACAGGCCCTTGATGGTGAAGGCGGGCGGATAGGAGTGCGGGGTGTCCCCCCAGATCATGCCCGCGGCCGCCTGCAGCAGAACCAGCAGCCCGAGGGTGACGATCACCGCGTTCAGCGGCGGCTTGTCCTCGACGGGCCGCACCACGACCCGCTCGACGACCGCGCCCAGCACCAGCCCGGACGCCAGGGCGGCGCCGAGCGCGAGCCAGTAGGAGCCGCCCGCGTCGATGACGCTCCAGGCGAGGAACGTCGTGAACATCAGCATGCCGCCCTGCGCGAAGTTCACGACGCGGGTGGAGCGCCAGATCAGCACCAGGGCGAGGGCGACCGCCGCGAACACCGCCCCGGAGGTGATCCCGGCGAGGGTGAGATTGAGGAAGCGCACCATCAGAACCCCAGGTAGGCGTGGCGGAGGCGGTCGTCGGCGGCGATGGCGGAGGCCGTCTCGTCCGCTACGACGGAGCCGAGGTCCAGGACGACGGCGCGGTCGGCGACCGACAGCGCGCTGCGCGCGTTCTGCTCGACGAGCAGCACGGTCCGGCCGTCCTCGTCGCACAGCCGCCGCAGCACGGCCATCAGCTGGGCGACCACCCGAGGCGCGAGGCCGAGGGACGGCTCGTCCACCAGCAGCAGCCGCGGCGCGCCGGTCAGCGCCCGGGCCAGCGCGAGCATCTGCCGCTCGCCGCCGGACAGGGTGGCGGCGGCGCGGAACCGGCGCTCGGCGAGCGCCGGGAACAGCGCGTACATGTCGGCGACGCGGCGCGCGAGGGCCGCGCGGTCGCGCCGCCACAGCCCGCCGAGCCGCAGGTTGTCCTGCACGGTCAGCTCGGTGATGACGCCGCCGCTCTGCGGGACGTGCGCGACGCCGAGCCGGACGATCTCCTCGACCGCCGTCCGGGTGATGTCCGCGCCGTCGAGCTCGACGCGTCCCGAGCGGGGGCGCAGGAGGCCGGAGACGGCGCGCAGCAGCGTGGTCTTCCCCGCGCCGTTCGCACCGAGCACGGCGGTCAGCGAGCCCTCGTCCACCCTGAGGCCGACGCCGTCGAGCGCCCGCACCGCGCCGTAGGAGACCGTGAGGTCCTTCACCTCAAGCACCGCCGACCTCCTCGCCGAGGTAGGCGTCGAGGACGGCCGGGTCGTCGCGCACGCGCTCCGGCGGGCCGCTCGCGATGACCCTGCCGAAGTCCAGCACGACGACCTGGTCGCAGACGCCCATGACGAGGTCCATGTGGTGCTCGACGAGGACGACGGCGGGCCCGCCGCGCAGCCCGCGGATCAGCCCGGCCAGCTCGTCCATCTCGGTCGCGGACAGTCCGGCGGCGGGCTCGTCCAGCAGCAGCAGGTCGGGCTCGGCAACGAGCGCGCGGGCCAGCGCGACCCGCTTCTGCACGCCGTAGGGCAGTTCCCCCGGCAGCCGTGCGGCCTCGCCGGCGACGCCCAGCTCCGCGAGCCGGGCCGTGGCCCGCTCGCGCAGCGCCGCCTCGTCGCGGTCGGCGCGCGGAAGCGCGAGGAGGCCGGACCAGAACCCGGCCCTGGCGTGCGGGTCGGCGCCGACCATCACGTTCTCCAGCACGGTCAGCCCCGGGAACAGCCCGAGGCCCTGGAGGGTGCGGGCGATGCCGAGCCGCGTCAGGTCGTGCGGCCGATGCCGGCCGAGGACCCGGCCCCGCCAGCGCACCTCGCCCGCTTCCGGCCGGACGAACCCGCACACGACGTTGAAGAGGGTCGTCTTGCCCGCGCCGTTCGGGCCGATCACCCCGGTGACCCGGCCCTGGGGCGCCGTGAGCGACACCCCGTCCAATGCGACCAGTCCGGCGAAGCGGACGGTCACCGTTCGAAGTTCCAGAGTCGCGGAGGAGCCGGACATGTCGCCTCACCTCGCCGATAATTCAGCGCGAATCCCCCGAGGCCCAAATGCACATACCGACTGGTCGGATTCACCGAAGATAGAATCAGCGGGCGCTCCGGTCAACAGCCGATTCGGGCGGTCCCGGCGCACGCCGCGGCGGATCCCCGCCGGGCGGTAGGCTGATCGGCGATCTGCGGGCGGCCGCGCCGGGGCGGCACGAGACCCCGGGGCGCTCCCGGACGGAGGTGGTGTCGATGGCGCAGGCGCCCGCGGGCCGGACCGCCGGCACCCTGCCGCTGCCCGACCGGCTGCTGGCCGTGGCGACCCGGATGTTCGCCGAGAAGGGCTTCGAGAACACCTCGGTCCAGGAGATCGTGAACGCCGCCGGGGTGACCAAGGGGGCCATGTACCACTACTTCGGCTCCAAGGACGACCTGCTCTACGAGATCTACCACCGGCTCCTCGGCCTGCAGACCTCCCGGCTGGAGCAGATCGCCAGCGGTCCCGGCACGGCCGCCGAGCGGCTCCGCGCCGCCGCCGTCGACGTCCTCAACACCTCGTTCCTCTACCTGGACGACTTCACCGTCTTCTTCCGCTCGACGCACCTGCTCTCCCGCGACCGCCGGGAGGCCGTGCGGGCCGAGCGGCGCCGCTACCACGAGCGCTTCCGCGCCCTGGTCGAGGAGGGCCAGCGCGAGGGCACGTTCCGCACCGAGACGCCCGCCGACATCGCCGTCCACTTCTTCTTCGGCACCGTCCACCAGATCGGCGCCTGGTACCGCCCGGGCGGCCGCCTCAAGACGGCCGCCATCAGCGAGCACTACGTGGACCTGTTCCTGCACGGCCTGGAGAAGTAGCGGACGGCCCGCCGGCCGTCAGCGCTCCACGTGCTCGATCTCGAGCGCCGCGTCCCGGTGCCGGGCGCGCAGGGGCTTCTTGTCGAACTTCCCGACCGTGGTCTTCGGGATCTCCTCCAGGAACGTCCAGTACTCGGGGACCTGCCAGCGGGCGACCTTGTCCGCGAGGAACGACGCCAGCTCACCGGGGGTGGCGGACGCGTCCGAGCGCAGGACGACGCAGGCGAGGGGGCGCTCGTCCCAGCGGGGGTCGGGGACGCCGATGACGGCGGCCTCCGCCACGGCGGGATGGGCCATGAGGTGGTTCTCCAGCTCCACCGAGGAGATCCACTCGCCGCCCGACTTGATGACGTCCTTCGCGCGGTCGGTGATCTGGTAGAAGCCTCGGTCGTCGATGGTGCCGATGTCGCCGGTGCGCAGCCAGCCGTCGTCGAACTTCTCCGGCGCGGGGTCGCGGTGGTAGGCGCCGGTGATCCACGGACCGCGCACCTCGATCTCGCCGACGGACTCGCCGTCCCACGGCAGCTCGGCGCCGGAGTCGTCCACGATGCGCATCTCGACGCCGGCGGCGACGCGGCCGGACTTCAGCCGCCAGTACATGTCCTCGTCGGTGCCGGGCTCGACGCCGGGCGGCGGGAACGCCATGCCGCCGAGCGGGCTCGTCTCGGTCATCCCCCAGCCCTGGATGATGCGCAGCCCGTACCTTCGCTCGAAGCGCTCCAGCAGGACGCGGGGCGCGGCGGCGCCGCCGGAGGTGCCCGCCCGCAGCGACGACAGGTCGATCTCCTCCCGCTCCCCGAGGGCCAGGATCCCGTTCCAGATCGTCGGGACGGCGGAGGCGAGCGTGCTGCGCTCGGCGGCGACGAACCTCACGAGGTGCTCCGGCTGCATGAACGGCCCCGGCATGTGCAGCGTCGCCCCGGACAGGAACGCCCCGTACGGCAGGCCCCAGGCGTTGACGTGGAACATCGGCACGATCGTCAGGACGCGGTCGGCCTCGGTGATGCCCACCAGCGACGCCGACTGCACGGCCATCGCGTGCAGGAACGTGGAGCGGTGCGAGTACACCACGCCCTTCGGGTCGCCCGTGGTGCCGCTGGTGTAGCACATCGACGCGGCGGAGCGCTCGTCCACCTCCGGCCACGCGTACCCGGGCTCCTCCGCGGCGAGCAGCTCGTGGTAGCGCAGGACGGGGGCCCCGTTGCCGTTGGCCTCCAGGGCCGACGCGTCGCCGTCCCCGACGACGACGAACGCCTCGACGGCGGGCAGCTCGCGCACGACGCGCGCCAGGAGCGGGACGAGGCTGTCGTCGACGATGACGACCTGGTCGTCGGCGTGGTTGATGATGTGCGAGAGCTGCTCGGGGAACAGCCGGATGTTCAGCGTGTGCAGGACCGCCCCCATGGCGGGCACCGCGAAGTACGCCTCCAGGTGCTCCTGGTTGTTCCAGCAGAACGTCGCCACCCGGTCGCCGGGACGGACGCCCAGCCTGGCCAGGGCGGACGCGAGCCGCTCGGCGTTGCCGGCGATCCGCGCGAAGGTGGCGCGCCGGGGCTCGCCGCCGCCCGTCCAGGTCACGCACTCGCTGCGCCCGTAGACGCGCGCCCCGTGCCGCAGGATCGCGGCGACCGACAGCGGAAAGTCCTGCATCGTGCTGAGGATCATGGCTTTTCTCCGAGAGGCCCGCGGCGGCGACAGGAACGGTCGACCGCACGCAATTTCGCACATACCGACCGGTCGGTTCACCATATTTTCGACAACGCCCCGCCGTCAACGATCCCTCGCGGGACGCCCCGCCCGGCGCCGCCTTCCGCGCGTGGACGGGCTCCCGCCGCCGCGGCCCGGCCCTGAACGCGGGAGGGCCGGGCGGTCCCGCGTGCGTCCGCCCCGGCGCCGCGGAACCGCCCGGCCCTCCGTCCTGCCACCGGTGAGTGCGGCTGACGCGCGGGCTCCCCTCCTCGCAGCCCGCCGGCACCGCCGTGCCCCGGTTCCCACCTCCCACAGCGCCCGCGTCCCACGGCATGTCACACATGTCAGCGCCGCGCTGGTCCACCTGGGACGACGCCGCACGACCTCCCTCGACGGACCAGTTCCAGCCGCCGCCGCGGCGTGACCCGCCCCGCGCGGGAGCTTCCGTGCGCGCCCGCCGCCAAAAAGGGCCGGACTTTTCTGCGCGCCGGTGCGTAGCCCGGCGAGGCGCGGCGGGCGTTAGATCACGCTATGAAGATCGCCGTGCGGGCGGCGATGATCGTGGCGCTCCTCGCGACGCTCATCGCCCACCCCCTGCCCGCCGGAGCGTCCGAGGACGCCCCGGGAACGTCGAAGCACACCATTCCCATGGGCGACTGGAACCGCCCCTACCTGCTGCACGTCCCGCCCGGAAGCGAGGCCGGGGGGCCGCTGCCGCTGATCGTCGCGCTGCACGGCGGTCTGAACGACGCCGAGTACGTCCGCAGGCAGAGCGGGCTCGACGGGGTCGCCGACCGCCACGGCTACGCCGTCGCCTACCCCGACGGGCTCCTCGGCACCTGGAACGCCGGGGCCTGCTGCTGGTTCGCCCGCTGGACCGGCGTCGACGACGTCGCGTTCCTCGACAAGCTGATCGACACGCTGGTGCGGCAGGGCGTCGCCGACCCCCGCCGCGTCTTCGTGACCGGTTTCTCCAACGGCGGCGGCATGGCGTACCGGTACGCGTGCGAACGGTCGGACAGGATCGCCGGGATCGCCGTGGTCTCCGGCGCGCTCGCGATCGGCTGCACGCCCGGAGAGCCGGTGTCGGTGCTGGCCTTCCACGGGACGTGGGACCCGTCCGTCCCCTATGACGGCGGCGGGAACATGGACGCGGACGTCCATTTCCCCTTCATCCCCGTCAGGTTCCTCATGGAGTTCTGGAGATGGGTGGACAAGCTGCCCGCGCTCTCGCGGCCGGTGCCGGACGGGCCGGACGACTGCGTCGGCACGGGCCCGGGCCCCGTCGTCGTCGCGCTGTGCACCAGGCAGCGCGGTGGCCACGAATGGCCGGATTACGCCAGCGAGCTCATGGCCAGGTTCTTCGCGGACAGGCCGTCCCTGCCGAAGACGTGACCTCCGTTGAATTCCAGTCGTGCCGCTACTAAGCGCTAAACTCTCCCCACTTACGAGTAATGGGGAGCAATGCAGGAAATCGGCTTGGCAGAGGCAGTCAAAGCGATCCGCGACGACCTGGCGCGGGCTCAGCTTGAGGGCGCCGACGAGGAGATCCGCTTCAGCGTGGGGCCGGTCGAGGTCGAGTTCGAGGTCGCCGTGGTCCGGGAGGGCGGCGCCAACGGCAAGGTGAAGGTCTGGGTGGTCGAGGTCGGCGCCTCGGGCAAGCTCGCGCAGACCACCACGCACCGGGTGGCGGTCACGCTCAATCCGCACGTCGACGGCAAGCCGATCGAGGTGGGTGACCGGCTCCGCAAGCCCGGCCGGTGATCCCTGACGAACCACGCTGGCGCACCGTCGAGGTGCTCGTCGGGGAGGGCGAGGAGGGCTACGGCACCGGCTACCGGATCTCCTCCGGGCTGGTGCTCACCTGCCGGCACGTGGTGGCCGCCCCCGGGCCGGTGGCGGTCCGGCTCGCCACGCCGGACGAGTCGGTCTCCGTCGCCGCCGAGCGGATCTGGACCGCCGAGGGCGCCGAGGTCGACCTGGCGCTGCTGCGGGTGGCGGACGGCCCGCTGCCCGCGGTGGCCCCTGCGGTGCTGGCGGACGTCGACCCCTGGAGCACCGGGCGCGCCCGGTTCGTCTCGTGGGGCTTCCCCGCCTCCCACGACCGCGAGAGCGAGCTCGGCGGCGTCCGCGACGTCGACCAGGTGGACGGCGACGTCCTCCTCGGCGCCAACGTCAAGACGGGCCTGCTCGACCTGCACCGCGACGACGCCCCGCTGCGCGCCGGCCGCCGGTACCGGGGGCTGTCCGGAGGCCCCGTCCTGGTCGGCGGCAAGCTGGTCGGCGTCGTGCGCTGGGCCGAGCCCGACGGGCCGCTGACCGCCTCCCGCGTCTTCAGCGCCGCCGGACCGCACCGGCCGCGGACCGCCGGCGAGTTCGTCGAGCCCCAGCCGAGCCGGGAGAGGCTGAACGCGCTCCTCGACGGTGAGGGCGTGCGGCTGGACCCGGGGCCCGCGGGGCCGTCGGCGCCCCTGCGCCGGTCCCGGTACTGGTCGACCATCACCAAGCTCCGGGCCCGCTGCCCCGACCCCGCCGACCGGGACGCCGAGCTCGGCCGGCTCCAGGAGTTCGCCACGAGCGGCACGCCCTACCTGTGGCTGGTGGGCGAGCCCTGGGCCGGCAAGACGACGCTCGCCGCCGCCTTCGCCGGGGACCCCGCCCCCGACGTCGTCACGGTCGCGTTCTTCGTGTCCCGGTCGGCCGGCTCGCGGCTGGCCGACTACCGGGCCGCGCTCGCCGACCAGCTGGCCCCGCTGGTCGGCGAGACGCCCACACCCGGCGTCGTGCCGACCGCGTTCGACCTGGACGACCTGTGGCAGCGCGCGGTCGAGCGGGTCACCGCCGACGGCCGCCACCTCATGCTCATCGTGGACGGGCTCGACGAGGACGACCACGTGCGGCACCGCGAGAGCAGCGTCGCGGCCCAGCTCCCCGAGTACGTGCCGCCCGGCAGCCATGTGCTGGTGACCAGCAGGCACTTCCCCGAGGTGCCCGCCGACGTCCCGGACGGCCATCCGCTGCGCGGGTGCGAGCGCCGCACGCTCGCCGCCAACGAAGCCTCGCGGGCCTCGCGCAACGCCGCCGAGCGCGACCTGCAGCAGCACCTGCGCGACCGGACGAGCCGCGAGGTGCTCGGGCTGCTGGCGGCGTCCGGCGGCGGGCTGGCCGACGAGGACATCGCCCGGCTCACCGGCCTGGACCTCTACGACGTCCGGGAACTGGTCGAGCAGACCATCGCCCGCCTGGTCGAGCGCCGGGAGGACGACGGCGGGGGCCGCTACTCCTTCGCCCACGACCTGATCCGGGAGACCACCACCGAGCGCCTCGGCGCCGAGGCGATGGCGGGCTTCTGGGCGCGGGTGCTCGACTGGGCCGAGACCTACCGGGCCGGCGGCTGGCCCGCCGACACCCCTCTGTACCTCCTGGACCGGTTCCCGCAGGCGCTGGCCGACGACGGGGACCTGGAGCGCCTGCTGCGGCTCAACGAGCCCGACCGCTGGAGCCGCCTGCTGGAGCGGACGGGGACGGTGGAGCCGGCCGTGCTGACGCTGACCGACTCGATCCGGCTGCTCCTCGCGGCGGACTCGCCCGACCTCGCCGTGGTCTACGTGCTGGCCCTGTGGCGCGACCAGCTGCGCCTGCCCGTGCGCGTCCACCCCGAGGTCATCGCGGTGGCCTGGACCGAGCTCGGCGAGCTGGAGCGCGCCGAGCGGATGGCCCGCGACATCACCGTCGCCTCGATCAAGGCCAACATCCTGATCTCCATGGCGGAGGCGGCGGGACGGGCGGGCGCCGAGACCGAGGCGGCGCTGTGGCTCCAGGAGGCGGAGCTGCTGGCGGGCGGAATCCTGAGCGGGGTGCGCAGGGCCCGGACCCTGGCCCGGATCGCGCTGGCCCTCGGCCCCGGCTTCACCCGCGCCGAGACCCTCCTGGACGAGGCCACCCGGCTCTTCACCTCCGTGGTTCCGTCCCGGCACCGGCGCCGGGAGCTGATGACGGACATGGCCTGCGACGCCGCCCGCGCCGGGCTGTGCGACTCGGTGGAGCGGATCGCCCGCTCGTTCGCCGACCGCAAGTACCAGTGGCCGATCATCGCGGCCGCCGCCCGCGCCGCCGCCGAGCAGGGCCTGCGGGAGGACGCCGAGCGCCTCGCGGAGCTCCTCGGGCCCGACGACCTGCGGTGGGACACGTTCGCCGAGCTCGTGCGGCTGCTGGCCGACCGGGGCGAGTTCACGGCGGCGCTGGAGCTGGTGGGGACGTCGGTCAACGGGGCGCGGGCGCTCGCCCGGGCGCTCGGCGGCATCGCGCGGGCGCGGGCGCTGCGCGGCGATCGGGCCGCCGCGCGGGCGGTGCTCGCGACCGCGATCGAGACGGTCGCGGCCAAGGGCGGCGCGTCCCGCCAGGCGGCGCTCGGCGAGCTGCTCGACTCCGCCGTGGAGGCGGGGCTGCTCGACGAGGCCGAGAGGCTCATGGCGCTGCTGGAAGGCCATCGCCGGGCACTCGGCGCGGCCCGCACCGCGATCGGCGCCCTCGACGCCGGCGACCCGGACACCGCGGTCCGGCTGATGAGGACGGCCGCCGACCTCGCCGGGCTCCAGCCGCGGCGCCAGTGGGCGCCCCTGGTCGAGGCGGCCCCCGGCGCCGCGGCGGAGGGCGACCCGGAATCGGCGCGCGGCCTGCTGACCCTCGCGCTGACCGTGGCCGAGGGGACGTCCCCCAAGGCGGCGCGGGCGGTCAACCTGCTGATCAAGTCGCATGTCGCCGAGCTCCAGGGAGCCTCCGGCGTGCTGGAGGCGGGCATCGACGCGGCGCTGCGCCTCCCCTCCCAGCAGGACCTGCCGGCGGAGACGGCGAGGATCGCCGCGGAGCTCGGCCTCACGGAGGAGGCCGTCCGGGCGGCGCTCTTCGTCGTCGACGTGCACGAGCGCAACACCCTGCTCGGGACGGTCGCGGAGCGGGCCGCGCGGGACGGCCGCCTGGAGGTCGTCCACCGCGCGCTGGCGGGCATGAGCCGCACCCGCAAGCAGCTGTTCGCGAGCGTCAACGCCGCAGGGGAACTGGCCAAGGCGGGCCGGATCGGCGACGCCGAAGACCTGGTCGGACGGGTCCGGAACGGCTTCCGCCGGGCCACCGGCCTGGCCCGGCTCGCCCGGATCGTCGCGGCCCGGGGCGACCGCGACCAGGCCGTCTCCTACCTCCTGGCGGCCGAGCAGCTCGCGCCCGCGGGCTCGGTGCGGCACCTGACCCGGTTCGAGATCACGGCCGCCGCCGTGGCCGCGGCCCGGCGGGGCCGCTACGGGGAGGCGGAGCGGATCGCCGCCGTCGTCGACAGCCCCCGGCGGCAGGCCTCGGCGCTGGCCGAACTCGCCGAGACCGCCTACCGCGCGGGTGCCTACCCCCGCGTGGCGCGGTTCCTGAGCGCAGCCGAGGAGCTGCTCGGCGACATGGACGACGACTCCCGCGACGCCGTCGCGACGGAGCTGGCGGCGGCCGCGGCCCGGGTCACCGACCTCGACGCGGCGCGGCGGCTGGTCGCGCTCGTCTCGGATCCGGCCATGAGGCTGTCCGCGCTGACCGAGGTCGCGCGCGCCGCCCACGGCTTCGGGAACGCCGCCGAGGCGGGGCGGCTGCTGGCCGAGGCGGAGAAGCGGCTCGCCGGGTTCGACGCCGACTCCAGCGAGGGGGTGGCGACCGAGCTGGCGGCGGCGGCCGTGGAGATCGGCGACCTGGAGCTGGCGGAGCGGCTCGCGAGCGGCCTGGCCGACCCGCGGCTGCGGGTGGAGGTCCTGCTGGCGGTCTGCCGGGCGAGCGCCGAGCGGTTGCGGGCCCTGCGCCGCCGGGTCGTCCGCGAGGCGCGCGGGGTGCGCAACATGCGGATCCGCGGCGAGCTGATCGGCCGGCTGGCCGCCGCCGTCGCGGCGACGGGCAACGCGAACCTGGCGGGCAGGACGATGGACGACGCCGAGACGGCCGTCCGGACCATCGCGATCACCAATGCCGAGCCGCGGTGCCGCGGGCTCGTGGAGCTGGCCCTGCTCGCCGACGCGATCGGCGACGCCGAACGCGCGCGGCGCCTGCTGCGCGAGGCCGAGCAGCTCGCCGCCACCTACGTGGACGAACAGCGCCACCAGCGGGCCCTGTCGCACATCGCCGGCGCCGCCGCGCAGCTCGGGCTGCTGGACGAGGCGGAGCGGGTGACGGAGATCATGCGGGCGTCGCGGCTGCCGTTCCCCGCGTGGCCCACCATGACGGCCGTCGCGGAGCGGGCCGCGGCCCTGGGCGACACCGCCCGCGCCGTCCGGCTCATCGAGGGGGCGCTGCGGATCGCCCGCAGCGTGCGCGACCCCAAGGTCCGCGGCGCGACCTTCGCCGGCGTCGCCGCCGCCGCGCTGCGGGCGGGACTGCCCGAGCAGGCCCGGGGCATCCTCGGCGAGGAGCCGCAGCACCACCACCGGCAGAGCCCGATCCTGCGGGACATCGCGCTGGCCACCGCGGCGGCGGGACGGCTGCCGGAGGCCGAGCTGATGGTCGCCCAGATCCGGTCGCCCGCCCGCCGCCGGGAGGCGTTCGAGGGCGTCATCGCCCACCTGGTGGAGCGCGGCGACCGCGCCGAGGCCGAGCGCCTCATCGTCCAGGGCATCCGGGAGGACGGCTGGCTGCCGCCCCCCGCCGTCATGATGGCGGCCCTGCCGGAGGTGGTCCCGCCGCTCGGCAACGTCCTGCCCCGCATGGCCGCGTTCGAGGAGGCGGCCAGGGCCGAGCGGGCGTGACCGCCGGCGGGCTCACGGCGTCTCGGCGGCCAGGCTCCGCGGGCGGATGTCCTTCCAGTTATCCATGACGTACCCGATGCAGCCGGACCGGGACTCGGGGCCGTGGACCGTCGTCCAGCCGGCGGGGACGTCGGCGAACGCCGGCCACAGGGAGTGCTGGCCCTCGGCGTTGGCGAGGACCAGGAACGTGCCGTCGGGGTCGTCGAACGGGTTGGTCGT
Source organism: Actinomadura sp. NPDC048021 (assembly GCF_040653135.1). Taxonomy (NCBI): domain Bacteria; kingdom Bacillati; phylum Actinomycetota; class Actinomycetes; order Streptosporangiales; family Thermomonosporaceae; genus Actinomadura; species Actinomadura sp. NPDC048021. The sequence continues at coordinate 90,422 of NZ_JBEZJQ010000014.1, forward strand.
CATGCTCTTTCCTTCCTCTAGACGCCGGGGGTGACGCGGGCGGACCGCCGCGCCATGGACCGCACGATCTCCCCGGTGCGCACGGCGGTCATGGACAGCAGCGAGGAGGCGATCCCGTGGCTGTGCTCGGTCGCCCCCTGCAGGTAGACGCCCCATTCGGGGCCGGGCTCGGTGGCGATGCGGTAGTCGCGCTCGACGACCGGGCGCCCGTCCGGGCCGGTGCGGCAGTGCGCGCCCGCCTCGCCGAGCAGGTCGAACGGGTCGCGTTCGCGGTACCCGGTGGCGTAGACGACGGCGTCGGCCTCCAGGTCGGCTACCTCGCCGGTCGGCAGGAACGCGACCCGGACCCGCGTCCCGCCGGAGCCGCCGTCGGCGACGTCCAGGACGCGGGAGACGTTGAGGATGCGCAGCCGCTCGGCGCCCGCGACCTTCTCGGCGTAGGCGCGCCGGTACAGCTCGTCGATGAGGTCGAGGTCCACCACGGAGTAGTTGGTGTTGCGCGAGTACTCGAACAGCATGCGCTTCACGTCGCCGGGCGCGGCGTAGTAGTGGTCGACGGCCTCGGGGTCGAAGATGCGGTTGGCGAACGCGCTGTCGTCGGCGGGCGAGTACCCGTACCGCGCGAAGACCGCGCACACCTCGGCGCGGGTGAAGGTGCGGTGCAGGTACTCGACGGCCTCGGCGGCGCTCTGCCCGGCGCCGACCACGACGATGCGGCGCGGGTCCCAGTCGCCGCGCTCGGCGAGCCGGGTCAGCAGGTCCTCGGTGTGCCAGATCCGCTCCCCCGCCTGGACCCCCTGCGGCAGGACGGGTTCGAGCCCCGCGCCGATGACGACGTTGCGGGCGAGGTGCGTCTCCAGTTCGTCGCCGCGGCGCACGACGACCTCCAGGACCTCGTCGTCGTGCGGGCGGAGCGCGACGACCTCCGTCCCGTAGCGGACACGGTCCTCGAACGCGGCGGCGGCCCATTCGAGGTAGTCGTGGAACTCCAGCCGCGTCGGGAACATCGTCTTGTGGTTGACGAAGTCGACCAGGCGGCCCCGGGCGTGCAGGTAGGCCAGGAACGAGTACGGGCTCGCGGGGTTCCGCAGCGACGCCAGGTCCTTGAGGAAGTGGACCTGCATGGTGGCGCCGTCGATCAGCATGCCGCGGTGCCAGCCGAACCCGGGCTGCTTCTCGAAGAACACCGCGTCCGCGCCGCCGTGCTCCTCCTCCAGCGCGACGGCGAGCGCCAGGTTGGACGGGCCGAACCCGATGCCGACGACGTCGCGGACGGGGGTGTGCATGCGCTCCTCCGGCATCAGGCGGGCCCGGCCGCGCTCGCGGCCTTGGCGATCTGCGGGACGACCTGGTCGATCACGTAGGGGACGGCGAGCGGGGTGGGGGTGCGCAGCGGCCAGAACGACTTCAGGTCCAGCGCCACGTAGGAGCCGCGCCTGACGGCGCCGAGCCCGGCGAACAGCTTGTTGCCCTCGATCTTCTTCTGCGTGGCGGGGTCGTCGTTGTAGTGGCTGAGCAGGACGTCCACGTCCAGGACGGAGACCTTCTCCATGCTCAGCTCGGCGGCGAACCCGTCGCCGGGCAGCTTCTCCAGCGACTCGGGGAGCGTCATGCCGAACTGCTGGAGCAGCTTCACGCTCGTGTCGTCGCCGGACTTCATCACGCCGATGTTGCCGTTGGGGAAGACGCTGGTGAACGCGAACTCCTTGCCGGCCAGCTCGGGGTGCTTCGCCTTCACTCCCGCGATCTTCGTCTCGACGTCGGCGACGAGCTTCCGGCCGTCCTCGGGGCGGCCGATCGCGGCGGCGACCTGCCGGGTGATCTGCTGCCAGGAGTCCTCGGCGGGGCCGTTCTGGTAGGCGAGCGTCGGCGCGAGCTTGGAGAGCTTGTCGTACTCCTTGTCGATGGCGAAGTCGCCGGCGGCGAGGATCAGGTCGGGCCGCAGCGCGGCGACCTCCTCCAGGTTGAAGCCCGCCTCGCCCTGCTTGAGCAGCTTCGGCCTGTCCCCGGTCAGCTTCGGCGCGCTCCAGGGGGTCAGGCCGTCGGGCTGGACGCCGGTGAGCTCGGCCATGCCGACGGGGGCGACGCCGAGGGCGAGCAGTGCGTCCTGGTCGACCTCGCCGAGCGCGACGATCCGCTTCGGGGCGGACTTCACCGTCGCGGAGCCGAGCTTGTGGGCGACGGTGACCGGGAACGCCCCGGCCGCGGCGCCGGAGCCGCCGGAGCCGCCGGCCGGCTCGTCGTCGCCGCAGGCGGCGGCCGCGGCGAGTCCCAGGACGAGCGCGGCGGCGGCGGTCAGGCGCCGCATCGTGGTGCGCATAGCGGACCTTCCATGTTCGGGGGCGGGAAGCCGGAGAGTGTTGATCAGGAATATTAGGTTAGCCTTACCTAACTAGGCAATGGCCGGACGGGTATGAGCCGCCTCACTCCCGCGGTGCCGTCCCGCCGGCGGGCGCGAGCCGGGCGAGCAGGCCCGCCACGGTGGGCGCGGCCATCAGGGTCGAGATCCTCAGGTCCGCGCAGCCGGGCTCCCGCCGCACGCGCCGCACCAGCCTCATCGCGAGCAGCGAGTGCCCGCCGAGGTCGAAGAAGTCGTCGTCCGGGCCGACCTCGGGGACCCCGAGCTCCTCGGCGAAGATCCGGCACAGGGACGCCTCCCGGTCGTCGTCCCGGCGCGCCGCCTCCGGGGGCGCCTCGGCGGTCACGGCGCGGGCGGTCAGGACCGCCGGCAGCGCGCCGACCCTGACGCCGGGATCGTCGGCGACGGCCGCGAGCAGCGCGATCAGGCCGTCCGCCAGCGCGGCGACCGTGGCGCGGTCGAACAGGTCGGCGGAGTAGTCGACGACGAGCCGGAGCCCGTCAGGGCCCTCCCGGAAGATGAAGTCCAGGTCGAACTTCGCGGCGCCCGGCCCGAACAGCGCCTCCCGCTGCTCCAGGCCGGGGAACCGCACGTCGCCGACCCCCTGGTTCTCGTAGCCGACCATCACCTGGAACAGCGGGTTGCGGCCCGGCACGCGGCGCGGGCGCAGCGCCTCCACGACCGCCTCGAACGGCAGGTCCTGGTGGGCGAGCCCGGCGAGGACGGCCTCCCGGACGCGGGCGAGCAGCTCCGCGAACGCCGGGTCGCCGGACACGTCGGCGCGCAGGACCAGCGTGTTCACGAAGAAGCCGACGAGGTCTCGCGCGGCCTCCTCGGTGCGTCCCGCGACGGGGCTGCCGAGGGGGATGTCGTCGCCCGCGCCCGTGCGGTGCAGCAGCGCCGCCACGGCGGCCTGGCAGACCATGAACATGCTGGCGTTCGCGTCCCGGGCGACACGCCCGAGCCGGCCGGTGAGGCCGGGCGGCAGGTCGGCGGTCAGGGTGCCGCCGCGCTGCCCGACGGTGCCGGGGCGCGGCCGGTCCACCGGCAGCGGGATCTCCTCGGGCAGGTCCGCCAGGGCCCGCGCCCAGTGGTCGAGCTGCCGGGCGTGGACGCTGCCGGGATCGGACGGGTCGCCGAGCAGCTCCCGCTGCCACAGGGCATGGTCGGCGTACTGCACGGGCGGCGGCTCCCAAGACGGCTCCTTGCCCTCCAGCCGCGCCGCGTACGCCTCCGCCACGTCGCGGGCGAACGGCCCGAACGACCATTCGTCGAACGCGATGTGGTGGAAGACGGCGAGCAGCAGGTGCTCCCGCTCGCCCTCCGGGAAGACCGCGACCCGCAGGGGGATCTCCTTGGAGAGGTCGAACGGCCTGGCGATGACGTCCTCGGGGGCGCAGGTCGCCGTCTCCAGGACGGGCCGCGCCTCGTCCGGGGCGAGGATCCGCTGGTAGGGCACCCCGCCGTGCTCGGCGAAGACCGTCCGGAGGCTCTCGTGCCGGGCGGTGACGTCGCCGATCGCCGCCTCCAGGGCCGCGAGGTCGAGGTCGCCTCGCAGGCGGACCGCGAGCGGCAGATGGTAGGCGTCGCGGGGCCCGTCGTCCTCGCGGAGCATCTGGTCCAGCATCCACAGCCGCCGCTGTGCGGACGACAGCGGCACGCGCTCGGGCCGCTCCCGCGGTTCCAGGACGGGCCGGGCCCGCGCCTCGGCGCCGCGGTGAAGGCGTCCGGCCAGTTCCGCGACGGTCGGCGCCTCGAACAGGTCGCGGATGGCGAGCTCGGCGCCGAGCACCGCCCGCGCCCTGCCGACGAGCCTCGTCGCGAGCAGCGAGTGGCCGCCGAGGTCGAAGAAGTCGTCGTCGATCCCGGCGCCGGGCGCGTCCAGGACCTCGGCGAACAGCGTGCACAGCAGGCGCTCGACGGGCGTGCGCGGGGCCCGGCCCGCGCGGCGCGCGCCGTCCCGCCCGGGATCGGGCAGGGCGCGCCGGTCGAGCTTGCCGTTCACCGTGAGCGGCAGCGCGTCCAGCGTCATGATCGCGCTCGGCACCATGTATCCGGGCAGGCGCGCCTTGAGGCTCTCGCGGACCCGCGCGGCCAGCACGCCGTGGTCGCGTGCGGCGACCGGATCGTTCGCGTACGAGGCGGGCGCGCGTCCGGGCTCGGCGGGCGGGCACGCCGCTCCCCCGCCGAACACGGCGTCATAGCGGCCGGGCCGGTCGGACGGCGTGAGCACGACGTCCGGGAACAGCGCGTGCAGCGTCTCGGGCTCGATCCCCTCCGGGGCCGAGGCCAGCGCCGCGCGCGCCTCGTCCGCCGGGGCCCCTTCGCGCAGCGCCCGCAGCGCCGCGACCTCGCCCGACGACCTCGGGTCGGGGACGCCCCGGACCCGCAGCGGCCCCGCGGGCCTGGCGCGGAGGTCGTCGAGGGTGGTCCAGTCGACGGCCGGGGTCGGCGGGGCCGGGGGCGCGTCCTTGTGCAGGACGACGTCGTAGCGGTGGCGGGTCAGTTCGTTGTGGTGGGCGCCGCGCTTGACGAGGACGTCCACGCGGGACGGGCCGTCCAGCGCGGTGAAGAAGGCGGGGTCGAGGAGGAGCTCCTTCTCCAGGCGGACGGCGCGCTCGATCGCGTCGAGGTCGCCGCCGCCGCCGCGTCCGAGCTGGACCGCGGCGTGCAGGCAGCGGACCGTGCGCAGGTCGCGGACGTCCCCGACGAAGAGCGCGCCGCCCGGGGCGAGCAGGCGCATCGCCTTGGCGACGACGTCCTCCAGGTAGGCGGCGCCGGGGAAGTACTGCACCACCGAGTTGATCACGATGGTGTCGAAGTGGCCTTCGGGCAGGCCTCCGGTGTCGTGCGCGGGCCGGCAGCTGAGGCGGACGGGCGAACCGGGGCCGACGGCCTGCCAGTCCCGGGACGCGGGCTCCACGGGGCCGCCGAGGTCCGCGCGGAGCTTGGCGATGACCGGCTCGGAGAAGTCGGTGCCCCAGTACTCCTCGCTGCCGGGCGCGAGGCGGGTGAGGAGGAGGCCGGCGCCGACGCCGATCTCCAGGACGCGGCGCGGGCCGAGCGCGCGGATGCGCTCGACGGTGGTCGCGCGCCACTCGCGCATGTCGTCCAGCGGGATGGGGGCGCCGTCGTAGCTGCTGTCCCAGCCCGCGAACTCCTCGGCGTGCACGACCGTCCCGACCTCGGTGTACTCGGTGTCGTAGATCTGCCGCCACTCGGCGAGCTGTTCTTCGGCCGCGCCGTCGCGGGAGCCGTCCGGGACGACGTAGCCGACCAGGCGCTTCACCCCGGGGACGTCAGTCTCGACCGCGACGACGGCGGCCTGGCCGACGCCGGGCTCGGCGGCGAGGGCGGTCTCGATCTCCTCCAGCTCGACCCGGTAGCCGCGGATCTTCACCTGGTCGTCGGTGCGGCCGAGGAAGTCGATGTTGCCGTCGGCGCGGACGCGCACGAGGTCGCCCGTCCGGTACATCCGGGATCCGGGCGGGCCGGAGGGGTCGGCGACGAAGCGCTCGGCGGTCAGGTCGGCGCGGCCGAGGTAGCCGCGCGCCAGCCCGGCGCCCGCGATGTACAGCTCGCCCGGCGCGCCCGGCGGGACGGGGCGCAGCCAGGCGTCCAGGACGTACCCGCGGGTGTTCCAGATCGGCTTGCCGACCGTCGGTGTCGCGCTGTCCCCCGTCCCGCCGCCGAGGGTGTTGATCGTGTACTCGGTCGGGCCGTAGAGGTTGTAGCCGAGGACGCCGTCGGCGCGCGCGAGCCGCTCCCACACCGACGCCGGGACGGCCTCGCCGCCGAGGAGGACGAGGGGCGGCCGGTGCCCGCCGTCGAGGAGCCCCTCCTCCAGGAGCTGCTGGGCGTAGGTCGGCGTCACGTTGATGACGTCGATCTCGTGCTGCCGCAGGTAGGCGGTGAGGGCTTGGGCGTCGCGGCGGAGGTCCTCGTCGCAGACGTGCACCTCGTGGCCTTCGACGAGCCAGAGCAGCTCCTCCCACGACATGTCGAAGGAGAAGGAGACGGTGTGGGCGATGCGGAGGCGGCGCCCCGCCGACGCGACCACCGGGTCGAAGATGTTGGCGCGGTGGTTGAACTGCATGTTGGTGAGGCCCCGGTAGGGCGTCACCACGCCCTTGGGCCGCCCGGTGGAGCCCGACGTGTAGATGACGTAGGCGGGGTGGTCGAGCCTGCGGGGCGTGCCGGGCGCGAAGCCGGGGACCTCGTCCGGTTCCAGGTCGTGGCCGGGCTGCGCCGCGAGGGCCTGGGCGGTCGCCGGGTCGTCCAGCGCGAGGGTGGCCCCGGAGTGCGCGAGGCCGGCGGCGATGTCGCGGTGCGAGACCAGGCAGACGGGCGCCGCGTCCTTGAGCATGAAGTCGAGCCGGTCGGCCGGGTAGTCCAGTTCCAGCGGCAGGTAGGCGGCGCCCGTGCGCAGGACGGCGAACAGGGCGACGACCATCCGCGCCGAGCGCGGCAGGGCGAGCGCGACGACCTTCTCGGGACCGGCGCCGTTGGCCAGCAGGAGCCGCGCGAGCCGGTTCACCTCGGCGTTCAGCTCGCCGTAGGTGAGGCGGACGTCCGGGAGGGACACGAGCGCGGGGTCGCCGGGCCGCTCGGCGGCGCGCTCGGCGAGCAGCTCCGCGACCGTCAGCTCGGGCACGGGGTGCCGCGCCTCGTCCCAGTCGCGCCGGAGCCGGTCGTGCTCCGGCGGGAGGAGGGGGTCGAGCCGGTGGCACGAGGTCTCGGGCGCTTCGGCGAGGCGCCTCAGGACCCGCACGTAGCGGTCGGTGACGCGTTCGGCCTCGGCTTCGGTGAACGCGTCGCCCCGGTACATGACGCGCAGACCGGCGTCCGGCTCGACGACCATGGTGATCGGGTAGTGGGTGGCGTCGCGGACCGCGCGGCCGAGGACCCGCAGGTCACCGTCCGGTCCGAAGGCGCGGCCGGTCGGCATCCCCGGGAAGTTCTGGAAGACGAACAGCGTGTCGAAGAGGGTGCCGAGCCCGGTGGCGCGCTGGACGTCGGCGAGGGCGACGAAGGAGTGGTCGAACAGCTCGGACTGCGCGGCCTGGACCCGGTCGAGGACGGTGGCGAGGGCGTCCGCCGGGCCCGCCTGCACGCGGACGGGGACGGTGTTGAACAGCAGGCCGACCATCGACTCGACGCCGTCCACGTCGGGGTGGCGTCCGGAGACCGAGGCGCCGAAGACGACGTCGTCGCGCCCGGTCAGGCCCATGAGGACCAGGCCCCACGCGGTCTGGAAGAGGGTTCCGGGCGTGACGCCCCGCTCCCGTGCGACCTCGTCCAGGCGCTCGGCGAGGCCGGCGGGCAGCGCGCGGTGCACCTCTCCGGCGCCCGCGAGGTCGGCGGGCGCGTCGACCAGGCCCGGCCGGACGAGGGCGGGCTCGTCGAAGCCGTCGAGCGCGCGGCGCCAGGCGTCCGCCGCGGCGGTCCTGTCGCGGCCGTTCACCCAGTCGAGGAACGCGCGGAAGGGCGGGACGGGGCGGCGGGCCTCGGAGGCGGCGTCGGTGTAGGCGCCGAGCAGCGAGGTGACGAGCAGGCCGCCGGACCAGCCGTCCAGCAGGATCAGCTCGGAGGTGAGGACCAGCCGGTGGTCGTCCTCGGCCAGGCGGGCGATGGCGAAGCGGATCAGCGGCGGCGCGGCGGGGTCGAACGGCGCGGCGCGCTGGGCGTCGACGAACGCCTCCAGGTCCTGCGGGGCCACGTCGGCGTGCGTCCACGGGGTCTCGAAGTCGTCCGGGACGAACTGGACCGCGCGGTCGCCGTCGGTCCGGAACCCGGCGCGGAGATTCGGGAACTTCTCCAGCGTGGCACGCACGGCCCGCGCCATCCGCTCGGGGTCGACCGGTCCTGACAGCGTCACCACGGCCTGCTGGACGTAGATGTCGCGGTCCTCACCGGCCAGCATCAGGTGGTAGAGCAGGCCCTCCTGGAGCGGCGATAGCGGAAGCTCACCGGCCGGGTCCCCCGTCCGGGCGGGCTTGGTCTCCTCGGAGGGCGCGGCGGCCCGGGCGAGGGCCTCGACGGTCCGCAGCCGGAAGACGTCCCGGACGGTGAACGACAGGCCGGCGCGGCGTGCGCGGGCGACGAGGAGCGCCGCGCTGATGCTGTCGCCCCCGGTGCGGAAGAAGTCGTCGTCGGCGCCCACGGAGTCGCGGCCGAGGACGGTCGCGGCGAGGCGGGCGAGGACGCGTTCGGGCCCGGTGGCCGGGGCCCGCCCGCCCGCCGGGCGTCCGGGCTCGAGCAGGGCGCGCCGGTCGACCTTCCCGTTCGGGTTGAGGGGAAGCTCGTCCAGGACGACCAGTTCGGCGGGGACGAGATAGTCGGGCAGCACCGCTCGCAGCGCGGTGTCGAGCGCCCCCGGTTCGACGTCGCCCGTGACGTAGCCGACGAGGCGGGATCCGTGCGCGGCGACGGCGGCGCGCCGCACCCCGGGCAGGGCGGCGAGCGCGGACTCCACCTCCCCCGGCTCGATCCGGAAGCCGCGGATCGTGAGCTGCTCGTCGGCGCGGCCGAGGAAGTCCAGCCCGCCGTCCGGGCGGCGCCGGACGCGGTCCCCGGTGCGGTAGAGGCGGGAGCCGGGCGGGCCGAACGGGTTCGCGACGAAGCGCTCGGCCGTGCGGGCGGGGTCGCCGAGGTATCCGCGCGCCAGGCCGTCGCCCGCGAGGTACAGCTCCCCGACGGGCACCTCGCGGAGCGCGGCGTCCAGCACGTGAGCGCGGGTGTTGGCGATGGGCCGCAGCCCGCCCGCCTCGGCGATGAGACTGTCCCCGGCGGCCTCCGAGCATCCGTACAGGTTGACCAGCCGTCCCGGGACCTGCTCGGCGAGCGCGCTGGGGAGCGCCTCGCCGCTGCTGATCCAGGTGGTGACCGAGGGCGGCAGGCCGTTGTCCGCGAGGACCGCCAAGAGGCTCGGGACGAGCGTGACGAGGCCGACGCCGTGGCGGTCGACGAAGTCGCCGAGCGCGACGGCGTCGGCGGCCGTCTCGGCGTCGGCGATGACGACCGTGTCGCCCGCGACCAGGCCGCCGAGCAGTTCGGTCGTCCCGTCGATGAACGCGGGCGAGCTCTTGGCGGCGCGGACGCCGGGCGCGGCGAGGCCGGCGCCCCAGGCGAGGCGGTTGGCGAGGGCGCGCTGGGTGCCGGCGACGGCCTTGGGCGTCCCGGTGGAGCCGGAGGTGAAGACGACGTAGGACGTGTGGTCGGGGCGGACGTCGGGGCGTTCGCGGCGGGGTGCGTCCCGCGGCGGCTCGTCGCGTCCGAGCACCAGCAGCGGCCGGACGGCGTCGAGCATCGCGGCGACGCGGGCGGGCGGGTACGACAGGTCGATCGGCAGGTAGGCGGCCCCCGTCTTCAGCACCGCGTACAGGGCGACGGCGAACTCGTCGGAGCGGGGCAGCGCGAGCGCGACGACCCGCTCGGGGCCCGCCCCGGCGGCGGCGAGGCGGTCGGCGAGCGCCTCGGCGCGGCGGTCGAGGTCGGCGTAGGTGAGGGCGGTGTCGCCGAAGACCACGGCGGTCCTGTGCGGGGTCCGCTCCACCTGCGCCTCGATAAGCCCGGCGGCCGTCCGGACGGGGAACTCCCGCGCGGTGTCGGGGTGCTCGACGGGCGCGCCGAGGGAGGACAGCCGCCGGCCGGGGTCCGCGGTGACCTGGGCGAGCAGTGCGCCGAGGTCGTCGGTCAACCGCTCGACGGTCGAAGCGTCAAACAGGTCGGCGGCGAACGCGGCGAACCCCTCGATCTCGTCGTCGCCCTCCGCGAAGTACAGGTCGAGGTCGAACTTCACGCCGCCGGTCTCCGGCAGGAACGGCTCGGCGCGCACGCCGGGCAGCGCGAGCCGCACGTCCTCCAGCCTCTGGTGGACGATCATCACCTGGAACAGGGGGCTGCGGGCGAGGGAGCGTTCGGGCGCGAGCCGCTCGACGACCCGCTCGAAGGGGACGTCGGCGCGGGAGAACGCGGCGAGGTCGGCGGCCCGGACGCGCCGGAGCAGCTCGGCGAAGGTCGGATCGCCGGACAGGTCGGTACGCAGCACCAGCGGGTTGACGAAGACGCCGACCAGGTCGGCGAGGTCGTCGTCGGCGCGCCCGGCGATCGGGGAGCCGACGGCGACGTCGTCGCCCGCGCCGGACCGCTGGAGCAGCGCGGCGACGGCGGCGTGCAGCACCATGAACACGCTGGCGCCGGTGTCGCGCGCGAGGCGCCGCGCCCCCTCCGCCGGGAGCCGGAACGGCACCAGCCCGCCGCGGCGGCTCGCCTCGGCCGGGCGGGGCCGGTCGAACGGCAGGACCGTCTCCTCGGGAAGCCCGGAGAGCGCGTCCGCCCAGAAGTCGAGCTGCGGCGCCGTGCCGGGGGACACCTCGCGCTGCCAGGCCGCGTAGTCGGCGTACTGGACGGGCAGCGGCTCCCAGCCGGGGGCCCGTCCGTCCCGGCGGGCCTCGTAGGCGCGGGCCAGGTCGGCCAGCAACGGTGTGAACGACCATTCGTCGGCGGCGGCGTGGTGCAGGAGGAGGATCAGCGACCAGCCGGCGTCGCCCGTCCGGACGAGGGTGCCGCGGACGGGGAGGTCGCGCCCGATGTCGAAGACGTGCGCGGTGGCGGCCTTCTCGATGGCCGCGAGCCCTTCCGGCGTCTCGTCCCGCGCGTCGACGACGGCGAGGCCGGCGGGGACGTCCGGGTCGAGGACGCGCTGGACGGGCAGGCCGTCCGGTCCCTCGACGAGGAGCGTGCGCAGCGCCTCGTGGCGGGCCACGACATCGCCGAACGCCCGGTCGAGGGCGTCCTCGTCGACCGGGCCGTGCAGGCGGATCCCGAGCGGCAGCGAGTAGGACGCCGACGGGCCGCGGAGCCGCTCCTCCAGCCAGAGGCCGCGCTGCGCCGCCGACGCGGGGACGATCTCGGGCCGCGCGACGTCGCGGACGCGGACGGCGCCGGTCGCGACCAGGCGGGGCGCGAGCGCGGCGACGGTCGGCGCCTCGAACACGTCCGCGATCGACGGCTCGGCGCCGAGGACGGTCCGGGCCCTGGCGGCGAGGCGCGCCGCGAGCAGCGAGTGCCCGCCGAGCGCGAAGAAGTCGTCGTCGATGCCGACGCCCTCGACGCCGAGCAGCTCGGCGAAGATCGCGCACAGGGCGGCCTCGCGGGCGTCGCGCGGCGCCCGTCCCGACACCTCGGCCTCGGGCGCGGGCAGCGCGGCGCGGTCGAGCTTGCCGTTGACCGTGCGGGGCAGTTCCTCCAGGGCGATCAGGGCGGACGGCACCATGTACTCGGGCAGCGCGCCGGCGAGCGCGTCGCGCAGGGCTGCTCCGTCCGGTCCCTCGGCGGGGACGTAGTAGCCGACCAGACGGGGATCGCCGGGGCGGTCCTCGCGGACGACGACCGCGGCCTGCGCGACGCCCGGCTGCGCGGCGAGCACGGCCTGCGCCTCGGCGGGCTCGATCCGGAACCCGCGGATCTTCACCTGGTCGTCGGTGCGGCCGAGGTACTCGACGGACCCGTCGCGGGCGCGCCGCGCGAGGTCGCCCGTCCGGTACATCCGGGATCCGGGCGGGCCGGACGGGTCGGCGACGAAGCGCTCCGCGGTCAGGTCGGGGCGGCCGGCGTAGCCGCGGGCGAGCTGCGCGCCCGCCAGGTACAGCTCGCCGGGGACACCCGGCGGGACCGGGCGGAGGCCCGCGTCCAGGATGTGGGCGCGGGTGTTCCAGAAGGGCGTGCCGATGCCGTCCGCGGGAAGGTCCGCGGACGTCGCCCAGATCGTCGCCTCGGTCGGCCCGTACATGTTGGTGGCGAGCGGGGCCGACTCCGCGAGCGACGCCGCGAGGGCGGGCGGCAGCGCCTCACCGCCGACCAGGACGCGCAGCCCCTTCAACGCTTGCGGGTCGAGCGTGCCGAGCAGCGACGGGGTGCCCTGGACGATCGTCGCGTCCGCCAGGAGCCCGGCGAGAGCGGCCGGGTCGCGGACCGTGTCACGGCCCGCGAGGACGACCGTCGCGCCGCTGATCAGCGGGACGAACAGTTCCAGGGCGGCGATGTCGAAGGCGACGGTCGTGACGGCGACGAGCCGGTCGCCGGCGCCGAGGTCCAGCCGGGCACGGGTGGTGAGCAGGAAGTTCGTGAGCGCGCCGTGCGGGATCGCCACGCCCTTGGGGCGGCCGGTGGAGCCGGAGGTGTAGATGACGTAGGCGAGGTCGTCCGGACGCGGAGGTGCCGTGCGGGTGTTTCTGCCATCGCGGAGGTTGGTGCCGAGCACCAGGAGTTCGGTGGCTCCAGGGAGCAGCGGCGCGGTGTCGCGGGTGACGATCGCGCAGAGGGGCCCGGCGTCGTCCAGCATGTAGGCGAGCCGGTCGGCGGGATGGTCGAGGTCCAGCGGCAGGTAGGCGGCGCCCGCCTTCAGGACCCCGAGGAGGGCGACGACGAGATCGGGCGTGCGCGGCAGCGCGAGCGCGACGACGCTCTCCGGCCCGGCGCCCCGGGCGCGCAGCTCGGCCGCGAGCGCGGACGCCCGCTCGTCCATCTCGGCGTAGGTGAGAGCCGCGCCGCCCGCCTCGATCGCCGTGGCCTCCGGAGTGCGGGCCGCCTGCTCCTCGAACAGGGCGACGACGTCGGTCGCGGGCAGGGCCCGGTCGGTGGCGTTCGCCGCGCCGATCAGGGCGCGCTCGTCCGCGCTCATGACCTCCAGCGCGCCGATGGGCCTGTCGGGGCCGGCCAGCGCGTCGCGGAGAAGCGTCTCCAGGTGGGCCAGCAGCGCGTCGATGCGCTCGTCCTCGAACAGCTCGCGCCGGAACGTCGCCTCGACCGTCATCCCCTGCGGCCGGACGAACGCCTCCAGCGACAGGTCGAAGTGCGTCGTGCCGTTGTGGACGTGCGTCCAGCTCGACGTGATGCCGGGCAGGTCCAGCTCGCCGATCTCCTGGGCGAGGAACAGCAGCATCGTGTCGAAGAACGCCGAGCGCCCCCGTCCGCGCGCCGGCCTCAGCTCCTGGACGAGCCTGTCGTAGGGCGCCGCCTGGTGCGCGAAGGCCTCGGCGACCGTGCGGCCCACCCGGCGCAGCGCCTCCCGGAACGTCGGCGTCCCGCTCAGGTCGGCGCGCAGCACGAGCGTGTTGCCGAAGTTCCCGACGAGCCGCTCGACCTCGGCGTGCTCGCGGTTCATCACCGACGAACCGATCGCCACGTCCACCGAGCCGGTGTAGCGGTGCAGCAGGACCGCGTACGCGGCCGTCATCACCATGTACGGGGTGAGGTTCTCCTCCGCGGCGAGCTTGCGCATGCCCTCGGTCACGTCGTCCTCGAAGCGGCGCGCCCGCCGTCCACCGCGCTCGGACACGACCGCGCTCCGCGGACGGTCCGCGGGCAGGTCGAGCGGGGCCGGGGGCGGATCGAGGCGTTCCCGCCAGTACGCGAGATCGTCCTCGGCGACGGGCCGCCGCTGCTCCCACTCGGCGTAGTCGGCGTACTGGACGTCCAGCGAGGGCAGCCCGTCCGGGGCCCCGGTGACGGCCGCGCGGTAGAGCGCTGAGAGGTCGCGCGAGAGCGAACCCCAGGTCATGCCGTCCCAGGCGATGTGATGCACGACGAGCACCAGCGCGTGCTCGTGTTCACCCAGCCGAAGCAGTTCCAGCCGGATCGGCCGCTCGGCCCGCAGGTCGAAGGGCAGCGCCGCCAGCTCCGCCGCCCGCGCCCCGGCGTCCGCGCACCGGACCGGCGGCAGGTCGAGCGAGTCGTCCTCCGTGACGATCTGCACCGCCCGCTGATCGGGGCCCTCCGCGTAGACGGTGCGGAGCACGGCGTGCCGCCGGACCAGCGCCCGCAGCGCCTCGCGGAGGGCCCCGGCGTCGAGCGGGCCGGACATGCGGATCAGCAGGCAGACGTTGTAGGCGGGGCTCTCCGGGAAGGCGCGGTGGTGCAGCCACATGCTCTGCTGCGCGTGGGACAGGGGGGCCGGTCCGTCCGAGCCCCGGGGGGCGAGCCGGGCGGTGTCCGTGCCCAGCCCGGCCTCGGCCATCATCCGCCGCATCAGTTCGCGCCGCCGCGCCGCCGTCGTCTGCTCCACGCTCAACTCTTCCGTCGTCGGGCTTCGCCACCGCGAGTTAGGTTAGCCTTGCCTATAAAAATCATGCAAGGTTAGCCTTACCTAAGTTTGACCTTCCGGCCGCGAAGAGGGAGCTGCCTTGTCCACTGGTCTGCGCACCGATGCGAACCCCGCCGAGCTGGTCGTCGAGCATCCCTCGGCGCCGCTCGCCCTCATGGCCCGCCTGGCCGGATCGGGCCTGTTCGGCGACTACGTCGTCTACGAGCGGCCCGGCTCCTGGACGTTCGCGGGAGGCATGCTCGCCGAGATCGTCCTCGACGCCGGCGCCGTCCACGCCCGCTGGCCGGGCCACGCTCCCCTCACCCGCCCCTGGACGGGCCGCCCTGCCGACGCCCTCCGCGACACGTTCGCCGCCGCGCCCCTGCCCGTCTGGAACGCCTACGGCTGGATCGCGTTCGAGTGCGCCGCCGCCCGCCCCTCCGGACGGCTCGCCCACCTGATCGTCCCCCGCACGGAGGTGCGGGCCGAGAACGGCCGCGTCACCGTCACTAGCACGGACGAAGCGGACATAGAGCAGGTCACCAAGCTCCTGGCCAGGCCGAACGGCCACCCGGTCGGCGAGCCTTCGCCCGTCGACGTCAGCGCCGGCGGAGCCCCCTACCGCGATCGCGTCGCCGAGGCCGTGGCCGAGATCCACGCGGGCCGCTACCAGAAGGTCATCGTGTCGCGCCGCCTGGACGTCCCCCACCCGGTCGACGTCGTCTCGACCTACGTCCGCGGCCGGGAGGCCAACACCCCGGCCCGCTCCTTCCTGCTCGACCTGGGCGGATTCCAGGCCACCGGGTTCAGCCCCGAGGTGCTCGCGAGCGTCGACTCCGCAGGGCACGTCATGACCCAGCCCCTCGCAGGCACCCGCGCCTTCGGCCTCGGCGCCGACACCGACGCCCGCACCCGCCACGACCTGGAGACCGATCCCAAGGAGATCTACGAGCACGCCGTCTCGGTCAGGACGTCCCAGGAAGAGCTCTACCGGGTCTGCGACCCGGAGACCGTCCGCGTGACCGGCTTCATGACGGTGAAGGAACGCGGCAGCGTCCAGCACCTGGGCTCCAGCGTCAGCGGCACCCTCTCCCCCGGCCGCACCGCATGGGACGCCCTGGACGCGCTCTTCCCGGGCGTCACCGCGTCCGGCATCCCGAAACCCGAGGCGATCGAGGCCATCACCCGCCTGGAGGAGCGCCGCGGCCTGTACTCGGGCGCCGTCGTCACCGTCTCCCACGACGGCGCGCTGGACTCCGCCCTCGTCCTCCGCGCCCTCTACGCCGAGAACGGCCAGGCGTGGCTGCGCGCCGGCGCGGGCATCGTCAGCGCCTCGACCCCCGACCGCGAATACGAGGAGACCTGCGAGAAGCTCTCCAGCATCGCGCCGCACGTCGTCCCGCAGACCTGACCCGCCAGCGGGTAGGGACCCGCCATGCCGGAACTTCCCGACGTCGAAGGCTTCCGCCGGGTGCTCGCCGAGCACACCGGCGAGCCGATCGCCTCAGTGTCGGTGCTCGACCCCGGCGTCCTGCGCGGAGTCACCGCCCGGCGCCTGAGCACCGCGCTGCGCGGCCACCGCTTCGAGGAACCGCACCGCCACGGCAAGTGGCTGCTGGCCCCGGCGCAGGGCCCGGTCGTCCTGCTCCACTTCGGCATGACGGGCTCGCTCACCTGGCACCACCCGGACGAGCCGCGCCACCGCCACGACCGCGTCATCTGGAGGCTCCCCGACGGCGAACTCCGCTTCCGCGACATGCGCAAACTCCAGGGCGTCCACCTGGCCGCCGACGACAGGCAGGCAGACGAGACCCTCGGAAACCTCGGCCCGGACGCCCTGGACCTCTCCCGCGACGACCTGGCCGCCACCCTCGGCGCCCACCGAGGCCGCCTGAAGACCACCCTCACGGACCAGACGGTCACCGCCGGCCTGGGCAACCTCCTGGCCGACGAGATCTGCTGGCGAGCCCGCATCAACCCCCTGCGCCCCGCCCGCGCCCTGACCGCCTCAGAAGTCACCACCCTCCACAGAGCGATGCGCCGCGTCCTCCGCGCCTCCATCAAGGCCGAACGGGTCCCACCCCGAAGAACCTGGCTGACCGGAGCCCGAGACACCCCGGCCCCCACCTGCCCCCGCTGCGGCACCTCTCTGGAGAGCCGCCGCCTCTCCGGCCGCAGAACCGTCTGGTGCCCCACCTGCCAACCCCGTGAACCGTGACAAGCCGATTGACGTCTCAACCGCGATGACGCTGGGCCTGACGCGGGATCATGTTCGGAGCTGTCAAGGAGGTCGAGGATGGGCAAGCCTGAGGTGTACATCTCGGTTGACGTTGAGGCCGACGGGCCGATTCCTGGGCCTTACTCCATGCTGAGCTTTGGCATGAGCGCCTGCGGGACCTTTGACGGGCGCGCGTTCAAGCCGGCCGATCCTGCCGAGACCACGTTCTACGCGGAACTGAAACCGATCAGCGACGCCTACGTCCCTGAGGCGCTGGCCGTCAGCGGCCTGGACCGCGACCACCTCGCGATCGAGGGCCGTGATCCGGGTGAGGCGATGAACGCGGCGACCGCCTGGGTGACCGCGGTGGCCAGCGCGGCGGATGCCTCGCCGGTGTTCGTGGCCTATCCGCTCGGCTTCGACTGGATGTTCCTGTACTGGTACTGGACGCGGTTCACCGACGCGGGATCTCCGTTCGGCCACTCCCGGCACCTGGATCTCAAGAGCATGTACGCCGCCAAGGCCGGCACTCCGATCACCCGCTCGACCAAACGCCAGATGCCCGCCGAGCTGCTGTCCGACCGACCGCACACGCACAATGCGCTGGATGACGCCATCGAGCAGGCGGAGCTGTTCCACAATTTGGTCCGCTGGGCCGGGCCCCCGCGTCGGCCAAGCGAGGACCTTCCGGAGTGACGCGCGATCAGCGGGCGGCTACGCGCGGGGTGTCGAGTGCATGGCCTGGACCATGACCGCCTCACCGTCGGAACCGGGCGATATTCGGATGCGAGCCGTTTCGGAGCGGGCTACCTTTTGATCAGCGCGTCGGGTCCGGTGCGCGCACGGGTCGAAGACCGTCGGTTATCTCTTTCGAATAGACGCAATCCGGTGGTCGTTCCCACATCCGTGCGTGTACCCGGCCCTACGGGCCGAGCGACGCACAGGGGAAGGGCGGGTCGAAGCCCGTCGGTTATCGGATCCAACGGTCGCAGGTTCGAATCCTGCCCACCCGGCAATGCCGGGTGGTAGCTCAGCCAGGAAGAGCATTGGACTTAAAACCCCGGTGGACGCCACCACATCCGCCCTCCCCTGTGCGCTTGCTCCTCCCCCACATCCGCCCCTGAGGCGGGTCGAATTCCTTGGAGGCCCTTGATGGCCCGTGACCCTCTTGCTTCGGTTTCCACCGTGCAGACGCCGCAGAGCCGGCCGATTCCCGGCCGTGAGACCGAGCAGGTCCGCAACAACGCCGGCGGCTACGGGTTCGCCAAGGACCTGTGGACGCGGCTGGAGGACTTCCTCATCCTCGGCACCACCGGCGGCACGTACTACGTCGGCGAAGACAGGCTCACTGCGGACAACGCGCAGGTCGTGTTCGACGCCATCGCCGCGGACGGCGTCCGGGTCGTCGACCTCGCGACGGCGATCTCTGCGGCGCGTCCGCCGCGTGCTCCGAAGAACCGTCCCGCGCTTTTCGTCATGGCCGCCGCCGCGGCGCGCGGCGACGCCGGCACCCGGCAGGCCGTGAAGGCATCGCTGGCGCAGGTCGCGCGGACCACGGACCATCTCGCGTCGTTCTTCGGCTACTGGAAGAACCTCGGCGGCAAGGCCACCGGCAGCGGCACGGCGCCTGTGATCGGGCGGGCGATGCGGACCGCGCTCGCGTCGTGGTTCCTCAACGGCGACGTCGACCAGGTCGCGTGGCGAGTGTGCAAGGCTCGACAGCGCAGGACCCCGGCCGGGGAGGCGTTCGCGCTGCGGGACGCGCTCCGCATCGCGCACCCCAAGGCCGACTCGCCGGCGCGGCGTGCGCTGTTCGGATGGATCGCCGGGAACGTCTCCGACGATGACGTCCGCGCGCGGGTGCCCGCAGTGGACGCGTTCCTCGCCGCGCAGGCCGTCACCGGCCCGGTCGACGCGATCGACGTGGTGCGGTCCCGGGGCGTGCCGTGGGAGTTCCTCCCGGACGCGGTTCTCACCGAGCCGGGCGTGTGGGACGAGCTCGTCGACACGATCGGGATGACCGCGCTGCTTCGGAACCTGTCCCGGATGACTCGGATCGGGACGCTGACGCCAATGGGTGACGCGACCCGGCGCGCCGCGGACCGGCTCACCGACGCCGGCGCGCTCGCGAAGGCCCGGATCCACCCGATGGACCTGTTCCTCGCCCTGCGCGTGTACGGGAGCGGTCGCGCACAGCCGCACCCGCGCGCGGACGTGCAGCACTGGTCGCCGGTCCCGGCCATCCTGGACGCGCTCGAAGAGGCGTACGAGCTGTCGTTCGGGCACATGGAGCCGTCCGGTCGGCGCCTGCTGGTGGCGGTGGACTCCTCCGGGTCCATGAGCTTCCGCAACATCACCTCGGGCGGTGCGCCGCTCGGGTCCTGCTACGAGGTCGCGAACGCGATGGCGGTCATCCTGAACCGGATCGAGCGCGGCAACTGCCACGTCATCGACGTCGACACCCAGGTCCGCGCGTCCCAGGTGACGGCGCGCACGAACCTGCGGGAGATCTCCCGTTGGCGTCCGTCGGGCGGCGGCACGGATCTGTCGCAGCCGTTCCAGTGGGCGCAGCATCAGCGTCTTGAGGTGGACGGGATGGTGCTGTTCACCGACAACGAGACGTGGGCTGGACGGCAGCACGCGTCGCAGGCTCTGGACGCCTACCGCCAGACCGTGAACGGCGACGTTCGGGTCCTGCTCGCGGCGATGGCCGCGAACGGGCACACCATTGGCGACCCCCGCGACGAAGGCGTGCTGCACATGGCGGGCCTGGACGCGTCGCTGCCGATGGTCGTGAACGGCTACATTCGTTGAATTTCCGGGGTAGACGGCGGTCTGCCCCGGATATGAATTCGAAGGCATCTCGCGAGCACCATTCTCAATTCTCGGCTCGATATTCACCGTCTATCCGCGAATTCAGCTCTGGTAGACTAACGTTGCGACCATAAAACTGAAGAGCCTTCCCGGCTCTTGAGTTGCTCCGCATAGCGGGCGCGACCAGGACCGGGAGAACGTCCCGAGATCCTCCTGGCGCGCCCCACAAACCAAAGGGGATCTCGTGAATTGCAAGAGAGAGCGCCGGCGAGGCTCGCTCGCGGCGTTTCGCAGGTGTTGGCGGTCGCTGACAAGCGACCTCCACGGCGCGGACAGAAAGGCGCTCACGATGGCGGTATTCGCCAATTCAGTGGGTGCTCTCAACGGCTGTCTCCTGGTAGCCATCGGCGTTACCAAGCATGTCGGACCGGTGACGGCGGCGCTTGTCTCCGTCATCTTCGGGACGGCGGTCTTCTGGTACTTCTTTCGGCCGTCGTTGTGGTGCCGTTGGGCCGTCTGGAAGCAGGCCCTTCTGCTGGGCGCCGCTCTGGGAGCGAACAACATGTCGTTCCAGTTCGTTCTTCGATGGGTTCGGCTGGAGGTCATGCAACCGCTGTCGTTCTTGTTCACCGTGGTCTTCACGCTCGGCGGCGATGTCTACCAGGACATCCGGCAGAAGACCTACTCGACCGCCTTGTGGCCGGTTCTCGCGGTACTGGGGACATGGGCCCTCACAAGGGATACCGTCGGCGGCTCGGGCGGGAACTTCTTTTCGGACGCCGCACCGGGGGTCCATGTCCTGGGCCAGCAGATTCCCAGCTGGATTCCGGGTATCGGCGTCCTGACCGCCACGGCGGCCACGTACGCCTACTCCCAGAAGCGGCTGGAGATGCTCGATGGGGAGATCAAGGCAAAGGCCAACACCCTTTGCGGATTTCCCGCCCTCGGCATCCTCGCGGTGGGCGCGTGGACTCTGGAAGGCGGCTGGGAGGGCATGACCGCCGGCCGTTGGCCGTACTTGCTGCTCTGTGCGGTCAGCGCGGTCTTCGGTGCGCTGTTCAGCGGCGTCGTTCTGGTGAAGGCCTATGAGCACGGTCTCCTGGCGTCCACCAACGCGATGCTCCTACCGCTGCGGAACCTTCTGGGAACCGCGGTGGGCATGCTCGTGGCACAAACCGTTCCCGGCCTCTTGGGGCTGGGGGCGATCGTCCTGATCCTCATCGCCTCCTGCGGGGCGACGAAGATCCAGATCCGGAAGTCCGGGTCTGCGTGATCTGACGGCGGGGAGGTCCACCTCCCCGCCGTTCGGCGAGACGGAGCTCTCGGCCTCCGCTGCGATCGACGGCGACGGCGAGAGCGCCCACCACCCCCGACGGGCGAGGAGGCGGCTCAGACCCCGCGGTCGGGGACGGTCATGTCGCCCGTCTCGGGCGTCCCGTCGGCCAGGCCGTAGCGCAGGTACACGGTGCCGTTCGGGGCGGCTGCCGGCGGTTCGAGGAGGGTGACGTTCATGAGTACCGCCCCACCGTCGAAGACCTTCTTCCCGACGCCGAGCACGATCGGGTACACCCAGAGGTCGAGGCGGTCGAAGAGCTTCTCGCGCAGAAGGGTCTGCACCAGGTTCAGGCTCCCGACGACCTTCACGTGCTCGTGCCGGTCACGGATCTCGCGGACCGCGCCGGCCAGGTCCGGGCCGAGCTGCGTGGAGTCGGCCCAGGAGAGGTCCGGCCTGCCTCGGGAGGCCACGTACTTCGGGACGCTGTTGAAGAGCGCGGCGATCTCGTTGTCCTCGCCTCTCTGGTGCGGCCAGTAGGCGGCGAAGATCTCGTACGTCCGCCGACCGAGCAGGAGGGCGTCCGTGCCCTCGTACGCGGCGACGACCTGTGCGCCGGCGGCCTCGTCCATCAAGGGCGCCTGCCACCCGCCGAACGGGAACCCCACCGGATCCTCGTCGGGGCCGCCGGGTGACTGGGCAACGAGGTCGAGCGTTGCGAACAGCTCTATGTGGATGAGGCCCATGTTCCGCTCCCGTAGATCGGTTGGTTGTGGGGTCGGGAGGTAGACCTGCTTCAACTCCGTACCCGCACGTCCGGCTCCAGGAACAGCACATGCCGAACCGTCTTGAGGGGGGCCGGCGATCAGGGGGCGGTGCAGCCACCGCCCTCTGATCATTTGGCCCTCAGCGGGGGCAGGTGGGGCGGTAGTCGAGGGTGGGGAGGTTCTGTTTCCACTCCTTCTTTGTCAGGCCGCCGGAGGTGTTCCGGCAGAGGGCCGCCCTGGTCAGGGCGGGGGCCAGGTCGTGGGTGAGGACGGTGCCGGCTTCGGCGGCGCTCGTGAGGGTCCTGCCGTCCGAGGAGAAGGCCAGGGCGCCGATCTCCGTCTGGTGGCCGGTCAGGGGCAGGGCGTAGGGGCGGCCGGATTCGATCTCCCACAAGCGGATCTGGCCCAGTTCGTCGCCGGTGGCGAGAAGGGTGCCGTCCGGGGAGATCGCGGCGGTCGTGACGTAGCTCTTGTGGCCGCGCAGGATCAGGCCGCGTGAACGGAGTGTCCTGCCGTCGGTGAGGAGGACTTTCTGGTCCGCCTCGGTTCCCTCGGCGCTCACGATCGTCCGGCCGTCGCGGCTCATGGTGAGAAGGGTGTTGAAGAAGGTGTCCTCGGTTCTGGCCAGGACGCGGCCGGACGGGTACTCGATCATGCCGGACTTGCCGTCCGTCATGAGGGCCTTGCCGTCCGGGCGGAAGACGATGCGTTTGACGAAGGTGTCGGCTGAGGACGCCAGCGCGCGGATCAGCCGGAACGTCTTCGCGTCCCAGAACTGGAGTTCTCCCGCAGTGCCGCGGCGGACCAGGAGGGCCAGGCCGCGGCCGTCCGGGGACATGGCCATGGCCTGGATCCTGTCGGCGGGCCGGGGCAGCGTCACATCGCCGAGCTTCGCGAACTTCTCGGCGTCGGTGACGGTGACCGTGCGGGCGTTCTTGTAGACGGCGAGTCGCCTCCCATCGGCGCTGAGGGCGAGGTCGTTGCCGTTCCCGGAGTACAGGTAGTCGGACGAGAGGTTGAATCCCCGGTCGACGGCACGCCTGCGCCGGACGTCCCAGAAGTGCACCGAGCCTCCGCCGCGGTACGCCATGGTCGAGGCGTCCGCGGAGATGGTCGCGTTCTGGACCAGACTGCCTCCCTGGACGACCTGGGTGCTCAGGAAGGTGCTGATGTCGAGGGACGAGACCTGGCCGGTCGCCGGTTCGATGCAGCGCAGCGCCCGCTTCTCCACGATCCGGACCAGGGCGCAGTCCGCGTTCGGCGCGTACCGGATCATGGGTGCGGACGGGGCGACGCCGCCGCCCTTGAGCCGCCACATGGTCCTGGCCTGCGCCAGGTATCCGCCGTCCTCGCTGAAGGCCAGGGAGGAGTAGGAGTTCGCGGGTCCGAGCCTCAGGTACTGCTCGTCCGCGCCCAGCTTCCAGAGCAGGATCTCTGTCTTCCTGCCCGTGGCCGGGGCGGCGGCGACGGCGAGCAGCGAGCCGTCCGGGCTCAGTTTGGCCGCGCTGGCGTATCTCCCCTTGAGCGCCTTGTTGAGGCGGGGCAGCGCGATCGTCGCCTTGGCCGCCAGCTGGTCGACGTGCACCGCGCCCTGCGGCGTGACGCCCGCGACGAGCTGGTCGCCCGCGTCGGCCGTGAGGATCTCGGCGCCGTCCTTCGGGCGCGTCCAGCTCAGCGGGACCTGCCGGAGGGTCCGCAGGTCCCAGACGGTGCGGGCGTCGCGGTTGCCGGCGAGCAGGAGGTGCCCGGACGGGCTCAGGTCGATCCCGTCGAAGATCTTCGCGTCGGTGCCGGCCCGGCCGACGGGGAGCCTGCCGCGTTCCTTGCCGGACGTGGTGTCCCAGACGCGGGCCGTCCCGTCGCCCGCCCAGGTGATCATGGTGCGCGCGTCGTCGGTGACGACGAGATCAAGGGTGTCGGCGCCGGTGATGGTGAAGGCGTGCAGTCTGGCGTGGGTGTCGATGTTCCAGACACTGGCCTTTCCGCCGTCCACGACGGCGAGGACGCGGCCGCCCGGCGACGGCTGGCGCCGGGTCGTGGCGCTCACGCCGGGCGGGATGAAGACGTCGCTCTCCCACTGGTAGCGAAGAGCGACCAGCGCCTCCCTGGTCTCCTTGGTGTTGGAGAGGGCGCCGGCGGCGATGGCCAGGCGGCGGGCGGTTCTCGGGGCGCTCTTGCGGGTGGCCATCGCCACGGCCGCGAGGCGGCGGGCCTCCGCGTCGTCGCGCTGCCGTGCGACGGTGCGGCTCTGCTGGAAGACGGCCACGCCCGCGACGAGCGTCGCCAGCAACAGGACGGCGAGGACGCCGGAGACCGCCGTCCGCAGCGTGGAGCGGCGGCGGACGGACGCGCGCCCGGCGTCCAGGAAAGCCTGCTCCAGCGTGTTCGGGCGCAGGGCGCGGCCGCCGCCGACGGCCCAGGTCATCGCGCGTTCGAGCCGGGTCCCCTGGAGGACGTCGCCGGACTTGCGTCCGTGCGCGTCCCACAGCCGCGCTCCCTCGGCGAGTTCCTGGTGGACCTCCAGGCCCGGCCGTTCGGCGGCGGCCCAGTCGCGCAGCCGCGGCCATGCGCGCAGCAGCGCCGGGGAGGCGAGGGTGACGCGCTGCCCGTCCCAGGCGAGCAGCCCCGCCTGGGTGAACGCCGAAAGGACGGCGTCGATGACCGGCTCCGGCGTGCGGCCGTCGCCGAACTCGGCGCGGGCCGCCGGGCGGACGAGGTCGTCTTCGGCCGCCGCCATCCGCAGCAGGAGCTGCGGGACGGCCTGCTGCGCCTCCGGGCCGAGGCTCCGCATCACCTCTTCGGCGCGCTCGCCCAGCGGCGGAGACGCGGCCTTGGGCATGCGGACGGCGCGGGCCTCCCGCTCGCCCTGCTCCAGGAGGTCCGCGTCGGGGCGCCCGCCGAGCAGGTCGAGCAGGAGGCCCGGGGCGTCGGGACGCCGTTCCGGGTCCTTGGCCAGCGCGGCCTCGACCATGGGCCTCAGCCGCTCGGGGACCGCCGCGGTGTCCGGTTCGGTGGTCAGCACGGAGTGCATCAGCTTGGGCAGGGACTCGCCGCTGAACGGGGTGCGGCCGGACGCCGCGAACAGGATCGTGGCGCCCCAGGCCCAGACGTCGACGGCGGGCCCGGGACTCTTCCCCTGGAACACCTCGGGCGCCATGTACCGGGGCGTCCCCTTCATTCCGGTCGCGCTCTGGGACATGTCCTCGGTGCGGGCGATGCCGAAGTCGATGACGCGGGGACCGTCCGGTCCCAGCAGCACGTTCGCGGGTTTCAGGTCGCGGTGGACGACGCCCGCCCGGTGCACGGTGGTCAGCGCGGTCGCGATCCCGACCGCCAGCCTGTAGAGGTCGTCGGGCTTGTAGGGGCCGTCCTCGTCGACCGCCTGCTGGAGGGTCGGGCCCGCGACGTACTCGCTGACGACGTAGGGGACGGCGTTGTCCAGGTCGACGGCGAGGACGCGCGCCGTGCAGAACTGCGCGACGCGCCGCACCGCCTCGACCTCGCGGACGAACAGGTCGCGGTGCCGTGCGGAGTAGTCGCCGTGGAGCGTCTTGACCGCGACCCGCGCGCCGTCCGGCCCGTACGCCTCGTACACGACGCCCTGGCCGCCGGCGCCGAGACGCCCCGCGAGGAGGTAGTCACCGAGCCTCGTCGGATCACCGGGTCCCAGCGGATCGGGTGCCACAGACGTCTCCCAAGTCTAATAGACATAATTGTCTATTAGGATGCCGAGACCTCCGGCGGTGTTCGCGGGAAACGGTGAACGCCGGGCGGCGAACCGGTGGCGGTCTCATCGGAGGCGGGCGGCGAGCGCCTTCTTGCTGATCTTGCCGACCGGCGTCCGGGGGAACACGGCGGCCGTCTCCAGGCGGTCGGGGTGCTTGTAGGCGGCGACGCCCCGCACGCGGAGGAAGTCCTTCACCTCGCGCAGGCCGGGCGCCCTCTCCCCCTCCCTGATGATCAGGAAGGCGCAGGTGCGCTCTCCCATGACCGGGTCGGGGACGCCGACCACGGCCGCGTCGTGGACCGCCGAGTGGGCCAGGAGGTGGCTCTCCAGCTCCTCGGCGGAGACCTTGTCGCCGCCCCGGTTGATCTGGTCCTTCTCACGGCCTTCGACGATGAGGTGCCCGGAGGGCAGCTCTCTGACCAGGTCGCCCGTGCGGTAGAAGCCGTCCGGGGTGAAGGAGCGGGCGTTGTGCTCCGGGGCGCGGTAGTAGCCGCGCAGGGTGTACGGGCCCCGGGTGAGGAGTTCGCCCACTTCGCCCGGAGCCACCCGCTTGCCGTCCTCGTCCACGACGCGGATCTCGTCCGCCGGGGAGAGGGGGCGGCCCTGCGTCCGTTCGACCAGGTCGCGCGGGTCGTCCAGGCGGGTGTAGTTGAGGAGGCCCTCGGCCATGCCGAAGACCTGCTGGACCTGGCAGCCCAGGGCGTCCGGGATCTCGGCGGCGCGCTCCGCGGCGAGCTTGGCGCCGCCCACCTGGAGCAGGCGCAGGGACGAGACGTCCTCGTCCGACCAGGTCACGGCGTCCAGCCAGAGGAGGGCGATCGGGGGGACGACCGCGCAGACGGTGGCGCGCTCGCGCTCGATGAGGGGGAACGCCTCGTCCGGGGACCCGGAGGGCGACAGGACGACCGTGCCGCCCGTGGCGAAGACGCCGAGGATTCCGGGGCAGGCCAGGGCGAAGTTGTGCGCGGCCGGGAGCACGACCAGGTAGACGGTGCCGCGGTCGAAGCCGCACAGGTCGGCGCTGGCCTCCAGGTTGTAGACGTAGTCGCGGTGCGTCCGGGGGATCAGTTTCGGGAGGCCGGTGGTGCCGCCCGAAAGGAGGAAGACGCCCACGTCGGACGGATCGGGGACGGGGGCCGCCACCGGATCGGCGTCGACGGAGGCCAGAGGGGTGAACTCCTCGGCGTCGCCCTCGACGACGACGTGCTCCACGGGGAGCGTTCGCGCCAGCTCGCGGTAGTCGAAGTCGCCGTCGCGGTCGGCGCAGACGTAGGCGCGGGCCTCGGAGAGCTCGCAGAGGTAGCGGATCTCGCTCTCGCGGTGCGCGGGGAGCGCCAGCACGGGCGCGGCGCCGATGCGGACGAGGGCGAGGAACGCGACGACGAAGCCCGCGGTGTTCGGGAGCTGGACGACCACGCGGTCGCCGCGGCGGAGGCCGAGGGCGAGGAGGCCGGCGGCGGTGCGGGCGGCACGGGCGTCCAGGTCGGCGTAGGTGAGGCGGTCGTCGCCTGCGACGAGGGCGGTGGCGGACGGGTCGCCGCGCAGGACGTCGCCGAGGAGGCGGTCGGTCCAGTAGCCCTCGGCCTTGTAGCGGGCTTCGAGGTCGGCGGGCCAGGGGGTGAGGCCGTCCATGGTCACCGCCCGGCGAGCTGGGCGGGGGCGCCGGGGACCGGCTCGGACGGGTCGGAGCCGAGGGCGACGACGCGGTTCGCGGCGTCGACATGGACGACGCGGGGCTCGTGCCGGGAGGGGTCCTCCACGCCGGCGTAGGTGATGATGATCACCATGTCGCCGGGCTGGACGAGGCGGGCCGCCGCGCCGTTGACGCCGATGACCCCGCTGCCGGCCTCGCCGGTGATGGCGTAGGTGACCAGGCGGGCGCCGTTGTCGATGTCGACGAGGTGGACCTGCTCGCCCTCCACGATGTCGGCCGCGGCCATCAGGTCGGCGTCGATCGTCAGCGAGCCCACGTAGTGCAGGTCCGCCTGGGTGACGGTCGCCCGGTGGATCTTCCCGTTCATCAGCGTCCGCTGCACGGCTCCTCTTTCCTCACGATCAACTAAGGCTAGGCTAACCTTAGTCACTCGATCGGCAGAGGAGAAGCCCGAGGATGCTCCGGCGACTGGTCATCGACGTCGGGCCGCTGCGCGACAGCAGGCCGTTCCGCAACGTGTTCATCGCCCGCACCGTCTCGGTCTTCGGGATCGGCATGCTGGCCGTGGCCCTCCCGGTGCAGGTGTACGACCTCACCGGGTCCACCGTGCACGTGGGCGGGGTCTCGGCCGCCGAGGGGTTCGCGCTCCTCGCCGGGTTCCTGTGGGGCGGGGTCCTGGCCGACCGGCACGACCGGCGGCGCCTGATGCTGCGGGCGCGCGCGGCGGCCGGGATCGGGTTCGTCCTGCTGGCGCTCAACGCGTTCCTGCCCTCCCCCTCGCTGGCGGCCCTGTACGCGCTGGCGGCATGGGACGGGCTGATGACCGGCGTCAGCATCACCGCGCTGCTGGCCGCGACGCCCGCGCTGGTCGCGCCCGACAAGCTCGTCGCGGCGGGGGCGCTCAACGCGCTGACCGTCCGGCTCGGGTCGATGGCGTCCCCCGCGCTCGGCGGGCTCGTGGTGTCGGCGTTCGGCGTGGGCTGGAACTACGCGGCCGCGGCCGCGGGGACGCTCGGCACGCTCGCGCTGCTGACCGGGCTGCCGCGCCTCCAGCCCGCCGCGCAGGAGCAGGCGGACGCCAATCCGCTGAAGGCCGTCTGGGACGGGTTCCGCTTCGTCGCCTCGCATCGGGTCGTCGGCTCGCTGATGCTCCTCGGCCTGCTGTTCATGGTCGCGGGCGGCATCCCCGTCCTGATGCCGGCGTTCGCGACCCGGAGCCTGGACGGAGGCGCGACCACGGTCGGGCTGCTGTTCGCGGCGCCCGCGTGCGGCGCGGTGCTGGCGTCCCTGACGAGCGGCTGGGTCGGACAGGCCAGGGCACCCGGCCTGGCGCTGCTCGTCGCGTCCGTCTCCGGCTTCGCCGCGCTCGCGTGTCTCGGTCTGGCCCGTCACCCGGCGCTCGCCGTCGCGATCCTGTTCGGGTACGGGTTCGTCCAGTCGATCGAGGAGATCCTGCGGTACGGGCTGATCCAGTCCCACACACCCGACTCGCACCTCGGACGGGTGAACGCGCTGTGGTCGGCGCAGGAGACGGGCGGCGGCGCGATCGGCTCGCTCGGCGCCGGGGCGCTCGGCCGCTACCTCGCCCCGGGCGCCGCCATCGTCCTGTACGGGACGGTCAGCGCCGTCCTCGCCCTGGCGCTGGCGCTGACCCTCACCGGGCTCCGGACCGCGACGCTGCGGCCGGAGCCCGAGCCCGGCTGACCCGCGGCTCACCCGAGGCGCGCGGTCAGCTCCTCCTCGGTCATGGCCTCGACCTCCAGCCAGATGGCGGCGACGGACTCCAGCCGTCCCGGCGTCTCCTCCAGCTCGGTGAACCGGCGGCAGATCCGCGCGACCGTCCGCTCGGCGAACAGGACGCGGACGGGCAGCGCCGTCGTGTCGAGCGCCTCCCGCAGCCGCGCGAGCACGGTGGTGGCGAGGACGGAGTCGCCGCCGAGGGCGAAGAAGTCGGCGTCCGCGCCGACGCGCTCCCTCCCCAGCACCTCGGCGACGATCCGGGCCAGCACCTTCTCCAGTGACGTCGCGGGCTCGGCGTAGGGCGCGGCCGCCTCACCGGCCTCGGCGGCGGCCAGGGCCGCGAGCGCCTTGCGGTCGACCTTGCCGTTCGCGGTGAGCGGCAGCTCGTCCACGCGCACGAGCAGTTCCGGGACCATGTGGGGGGGCAGCAGGTCGCGGGCGCGGGCGAGCACGGCGTCCCGGTCGGTCCCGCCGGGCGCCGCCACGGCGGCGGCGAGGCGGCCGCCGGCGAGGAGCGCGACGGCGCGCTCCACGGCGGGGTGGCCGCGCAGCGCGGCCTCGACCTCGCCGAGCTCGATCCGGAATCCGCGCACCTTGACCTGGTGGTCGCGGCGGCCGAGGAACTCGATGGTCCCGTCGGGGCGGTAGCGGGCCAGGTCGCCGGTCCGGTACCAGCGCGTGCCCTCCCAGAGGACGAACCGGTCGGCGGTCCGGGCCGGGTCGCCGACGTAGCCGTCCGCGACGCCGGCGCCGCCGATCCACAGCTCTCCGGTGGCCCAGTCGGGGCGGTCGCGGCCCCGCTCGTCCACCACCCGGCACGCGACCCCGCGCAGCGGCACCCCGTAGGGGACGGCGTGCCAGTCGGCGGGGACGTCGCCCGCGACCTCCTGCACTGTCGAGTGGATCGCCGTCTCGGTCGTGCCGCCGAGCGCCACGAAGCGGCAGCCGGGGGCGCGCTCCCGGAGCAGGCCGGGAAGGTGCGTCCCCACCCAGTCGCCGCCGAGCAGGACGAGCCGCAGGCTCTCCGCCCGCCCCGCGCGCAGCAGCATCTCCAGGACGGACGGGACGCAGTTCAGCACGGTCACCGACCAGCGCCGCACCAGTCCGCTCCACCGGGCGGCGTCGCGCCGCTCGTCCTCGTCCGGGACGACGACCGCGCCGCCCGCGTGCCAGGCGGCGAACAGGTCGAACACCGACAGGTCGAAGTCGAGCGCCGACACGGCGAACGTGACGTCGTCCCGCCCGATGGCGAACCGCTCGACGAGGTCGCCGATGGTGTTCATCGCCGCGCCGTGCGAGACCTCCACGCCCTTGGGCTCGCCCGTCGAACCGGAGGTGAACAGCACGTAGGCGGCCTGGTCGGGGC
The DNA here is from genome assembly GCF_040653135.1 of Actinomadura sp. NPDC048021. NCBI lineage: Bacteria > Bacillati > Actinomycetota > Actinomycetes > Streptosporangiales > Thermomonosporaceae > Actinomadura > Actinomadura sp. NPDC048021. The sequence continues at coordinate 120,425 of NZ_JBEZJQ010000014.1, forward strand.
GCACCGCGACCGGTCCGGGCAGCGGATCGGCCTCGGCGACGCCGTCCGGCGTGAGCGAGGCGGCGACGCCGGCGCTCGCGCGGATCCTCGCCCGCCGCGCCTCCGGCTGCTCCGGGCCGATCGGGACGTAGGCGGCGCCGGCCGCGAGCACCCCGAGCGCGGCGGCGGCCTGGCCGGGCCCCTTCGGAAGCTCGATGGAGACGCGGTCGCCGGGGCGGACTCCTCCGGCCGCCAGCGCCGACGCGATCCGCAGGGCGCGGCCGGCGAGCTCGCCGTAGGTCATCGTCCCGCCGTCGCCCCAGTGCAGGGCCGGGGCGTCCGGGCGGCGCGCGGCGTGCGCGAAGAAGCCCTCGGTCAGCGTGCGCGGCGGCGGCGCGGGCGTGGCGTTCAGCCCGTGCCGGACGCGGAGCCGGTCGGGCGCGGCGGCGACGGCGAGGGGCGCGTCCCAGTCGGCGCCGGGCGCGCCGAGCCGGGTGACCGCGGCGGTGTAGGCGTCGAACATCGCCTCCGCGACGCCGTCCGGGAACGCGGGCAGGCGCACGTCCCAGTTCAGCAGCAGGCCGCCGGACACCTCGGTCACCTGCGCGTCCAGCAGCACCTGCGGCCCCTGCGAGATGATCCATCCGGGTTCGCCGAACAGCTCGCGGACGCGGTCGCCGAACAGCTCGCCGAGGTTGAGGGCGCTGGTGTAGACGATCGGGGCGAGCACCTGCTCCCCGCGCAGCCGCGACAGGTCCCGCAGCACCTCCAGCCCCGAGTAGTCGCTGTGCGCGCCGGCCGTGTGCAGGTTCGCCTGGAGCGCGCGGGCCCGCCCGGCGAACGGGAGGTCCTCGGTGAGGTCGGCCTCCAGCATGATGGATCCGGTGAAGTCGCCGACGACCTTGTCGACGTCGGGGTGGACGGGCTCGCGGTGGAACAGCGGCAGGTTGAGCAGGAACCGCGGCGTCGCCGACCAGGCGCCGATCACCTCGGCGAACACCGCCGCGAGCGCCATGGCGGGGGTGACGCCCTCGGCGTGGGCGCGGGCGATGAAGCGGTCCTTGGCGTCCGGCGGCAGCCAGTGGTGCCTGCGCTCGACGCGGTCCCCCGGCTCCGCGACGACCGGCAGCTCGGGCGGGCCGGGAAGGTCGGCGAGGCGGCCGGCCCACCAGCGGCGGTCGGCGGCGCGGGCCTGCGCGCGGGGGTCCTCGGCGAGGTAGCGGGCGTAGCCGTAGCGGATCGGCGCGAGGGTCTCGCCCTCGTACAGGGCGGCGAGGTCGGCCAGCATGACGCGGTAGCTCATCGCGTCGGCGGCGACCATGTCGACGTCCAGGTGGAGGCGCGCCGCGCCGCCCGGGAGGAGGCTGAGCCGGGCGTCGAAGACGCGGCCGTCCTCGATGGGGAGCCGCTGCCGCGACATCTCGTCCCGGACGCGCTCCAGCTCGGCGTCCGGGTCGTCCGACGAGCGCAGGTCGTGGACGGTGACGAGCGGACCGGGACGTTCGGGCAGGATCTGCTGCGTCCCGTCGTCGCGGACGGCCGCGCGCAGCATCGGATGGCGCCGCACCAGGGCGCCCACGGCCGACTCGAAGCGGGACGGGTCGATCGCGCGCCCGTCCAGTTCGACGTACAGGTGGGCGGCGACGGACCCGAGCTCCTGCCCGGAGTCGCGGCCGATCCAGTACGCGTGCTGCATCAGCGCCAGCGCGAAGGGCTCGTCGGGTTCGACGGCGGCCTCGACGGCGTCCGCGCCTGCTTCGAGGGCGGGCCCTGCCGACGCCTCCACCTGGCCCTTCTCGGCGAGCAGTTCCCACCAACCGGAGAGCGTCGGGCGTTCGGCCAGCTCGGCGAAGCGGATCTCGACGCCGCGGCGCCGGAGCCGGCCGGTGAGCTGCATGAGCCGGATCGAGTCCATGCCCAGCTCGATGAGGTTGTCGTCCGCCTCCGCGCGCTCGCCCAGCACCTCGGCCAGCGCGGCGTGGAGCTCATCCCAGGTCAGCACGGAACTCCTCTCAACTTAGGTAAGGCTAACCTAATTGCGATGATCGGCTCCGTCAACGCCGCCCGGACACCGACAGCAGCCAAGCCAGGTACACGCCGCCGAGGACGCCGGTGACGACGCCGACCGGCACCGCGACCGGCAGGTGCAGCGCGATGAGGTCCGCGCTCGCCAGCAGCGCCGCGCCGGTCAGCGCGGCGGGCAGCAGCTGCGCGCCGGGCCGCCGGGTCAGCCGCCGCGCGAGCTGCGGGGCGGCGAGCGCCACGAACGGGACGGGCCCGGCCGCCGCGGTCGCCGCCGCGACGAGGCCCACCCCGGCGACCGTCAGCAGCGCCCGCGTGCGCTGCACGGGCACGCCGAGCGCCCGTGCGGCGTCGTCGCCGAGCTCTCCCATGCCGAGGGGCCGGGCGAGCAGCAGCGCCGCGGGGACGAGCACGGCCAGCGCGAGCGCGAGCGGGACGGCCTGGTCCCAGTCCCGCCCGTTCAGGCTGCCGGTCAGCCAGAACGCGGCCTCGTAGGCGTCGCGCAGTTCGGCGCGGGTGATGAGGTAGGAGTTGAGCGCCTCCAGCATCGCGGCCGCCGCGACGCCGATCAGCACCAGCCGGACGCCGTGCACGCCCCCGCCCCGCCGGTAGGCGACCAGGTACACCGCGAGCGCCGTCAGCACCGCGCCCGCGACCGAGCTGGCGGTGATCGCGACGGCGCCGCCGCCGAGCACCAGGATCTGCAGCAGCGCGCCGGTCGCCGAGCCGGTGGTGAAGCCGATGAGGTCGGGGCTGCCGAGCGGGTTGCGGGAGATGCTCTGGAAGACGGCCCCGGAAAGGCCGAGCGCCAGACCGGCGAGCAGGCCGGTGACGGCGCGGGGCAGGCGCAGGGTCGTGACGATGAACTCGGTGGCGGGGTCGCCCCTGCCGAGCAGGACGCGCACCACGTCCGGCGGCGCGACGGGGAACTCCCCCGAGCCGACGACGAGGACGGCGGCGCACGCCGCGACCGCCGCCAGCGCTCCGCACACCGCCGCCGAGCGCGGCTCCCACCGCAGCGACGCCCCGGCCGCCCGGATGACTCTCATAGGTCGCGCGTCCTCCCCCTCCGGACCATCACCGCGAACAGCGGCGCCCCGAGGAACGCGGTGACGATGCCGGTCTCCAGCTCTCCGGGCGCGACGACGCGGCCGAGGATGTCCGCGCCGAGCAGCAGGACGGGCGCCAGCAGCAGCGAGTAGGGCAGGACGAGCCGCTGGTCCGGGCCCACCGCCGTCCGGACGATGAAGGGGACGGCCAGCCCGAGGAAGGTGATGGGCCCGGCCGCCGCCGTGGCCGCCCCGCACAGCAGCACCACCGCGAGCGCCCCGAGCGCCCTGGTCCTGCCGGGACGGGAGCCGAGGGCGCGGCCCGCGTCCTCGCCCAGGCCGAGGGCGTTCAGCGGGCGGGCGAGCGCCAGCGCGAGCAGCGTGCCGGCGACGATGAACGGCAGGACGCGCAGGAAGACCGGCACGTCGCGGCCGCCGAGCGTGCCGACCTGCCAGAACCGGAATCCGCCGAAGGTGCGCGGGGTGAACAGCATCACGCCGGCCGTCACCGCGCTGAAGACGGCGTTGACGGCCGCCCCGGCGAGCACCAGCCGCGCCGGGGAGGCGCCGCCGCGCCCCCGGGCGCCGATCAGGTGGACCAGGGCCGCCGCGCCCGCCGCTCCCAGGAAGGCCGCCCACACGTAGACGAGCAGGTCGTCCACGCGGAACGCGCCGATCACGAGGACGACCGCGAGGGCCGCGCCGCCGTTCACGCCGAGCAGGCCCGGCTCGGCGAGCGGGTTGCGGGTGAGCGCCTGCATCACGGCGCCCGCCAGCCCGAGCGCCATGCCGACGACGACGCCGAGGAGCGTGCGGGGCAGCCGCAGCTCGTGGACGATCAGCTGCGCCCGGGAGCCGTCGTCCGGGGAGAGCACGCCGGGAAGCACGTCCGCGAGCGGGACGTCCCCGGCGCCGATCGCGAGGCTCGCCCCGGCCGTCAGCAGCAGCACCGCCGCCAGCAGGCCGAGCCACCACGGATGCGCGATGCGCGACGGCCCCCGCCGTTCGGGGGCTTTCGGCGGGCGTTCTCGCACGGGGGGAGGCACGCAGGTAAGGCTAGCCTAAGCTAACTCGCCCCCTCAATGTCCGGTTCCGCCGCTCACTCCCATTGACAATACAGGCGTATGGTATACGTTCGTATTGGAAGTTGAACGTTCGTATTGGAGGCGGGGATGGCGAGATCCGGCCGGGCCGCGGGCCCGGCGCCCGAGGACCTGACGGCGCGGGCCAAGATCCGGGACGCGGCGCTGCTCCAGTTCGCCGAGCACGGCACGAAGGGCGCGACGTTCCGCGGCATCGCCGAGGCCGCCGGGGTGTCGGTGGGCCTCGTCCAGCACCACTTCGGATCGAAGGAGGAACTGCGCGAGGCGTGCGACGCCTACGCGCTCGACACGGTCCGCGAGCTGAGCTCGACGGTCTCCGGCGAGGCGATGGGCGACCCCGGCTTCCTGGCCGCGACCGTCCGGACCGACCTGCCCGTCCGGCGCTACCTGGCCCGCGCGCTCGTCGACGGCTCGGCGGCGGCGGCGCGCATGTTCGACGACCTGGTCGCGGTCACCGAGCGGTACATGACCGACCCGCCGCCCGGAACCGCGCCGCCCACCACGCGCGACGCGCGGGCCTACGCCGCCGCGATCGTCGCGATGACGACGGGGATCGAGGTGCTGCACCAGCACCTCAGCCGGGTCCTCGGCACCGACACCTTCACCCCCGGGGGATCGCTGCGGCTGCGCCGCGCGGTCCTGGAGATCTTCGACGACCGGTTGCTCGACCGGGAGACCGTCGCGCGCGCCCACGCGGCGATGGACCGGTACGAGGCCGGCCTCAAGGGAGACGACGATGACTGACGTGGTCCGGGCCGCGGGCCTGGTCAAGACGTTCGGCCCGACGCGCGCGCTCGACGGCCTCGACCTGCGCGTGGCGCCCGGCGAGGTGCACGGCTTCCTCGGCCCGAACGGCGCCGGGAAGTCCACGGCCATCCGCGTCCTGCTCGGGCTGATGCGCGCCGACTCCGGCACCGCGAGCCTGCTCGGCGGCGACCCGTGGCGCGACGCCACCGCTCTGCATCGCCGCATCGCCTACGTCCCGGGCGACGTCACGCTGTGGCCGAACCTGTCCGGCGGCGAGGTCATCGACCTGCTCGGACGGCTGCGCGGCGGGCTCGACGGGAACCGGCGCGACGAGCTGCTCGGCCGCTTCGAGCTCGACCCGAAGAAGAAGGGCCGCGCCTACTCCAAGGGGAACCGGCAGAAGGTCGCCCTCGTCGCCGCGTTCGCGTCCGACGCGGAGCTGCTCATCCTGGACGAGCCCACCTCCGGCCTCGACCCGCTCATGGAGGAGGTCTTCCAGGAGTGCGTCCGCGAGGAGAGGCGCGCCGGGCGCACCGTCCTGCTGTCGAGCCACATCCTCAGCGAGGTCGAGGCGCTCTGCGACCGCGTCACCATCATCCGCAAGGGCCGGACGGTCGAGACCGGCACCCTCGACGAGCTGCGGCACCTGACCCGCACGTCGATCCACGCCGAGCTCGCCGCCGCCCCGGACGGCGTCCCGCTGCCGGGGGCGCACGACGTCCGCATCGACGGCACCACCATCGCGTTCGAGGTCGACACCCCCGAGCTGGACGCCGCGCTCAAGGAGCTCACCCGGATCGGCGTGCGCACCCTGACGAGCCGGCCGCCCACGCTCGAAGAGCTGTTCCTGCGCCACTACGAGGACGACCTCGCCGGAGGGACCGCGTCATGACCGCCACGACCCTGCACGCCCCGGCGCGGGCCGCCAGCCGCGACGGCGGCCTCGCGGGCACCGGCATGCTGATGAAGATCTGGCTGCGCCGCGACCGCGTCATGGCGCCCGCCTGGATCTACGGGCTGACCGCGCTCGTCTCCGGCACCGTCTACAGCTTCAAGCACGAGTACGACACGCCCGCGGCGCTCGCGAGCTTCGCGCGCGGCATCAACGACAACCCCTCCACGCGGGCGCTCTACGGGCCCGTCCTGAACGACGGCGGCTTCGCGGGGCTCAGCGCGTGGCGGATCGGCGCCACCGGCGCCGCGCTCACCTGCGTCATGTGCGTCCTGCTGGTCGTCCGGCACACCCGCGCCGAGGAGGAGGCCGGGCGGCTGGAGCTGGTCGGCGCGGCGGCGGTCGGGCGCCGCGCGCCGCTCACCGCGGCGCTGCTGACCGCCGTGACCGCCGCCGGCGCGCTGGCGGCGGTGGCCGCGCTCGTCATGATCCTCTTCGGGATGCCGGCGGCCGGATCGGTCGCGTTCGGCCTGTCGTGGTTCGGCGCGGGCCTCGTGTTCTCCGGCGTCGCGGCGCTCACCGCCCAGCTCGCCGAGACCTCCCGGCTGGCCAACGGCCTGGCGTTCGCCGTCCTCGGCGCGTCCTACCTGCTGCGCGGCGTGGCCGACGCGGGCTCGGCGCACTGGCTGTCGTGGCTGTCGCCGATCGGCTGGGCGCAGCGCGTCCGGCCGTGCGCGGACGAGCAGTGGGCCGTCCTGCTGCTTCCCCTCGCCGCGTTCGCGCTGCTGACCACCGCCGCCTACGTGCTGACCGAGCGGCGCGACCTCGGCGCCGGGGTCCTCGCCCCCTCCCTCGGCCCCGCGCACGCCCCGCCGTCCCTGCGCGGCCCCTTCACCCTGTGGTGGCGGCTGCAGCGCGGCACGCTGCTCGGCTGGACCGCCGGGTTCCTGGTGTACGGCCTGGCCATCGGCGGCGTCGCGGACGGCGTCGGCGACCTGGTCAACGGCAGTGACGCCGTGCTGGACGACATCCGCAAGATGGGCGGCCAGCAGGACATCGCGGACGCGTTCCTCGCCACGGCCATGGGACTCATGGCGCTGTTCACCGCGGCCTACGCGGTGCAGAGCGTCCTGCGGCTGCGCGCCGAGGAGAGCGGCGGGCGCCTGGAGCCGGTGCTCGCGACCGCCGTCGGCCGCACCCGCTGGGCCGTGGCCGGCCTGGCGAACACCGTCGCGGGGACGGTGGTCATGCTCGCCGCCACCGGCCTGTCCGTGGGACTGGTCCACGGCGCCCGCTCCGGCGACCTGACCGGTCAGATCCCGCGCCAGCTCGGCGCGGCGCTGGCCCAGCTCCCGGCGGTCTGGGTCGTCGCCGCCACCGCGATGCTGCTGTTCGGCGCCCTCCCGCGCGCGGCGTCCGCAGGATGGGGGATCCTCGCCGTCTTCCTGCTCCTCGGCCAGGTGGGACCGCTGCTGGGACTCCCGCAGGCGGTGATGGACCTGTCCCCCTTCACCCACACCCCGAAGCTGCCCGGGGGTGACGCCGACCTGCTCCCCCTCCTCGCGCTCACCGCGGCGGCGGCCGCCCTGACCGCGGCCGGACTGGCCGCCTTCCGCCGCCGCGACGTCGCCTGAGGCCCGCCCGGCCGGGGTTCCCGGGCGGGCGCCGGCAGGCCCGCCCGGGAATCGGCATGACCTCCCCTTTCACGGGTACTCCGCAACCTTGCGACTACGGGAGGTGATCGTCATGTCCATCGGAGCCGGCCAGACGCCGGAGGGGACCCCCATCGATCCGCTGCGGCTCCGCAGCGACGTCCGCGGCCCCTGCCTGCTCGTCGAGGCGGAGGGGGAGCTCACGATCCTCACGGCCGACGCGCTGCGCGAGCACGTCCTGGCCGACATGCGGGCCCTGGGCGGGCCGCCGCTGATCGTCCTGGACGTCGGCGAGGTGACCTTCTGCGACTCCTCGGGACTGAACGCGATGATCACTCTCTGGAAGGCCGCCCACGCGGCCGGGGGCGAGTTCGTCCTCGCCCGCCCGGAGCGCCGGTTCCGCACGATCATCGAACGCAGCGGCCTGGACCGGCACCTCATCGCCCACCCGACCACCGAGCAGGCCCTCGACGCGCTGTCCGCACGCTGAACCCGCGGGCGGCTCGCCCACGCCGCGACCCCACCCCCGCTGCTCCTCTCCCCCTCGCCGCCCGCGCCCTCCGCTCGGACGGGCGGAGGCGCGGCGGCTAGAGTCGGCCGCACGATGACGAGCGACGACGAACTCCTGCGGAACCTGCTCACCGGCGGCCCCGAGAGCGAGCCGCAGACCGACCGCATCCTCGACGCCGCCCTGCGGTCCTTCGAGACCTACGGGCCGCGCCGCACCACCATGGACGACGTCGCGCGCGAGTCCGGCCTCGGCCGCGCCACGATCTACCGCCGCTTCCCCACCAAGAACGACCTCGTCACCGGCGTCCTGCTCCGGGAGGCGCGGCGCTTCTTCGCCGAGCTGGACGAGGCCGTCGCGGCGCTGCCCACCCTGGAGGAGCGCCTCGTCGAGGGCTTCGCCGTCACCCTGCGCATCAGCCGGGAGCAGCGGCTCATGACGCGCCTCATGGTCGTCGAACCCGAACTGTTCCTGCCGCACTCCACGATCAAGGCCGGGCCCCTGCTCGCCGCCGCCCGCGGCTACCTCGCCGGCCGGCTGCGCACCGCGCAGCGCCTCGGCGCCGCCCCGGCGGACGTCGACCCCGAGGTCGTCGCGGAGATCCTGGTCCGCCTCACGCACTCCCTCGTCCTCACCCCGGACGGCCACATCCCCCTCGACGACGCGGGCGCCCGCGACTTCGCCCGCCGCTACCTCCTGCCGATCGTCCGCAACACCCCCTCCTGACCGGCGCCGGGCCACGGCGGGGTCAGGCGCCCTCTCCGGACGGCAGGACGATGCGGACCGCGGTGCCCCCACCGGGCGGGCTCTCGACGGTGACGCTCCCCCGCAGCGCGCGGACGCGGTCGGTGAGGCCCGCCAGGCCGCCGCCCGGGTCCGGGGCGGCGCCGCCGACACCGTCGTCGCGGACCTCGGCGGCGATCCCGTCCGGCCCCGGGCGGACCGTCAGGTGGATCGCGTCGGCCCGGGCGTGCTTGACGGCGTTGGTGAGGGCCTCGCAGAGCGCGAAGTAGAGCGTCGACTCGATCTCGGGCGGGAACCGGCCCGCGGGCATGTCGAGATGGACGGGCACGGGCGTGCGGGTGGCGACCAGCTCCATCGCCGGGGCCAGCCCGGCGTCGGCGAGGATCGCCGGGTGCATGCCGCGGGCCAGGGCCTCCAGCTCGGCGACCGCCTCGGCCAGCTCGCCGCGGCAGGTCCGGGCCTGCTCGCGGGCCCGCGGGTCGGCCGCCGCGGCCTCCAGCCGGGCGAGCATCTCCTCCAGGGCGTGGAGCCGCTGCTGCGCGCTGTACTTCAGGTCGGCGGCGAGCCGCTCGCGCTCGGCCGCCTGGATCCGCACCAGACGCTCGCGCGCCTCGCGCGCCCGCTCCAGGTTGGCCTGCGCGGCGGCCTGGAGACGGACGGTCTCCAGCGCGCGGCCACCCGCGACCAGCGCCGCCTCGACGAGCGGCTCGTGGTCGCGGAGCGCGGCGGCGAGGTCGACGGTGGCGAGGGGCTCGCCGCCGGACGTGCGGACCCGGTGCCGCCAGCGCCCCGCCGCGCCTCCGGGCGCGTCGCGCATGCGGCGGCCGTCCACGTCGACGTAGCCGCCGTCCGCCCACATCCACAGGTCCAGGGTGCCGTCGCCCAGGACGGCGCGGAGCGCGTCGCGGACGCGCGCCACCGACACGGGGCCTGCGAGCAGGCGCTGCATCCGCTCGGCGACGGTCAGCTCGGCCAGCCGGGCGCGCAGCGCGGTGCCGAGGAACGCCAGCGGCAGCACCGTCGCGAAGACGCCCTGGAAGAGGTAGACGTCCAGCACGTCCGCGAGGTCGGCGTCGCTGCCGATGAGCGTGCTCTGGACCACCAGGGCGCCGCTGACGCCGAACGTCACGGCGACCGCGACGGGAACGGTGAGCGCGCGGTCCAGCCGCCCCGTGCGCGGCAGGCGGGCCACCAGGATCACCACGAGCGCGCCGGCCAGCACCGTCATCGCGCCCGCCATGGCCTGCTGGACGCCGTGGAACACCCCGTGCTCGGGACGCAGCGCCGGCCAGGTCGCCGAGGCCGCGAAGCCGTTCCAGGCCGGACGGGAGACGGCGCACAGCAGCGCCTGCCCGCCGATCATGATCACGACGGCGGCGGCGGTCCAGAGCCTCGCGGCGGCGCCCTCCAGCCGCCCGGCCGGGTACAGCAGCACGCCGATGCCGACGGCCAGGAAGAACACCGACTGGGCGAACACCGACACCAGCGGAGCCGCGCCCGTGTTCCAGGCCGCCGCCCAGGTGACGGCCCACGAGGCGGCCGCGACGACGAACGCCGCGCCGGTGCGCCGGGCGGTCCGCCCCGCCGCGAACAGCCCGCCCGCGACGGCGAACCCGCCGCAGCAGACCAGGGTGACGGCGGCGGCGACGGGCTGGGCCCACCAGTGCGGCCAGCCGAAGGCCAGCGCCGCGGCCGCGACCGCCGCGCCCGAGGCCAGGGCGCGGCGCACCCGCGCGCCGAGCCACGGCGGCCACCGGGAGACGCGCCTCACCGCGATCCTTCCGTGTCGTCCCGGGAAACCACCGTCCGGGACGGGGGTTTTCCCGGATGCGCGCCCAGAGCGGCGCCGGGATTATGGGAGCGTGCCGGGAACGGCCGCGTCACGCGCCCGCTTTCGGGGGCGTGGCGCCTCGCGGTGGCGTGCGGGGGCCACCACCGGGGTCACCTGACGCGACCGGACTCGCACGGACAGTTTTCCCCACCGCCGCCGTGCGGCGCGAGGGGCCGTTACCCGATCGATGCGCGGGCGCGGGCGCACGCGACGACCGTCGCCCCCGGGTGCCGGGTCGCGGTCAGCGGATCTCGGCGGCGCGCAGCCAGGTCAGGACGGCGAGCACCCGCTTGTTGCTGTCCTGGGGGCCGGGCGCCCCGCCGGGCGTGGTGATCTTGAGCTTGGCGAAGATGGCCCGCACGTGGTCCTCGACCGTCCGGGCGGACAGGTGCAGCCGCTTGCCGATGCCGGCGTTGGAGTGCCCCTCCGCCATCAGCGCCAGGACCTCCCGCTCGCGTCCCGACAACCGGGACAGCTCCTGCTCGCGGTGCCGCGCCTCGACCAGCCGGGTCACCACGTCGGGGTCGATGACGACCTCGCCGCGGCCGACCCGCTCCAGCGCCGAACGCAGGTTCTCCACGTCCGTGACGTGGTCCTTCAGCAGGTATCCGACGCCGCGCGGCCGGCCGCGGAACAGCTCCATCGCCTGCGGGGTCTCGTTGAAGGCCGACAGGACCAGGACGCCGAGGCCGGGGTGGCGCTCCAGGAGCCGGCGCGCGGCGACGACGCCTTCGTCGGTGAACGTGGGCGGCATGTGCAGGTCGAGGATGGCGACGTCGGGCGGGTCGTCCGCGACGCGGGCCAGCAGCTCCTCGCCCGACCCGGCGGACGCCACCACGTCGATCCCGACGGTGGTGAGGAGGGTGACCAGAGCCTGCCGGAAGATCCCGCTGTCCTCCGCCACGGCTACTCGCATGGGAGGTCCATCCTTACCGTCAGGCCCGCGCGGGGGCCGCCGCCGATTTCCATCTCACCGCGCAGCGCCCTGATCCGGCCGGACGGACCGGCCAGGTCGGCGACGGGATCGGCGGCGGGGCCTCCGGGGCGGGCGCCGTCGAGCCCGACCTCGGCGACCACACGTCCGCCCTCCTCGCCGACCCGCACGAGGACCCGGGTGGCACGCGCGCCCTCGACAGCGTACGACAGCGTCTCGCACAGCGCGGAGTAAAGCGTGGACTCGATCTCGCGGGAGAACCGGCGCGGGGTGACGTCGAGCGCGACCCGGGTGCCGAGCCGCTCGGCGACGACCTCCAGCGCCGGGCCGAGACCGTCCTGGACGAGCAGCGCCGGCTGCACCTCCCGGGCCAGCGCCCGCAGCTGGGCGAGGGCCTCCTTCAGCTCGGCGCGGCAGGCGCGGGCGTGCTCCTTGACGGCCGGGTCGCCGGTGACGGCCTCCAGCGTGCCGAGCATCGCGCCGAGCGCGAGCAGCCGCTGCTGCGCGCCGTCGTGCAGGTCGCGGGCGAGCCGCTCGCGCTCGGCGGCCTCGGCCCGCACGAGGCGCCGGTAGGCCGCCCTGACCTGTTCGAGGCCCGCCTGGACGCCGGCCTGCAGCCGCGCGGTCTCCAGCGCCCGGCCGCCCGCGGCGAGCGCGGCCTCGACGAGGGAGCCGTGGTCGCGCAGCGCGCCGCCGAGCTCGACGACGGCGAGCGGCTCCCCGGACGCGCCGCGCACGCGGTGCCGCCAGCGCCCTCCCTCCCCGGCGGGATCGCCCCGCGCCTCGTCGGCCGCGCCGTCCGTCTCCGGGCCCAGGTCGACGGGGCGCCCGGCGGTGTCGACGTAGCCGCCCTCGGTCGGCGCCCAGAACCACAGCTCCAGGGTCGGGTCGTGCAGGACGTCGCGCAGCGCGTCGCGGATCCTCTCCACCGACACCGGAGCGGTCAGCCGGAGCATGCGGCCCGCGACGGCCAGCTCCGCGATGCGGACCCGCAGCCCGGACGCCAGCAGCGTCAGCGGCACGAGCACGACGACCGCGCCCTGCACCACGTAGACGTGCAGCAGGTCGTCCAGCGGGATCGACGCCTCCATGATCGGCTTCTGGGTGAACGCGGCCGAGACGCCGACGAACCCGATCGCGACCGTCACGGGCAGAGCGACCAGGCGCCGCAGCCGGCCCATCCGCGGCAGCCGCAGCAGGAGGACGACGGCGAACGACAGGGCGAGCAGGAGGTACAGCGCGGCGGACACCTGGAGGACGACCTTGAAGACCTCCAGGTCGGGGTAGAGGGCGGGCCACCACACCGACTCTCCCCGGAACGCCGCCCATTCCGGCTCGGAGGTGACCCACAGCGCCGTGGGGCAGCCCCACAGGACGAGGCACGCCGCGCCCGTCCAGATCCGGTCCGCCAGGTACTCCAGGCGCCCGCCCGGGTAGAGCAGGACGCCGACGGCGAGCGCGAGGTAGAAGTCGGCCTGGGCGTAGGGCGACATGATGGGCCCGATGGTCGCGTCCCAGCTCGCGGCCCAGTTGACCGCCCAGCACACCGACGCGGCCGCGAACAGCAGCCCGGTGCGGCGGGTGCGGGGCCCGGTCGCGAGCAGCACGCCCACCAGCGCGATGGCGGCGCAGCTGGCCGCCGTGATCGCGGCGGCGGCCGGATGGCCGCGCCAGTACGGCCAGCCCGCGAGGAGCGCCAGCCCCGCGACCGCCGCCCCGGCGACGAGGGCGCGCCTCGTCTCCGTCCCGAACCACGGAGGCGACCTGCGCCTGCGTGGCGCGGAAATCACCACGACCATCCTTTCCATGCTGGGTCCTCGGGCCGCGTCCCGCCACCGCGAACCCACGGGACGCGGGCCCGTGCTTCCCCGGGCCCGTGCTTCCCCGGGCCCGTGCTTCTCCAGGACCGCGGGCCCCGCCGGCGGGCGCACCGGCATCCTCCCCGACGCGGGGCCCGTCCCCGGGGCGGCGTTACCCGATCGATGCGCGAGGCGTGCCGGCGATCACCGGGGCGTCAGGCGGCGCGCGTCCGGACCGCCCCCCGCCGGTCCGGACGCGGCTCACCGCCCGCGGCTCACGGGCCTTCGGGGTCCACGACGTCGCGGTCCGCCCAGAAGGGCTCCATCAGGGCCCGCAGACGCTCCGCGCCGACGCGCTCGAGCACGTCCAGCGCCGCGATGTTGTCGGTCAGCTGCCGCATGCCGCTGGCGCCGAAGAGGACGGTCGCGGTCGCGGGATGCGTGAGCGTGAAGGCGATGCACAACTGCGCCGGCGTGGCGTCCAGCTCGGCGCCGAGCGCGGCGATGCCCCCGGCGGCCTCCTGGATGCGGGAGCGGATCCCGCCCGGGTCCCGTCCGATCTGCCGGGACGGCTCGATGTTCCCGGCGAGGATGCCGCCCTCCAGGACGTCCGACGCCTGCATGGCCACGCCCTCGGCGAAGACGGCGGCGAACGGCTCGCCGTCGGGGATGGATCGCCGGCACGGGCTGTACTTCAGCTGAGCGAGCTGCGGGCCCGGGGAGCCCGCGGCGAGGGCGTGCCCGCGGATCGTCCGGATGGCCGTTGCGGACCAGTTGTTGACGCCCCAGCAGCCGATTAGCCCCTCCTTCTCCAGCGCGGCGAGGTCCTCGGCGAGCCGCCGCAGGTCGATGTCGTCGCGGCGGATGTCGCCGAGGACGGCCACGTCCGCGTGGTCGGCGCCGACGCGGAACAGCGCCCCCGTGAGCTGGTCGCGCAGCGTCCGCCCGGGGTACCCCTCCAGCCACAGCTTGGTGGACAGCAGGTAGTCGTCACGGGCGATCCCGGCGGCGCGCACGATCGCGGAGAACAGCACGTCGGTGAACACCGGCGGGTGGCCGGGCATCCCGTAGACGGCGACGTCGAAGAGGTCGAGGCCGGAGTCGACGGCGTGGCGGACCATGGCGACGGAGTCGGCGAAGTCCATCCGGTCGTAGGTGTGCCAGGAGCCGAGGGACAGCACGGACGCCTCGGGCCCGGCGGCGCCGAGCCGGCGGCGGGGAATCTGCGTGGGCACGGGGTTTCCTATCGGTTGGGATTGATGACGGCCTTGACCTGCTCCTGCCGCGCCATCGCCGCGAGCGCGCCGGACGCGTCGCCGAGGCCGCCGGGGGCGCCGAACAGGTCGTCCCAGGCGAAGCGGTCCTGGAACCTGCGCAGGAACTCGACGGAGCGGTGCAGGTCGCCGACGTCGCCGTTCAGCGAGCCGAGCACGTCCAGCTCCTTACCCATGATCGCGCCGAGGGCGAGCGGCTCGGGCCGCGGGCCGGTGCTGCCGACGACGACGAACCGGCCGCCGAACGCGGCCATGCCGACCGCCTCGGCGCCGACGCCGGGCGCCCCGGCGAGGTCGAGGACCAGCTCGGCGCCGCGGCCCTGGGTGGCCTCCATGACGGCCGCGACGCGGGAGTCGGCGTCGCCGTCCAGCCCGACGGTCAGGTCGGCCCCGAAGCGGCGGGCCAGCTCCAGGCGCGCGTCGGGCGCGCCGATCGTGATGACCCGGCCGGCGCCGGACACGCTCGCCACGGCCGTGGCGACGATCCCGAGCGCGCCCGCGCCCTGGACGGCGACGGTCGATCCGGGCCGCACTCCCCCGGCGCGGTCGAAGGCGTGCAGGACGGTCTTGACCGCGCAGCCGGCCGAGGCCGCCCAGGTGTCCTTCACGTCGTCGGGCAGGACGAGCTTGAGCGCTCCGGGCGTCACGTAGTTGTGGCCCGCGAGCCCGCCGGTGGCGTAGGGGAACCGGTCGGCGCGCAGGAGGAAGCCGTAGCCGCGCTCGGCGCAGGCGACGGGGTTGCGCAGCACGGTGCAGCCGTAGCAGTGGCCGCAGACCGACTCCGACCAGCCGATGCGGTCGCCGACCCTGACGTCGCGGCCGAGGGCGTCGCGGGTGCCGGTCCCGACGGCGCAGACGGTGCCCGTCATCTCGTGGCCGAGGACGATCGGCAGCATCTCCGGGAACGTCATGGCGCCGGACCACAGGTGCACGTCCGTCGCGCACAGGGTGGCGCAGTCGACCCGGACGACCGCGGCGCCGGGCTCGCACTCGGCGGGCAGCGGCAGTTCCTCGAGGCTCAGTTCGGCGCCGTGCTCGCGGAGCACGGCGGCCCGGGTGGAGGCCGGTTGTGGCATCTTCGCTCGTTTCTCTATCGGCTGTGCGCGGTGTCCCAGACCTCGCGGCGGCTGCGCCACCACAGGAGCACGAGGATCACCAGGAAGGGCACGACGCCCTGGTACTTCTGGATGGAGCTGAGGGAGGACGACAGGCCCTCCAGGCAGCCCAGGACGAGACCGCCGACGAGCGTCAGCGGCAGGCTGCGGAACGCGCCGACCATCGCGACGGCCAGCGCCGTGCTGATCAGCCCGGCCAGGGTGGCGTAGTCGCCGCCGAGCCGGGGCGCGACGAGCACGATGACCAGCATCGTGATCGCCCCGACGCCGGACCAGACCCCCACGGCGAGCAGCGGGGCGGGGATGCCGACGACCTCGGCGGTGCTCGGCCGCTCGGACAGGGCCTGCAGCTTCAGCCCGAGCCGCGTGCGGGTCAGCATGAGCCCGACGGCGAGCGTGATGAGCAGCGCGAACCCCAGCGACACCAGCACCGACTGCGGGACGACCACGCCGCCGACCGTGAAGACCGGGTCGGCGAACGGGGACGGGAAGCGGTGCGCGCCGGTGCTGTTGCCGCCGAACAGGCGCAGCCCGATCGCGGTGAGCGCCACGTAGAGCGCGACGGTGACGGCGGCCTTGGTCCGCTCGCGGTGCCCGGCGAACCAGCGGACGAGCGCGGCGCCGAGCAGCCCGGACAGCAGCGCGGCGGTGACGGCGCCGGCGAGCAGGGCCGGCCAGACGTTCAGGCCCTTGTCGGTGAGCGACACCATCACGAAGGCGCCCATGGCGCCGACCGCCGTCATCGCGAAGTTGACCACCGCGACGAGCCGGTAGGTCAGCACGACGCACAGGCCGAGCAGGGCGTAACCGCCGCCGCTGGTCAGCCCGGCGATCACAGAGTTCACCATCGGATACCTCCGGGTGGGGCCGGGCGCGCGCGGGAGTGCCGCGCGCGCCCGGCGGCGGGACGGCTACTTCTTGGTCGGGACGGTGAAGCCGCCGGGCAGCACCTTCCAGCCGCCCTTGTCCGCCTTGACGAACTGGCTGCCCTTGATGGGGCTGTGCTCGCCGCCTGGCCCGAACACCCACGGGCTCCCGGCCATCGGGTAGTCGATCGGCTTCATCTCCTTGAACGCCTTGGTGACCGACTCGCGGGTGATGTCGCCCTTGATGCCCTTGAGGACCTGAACGAACACGTCCGCGGCCATGACGGCGCCCTGGCTGAACGCCGTCTTCTGGATGCCGTTCCGGTCGACGAGCCTGGACCAGCGCTCGTTGCCCGGCAGGGTCGGGTCGGTGTAGGGCTGCCACTCGGTGCCCGCGTAGGCGTTCATGTCCGCCGGGATCACCTTGGCGTTGGCGTCGGTGTAGCTGTTGGCCGCGAGGATGAAGTCGACGTTCTGCATGCCCTGGGTCCTGGCCTGCGCGAACCAGGGCCCGACGGTCGCGTTGTAGAGGACCGCCTGGCAGCCGGCGTTCTTGTCCGCCACGAGGTAGCGGGTCGGGTCGCCCTGCCCGACGGCGAGGTTCTTGTGGGCGAGGGACTTGCCGGTGAGGTCGCTCCACGCCTTGATGGCGTTCTCGATGCCGCCGCCGCTTCCGGGCAGGACGGTGTAGTCGATGCAGACCTTGTCGTGCTTGAGCGTCTCGGACGCGTAGTACAGCATCGCCGTGGTCAGCGCGTAGGGGCCGGGGTTCACGGGGGCGATGTTGGGGCTGGTGAAGCAGGACGGGTCGACGCCGACCGCGGGGATCGAGACGATCTTCTCCTTGCTGTAGGTGGCGCGGTTGAGGCCGCAGTCCACGGCGCTGGACGAGCCGGCCAGGGCGACCACGCCCTCGGACTTGATCAGCTCGCGGGCGGCCTGGCCAGCGCGCGCCGGGTCCATCGCGTCGTCCTTGGCGACCAGCCGCAGCTTGCGGCCGTTGATGCCACCCGCGGCGTTGACCTCGTCGAACACCGCCTTGACGGCCTTGGGGACCTCCGGGGTCTGGAACAGCCCGGTGATGCCGTTGATCGAACCGACCTTGATCGGGCCGTCGGACCCGCCGGAGGACCGGCATCCGGCGGCGGTGAGTGAGAGGGCGAGCGCGGCCGCGGCCGCCGTCGTGAAAGTGCGCTTCATCGCTGAGGCCCTTGCTTCGCGGGGAGGGGTGGGTGAGGGGTACGGGACGGTCAGGACGCCGGGACGTCGGCGGCGCCGAGGTAGGCGGCCCGGACGGCGGGGTCCTCCAGGACCTCGCCGGTGGGGCCGGAGGCGATGACGTGGCCGAAGTCCAGGACCGTGACCTGCTCGCAGGTGGCCTGGACGAGCTCCATGTCGTGCTCGACGAGCAGGACCGAGACCCCGAACGCCGCGGGCACGGCCGCCAGGCGCCTGGCGAGGCGCAGCGACTCGGCGGCGGACTGGCCGGCGGCGGGCTCGTCCAGCAGCGCGACCTTCGGCCGCGCCGCGACCGCGGCGGCGACGTCCAGGAGGCGCCGGGTGCCGGCGTCGACGATCGACACCGGGACCTGGCCGGGCGGGCAGCCGAAGAACTCCAGCAGCTCGTCGGCCTCGGCCCGCGGCAGCCGCCGGCCGGCGCCGATCGTCAGGTAGTCGTACAGGCTGAGCTCGGGCGCGATCGCGGTGGTCTGGAAGGTGCGGCGAAGGCCGAGCACGGCGCGGCGGCTCGGCCCGAGTCCGTCCAGCCGCCGCCCGGCCAGCTCGACCGCGCCCCCGTAGCCCGCGACGAAAC
Organism: Actinomadura sp. NPDC048021; assembly: GCF_040653135.1. Classification (NCBI taxonomy): domain Bacteria; kingdom Bacillati; phylum Actinomycetota; class Actinomycetes; order Streptosporangiales; family Thermomonosporaceae; genus Actinomadura; species Actinomadura sp. NPDC048021. The sequence continues at coordinate 138,753 of NZ_JBEZJQ010000014.1, forward strand.
CGCTGACCGCCGCGATGAACGTCGACTTTCCGGCGCCGTTCGGGCCGATGAGCCCGACGACCGCGCCCTCGGGGACGGTCAGGTCGACGGCGTCCAGCGCCACGACCTCGCCGAACTTGACGGTGAGCCCCTGAACCGCCAGCACCGGTGCGCGGTCGCCGGTGGGCCCGGGCGCGGGCGCCGGGAGGGATCCGGCCTCCTTGGCGGCGGGCGCGTCCTCGGGGGCGGGCGCGTCCTCGGCCTCCTTGAGGATCTTCCGGGCGTCGCGCTCCCGCCTGCGCATCCGGGTCAGGTCGGTCTGGCTGAGCCCGCTGCGCAGCGCGAGCAGGGCGCCGGCGCCGAACAGCACGCCGCCGAAGTCCTGCGGCAGCGAGACCTTCTCCATGATCGTCGCCATCACCGCGCCGAAGATCCCGCCGAGCACGGCGCCCTCCGGGTGGTGCGGGCCGATCATGATGGCGACGGCGAACAGCGCGAGGGACTGGCCCATCGCGAAGTTCTGCGGGACCACCAGGCTCAGCTGGCCGACCAGCAGCCCGCCGCCGATCCCGGCGACGAACGCGCTGATCGCGAACGCGGCGAGCTTGCCGCGCGCCACCGAGACGCCGTGCGCCGCGGCGGACCGCTCGGAGTGCCGCAGCTCGTACCAGGACAGCCCGAGCCGGGTCCGGCCGATGATCCCGAGGGCGACGGCCAGCACGGTGAACACGATCACCGTGAAGACGAAGTAGCCGCCGTCGGTGTCGAAGGGGGCGGGCCGCTCCAGCATCGTCAGGTCGGCCGCGCCGGGGAACGGGTTGACGTTCAGCACGATGTCGGTGCTGACCGCGAACCCGAAGGTGACGACGGCGAGGTTGACGCCGCGGATGCGCAGCGCGGGCAGTCCGATGGCGACGCCGACGGGGACGGCGGCCAGGCCGCCGAGGAGCAGCCACAGGTAGAAGCCGCCCGGCGCGTCCGCCACGTTCAGCCGCAGCACCACCCAGGCGCCGATCGCGGCGAACGACATCTGGCACAGCGACATGACGCCGGCCCGTCCGACGATCACCCCGAAGCTCTGCATGATCACCGCGCTGATCACGGCGCTGATCGCCAGGTAGATCCAGTACGGCGGCAGGACCAGCGGGAGCAGCGCGCAGGCGAGCACCGCGATGCCGAGACCGGTGCCGAGGCCGCGCTTGTCGACCAGGTTCATCGAGGCCCGCCCTCCGCCGCCCCGGCGCCCGCGCCGGCGGCGCCGACCGGCGGCCCGCCGAAGTAGAGCCGGTGCAGGCGCCGCTCGTCGCCGCGCAGCTCGCCGCACGGCCCGGAGAAGACCCCGCGTCCCTTGCGCAGGACGTGGGCGTGGGTGCCGACGTCCAGCGCGAGGTTCGCGAACTGCTCGATCAGCACGACCGCGATGCCCATCCCGGCCAGCTCGCCGACCGTGGACATCAGCCGGCGCACCACCAGCGGGGCGAGGCCGAGCGACATCTCGTCGATCAGCACGACCTTGGGAGCCGAGACCAGGGCCCGGCCGAGCACGACCATCTGCTGCTCGCCGCCGGACAGATACCCGGCCTGCAGGCTCCGCCTCTTCTCCAGCTCCGGGAAGAGCCGGTAGACGGTGCCGAGGTCGCCGTCGCCCCGCTGGGAGACGATGAGGTTCTGCTCGACGGTGAGCGTGCGGAACGTGGTGCGGGCCTGCTCGACGTAGCCGAGGCCGGCGCGGGCCCGCTTGTAGGGGGCGAGTCTCTCGATGGCGGCGCCGTCCAGCCGGATGGTGCCGGACCTGACGGGGGCCAGGCCGGCGATGCCGTCCATCAGCGTCGTCTTGCCGGCGCCGTTCGCGCCGAGGATCACGGTGACCGCGCCCGGCGCGGCGTCGAGCGTGACCTCGTGCACGACCGGGACCTCGGCCCGGTCCACGCCGACGCCGTCGAGGGCGAGAGCCGGAGCGGTCATCACTCGCCGTCCGTGCTGAAGGCCGAGCGCAGGGCGGCGGCCGTCCGGGCCTGGGCGTCCTTCGCCACCGACAGCTCGGTGGCGAGCGGGCCGAAGAACGCGTGGATCATGCCGTCGTAGCGGACGAGGTCGGTCTGGACGCCCGCGTCCTTGAGCCGCACCGCGTACTCCTCGCCCTCGTCGCGGAGCACGTCGCACTCGGCTTCGAGGACGAGCGCCCGGCACAGCCCGGCAAAGCTCTTGGCCCGCAGGGGCAGCAGGTAGGGGTCCTCCAGGTCGCGCTCGTCCTTGGGGTAGGTGGTGAAGAACCAGTCCATGCTGGCCTTGGAGAGGAAGTAGCCCTCGGCGTACTCGCGGTAGGAGGCGCGCCCCTCGTCGGGGTGGCCGAGGACCGGGGAGACGAGCACCTGCAGAGCCAGCTCCGGCCCGCCGAGGTCGCGCGCCTTGAGCGCGACGACGGCGGCGAGGTTGCCGCCCGCGCTCTCGCCGCCCACGGCGACGCGGGAGGGGTCGGCGCCGATGCGCTCGCCGTGCTCGGCGACCCAGCGGACGGCGGCGTAGGCGTCGTCGGCCGCGGCCGGGAACGGGTTCTCGGGGGCCAGCCGGTAGTCGACGGACATCACCACGACGCCCGCGGCGGCGCAGACGGCGCGGCAGGAGTACTCGTTCTCGTCGAGGCCGCCGATCGTCCACCCGCCCCCGTGGAACCAGACGAACGCCGGGAAGGGGCCCTCCCCCTCGGGGGTGTAGACCCGGACGGGGATGTCTCCGGCCGGACCGGGGATCGCGGTGTCGGCCACGGAGCCCACGGGCGGGAGGTCGTCCGGCACCGCCCACATCCGGCGGAACCCCTCCCGCATGGCCGCCGCGTCCAGCGGGGCGCCGCCGCTCGGGTCCTCGGCGGGGGTGCGGTCGATGATCCGCTGCGCCTCGGGATCCAGGGGCATCGTTTACCTCCGAAGGCCCGGTGTGCCCGCGCCTCCCGGCCGGGCACTCCAAAATCGTATCTGATTCCGTGTACGTTAATTGCAGCCCATCGACGGTGTCCAGAGTTGGAGCAGGATATGCCGGATGTTTCCGCCGCCGACCTCGTCCTGACCGGTGGCCGGGTCCACACGGTCGACGCCCGCGACCGCATCGCGCAGGCGGTCGCCGTGCGCGGCGGCCGCATCGCCCGCGTGGGCACGGCGGGCGAGGTCGCGCCCCTGATCGGCCCCCGGACCCGCGTCGTCCGGCTGGACGGCCGCTCGGTGCTGCCGGGCATCAACGACTCGCACCTGCACGGAGTGTGGCTCGGCGCCATGTGGCCGAACCTGCTGATGGACCAGCTGGCCGCCTCCGGCGGGCACGCGCACGAGGCGCCGTCCCGGCTGGAGACCGCCGGGGACCGGCGCCGCGCGATCCTGCGCACCGCCGACCTGCTGGCCTCGCTCGGGATCACCAGCTACACCGAGCCCGGCCTCGGCCCGGGCGAGGACGGCGGCCCGAGCGGCTGCTTCGGCTCGGACGCCCTGCACGACTACGCCGACCTGGCCGCCGAGGGCCGGCTGAAGGCCCGCGTCACCGCGCTGATGCTGTTCGGGGAGCTGGACGGCCGCAGCACAACGGAGGATCTGCTGGGGGGCCTGCGCGACTTCAGGCCGCCCGCCGGCGTCCCGGGCCGGTTCCGGGTCGCGGGCGTGAAGATCTTCGCCGACGGCATCCCCCCGATGCGCAGCGCCTGGACCGACCGCCCCTACACCGACGGCTCGCACGGCGCCCTGCTGGTCGACGGCGGCTCCGACGCCGAGCGGGAGGCGGCCCTGCGGACGATGATCGACGCGGCGCACGACGCCGGGCACCAGATCGGCGTGCACGCCACGGGCGACCGCGCGACGCGCGTCGTGGCGGACGCGCTCGCGGCGGCCCTGGCCCGGGACGGCCGGGACGCCCGGCACTACGTCATCCACGGCGACCTGCTCTCCCCCGCGACGCTGACCGTCCTCGCCTCGAACCGGATCGGGCTGAACACCCAGGCGGGCATCCCGGTGGCCACCGAGCCGATGCTCGCGGCGGCGCTCGGGCAGGACGCCCTGCGGGACGCCTGGCCGCTGCGGGACGCGCTCGACGCGGGCGTCCCGCTGTGCCTCAGCTCCGACTCCCCCGTCCTCACCCCGGACTGGCGCGCGGGGATGGCCGCGGCGGTCACCCGCCGCGGCCTCGACGGCTCCGTGCGGGGCGCGGCGCAGCGGCTCGCGGTGGCCGAGGCGCTGCGGGCGTACACCGCCGCGCCCGCCCGGCAGGACGGGGAGGAGGACGTCAAGGGCTCCGTCGAGCCGGGCAAGGCCGCCGACCTGTGCGTGCTCGGCGGCGACCTGTTCGGCGTGGAGCCCCGGGACCTGCCCTCGCTGCCGGTGACGATGACCGTCCTCGACGGCGAGGTCGTCTACGAGGCCTAGGGCGCGCGGCGTCAGGCGCGAACGGGAGCGTCGGCGCCCCACGACGCCGACGGGTCGACCACGTCCTTGTCCAGCCACAGCCCGGCGAGGGCGGCGCGCAGCTCGTCGCCGCGCCGGGCGCACAGGGCCAGGGCGGCGAGGTTGTCCTCCAGCTGCGCCGCCCTCGTGACCCCGACCAGGACGTTCGCCACCGCGGGGTTGGCCAGGCAGTAGGCGATGGAGAGCTGCGCGGGCGTGGCGCCGAACCGGTCGGCGATCCTCCGGACCTCGGGCACGACGGCGCGGATCCGGTCGCGGATCCCTCCCGGGTCGGCGCCGATCTTGCGCTCGGGGTGCGGCTTCCCGGCGAGGATGCCGCCCTCCAGGACGTCCGACGCCTGCAGGGCGAGGCCCTCGCCGGTGAACAGCCCGCCGAAGGGCGCCCCCTCGGGCACCGAGCGGCGGACCAGGCTGTACTTCAGCTGGGCGAACGAGGGCGGCACGAGGCCCTCGGAGGCGGCGAAACGGCAGGCGAACAGCACGTCACCGGCAGACCAGTTGTTGACGCCCCAGTGCGCGAACCTGCCCGCGCGGACCTGCTCCGCCACGTCCGTCACCACGGCGCGCAGGTCGGGGCGCTCCGCGAAGTCGCCGACCACGACCATGTCGGCGCGGTCGACGCCGATCCGGCCGAGGGAGACCTCCATCTGTTCGGCGAACGAGGACGCGGGGTACTCCCAGAGCCAGAGCTTGCCGCACAGCAGATAGTCCTCGCGCGCGAGCCCGGCGTCGCGGACGGCCTGCCCGAACAGCACGTCCGTCTGGGCGTTCTCCGCGTGCGGGCCGAAGTCGTAGTGGGCGACGTCGAACAGGTCGACGCCGCGGTCGACGGCGAGGCGCAGCAGCTCGGCCGCGTCGTCGCGGTCCATGCGGTCCCAGGTGTTCCAGGAGCCGAGCGCCAGGAGCGGGACCTCCGGTCCGCCCACGCCGAGGCGCCTGCGCGGCGCCCGTTCTGCGAACTCCATCATGACCTCCGATGAGGAAGATCGGCCGTGGGCCGGGTCCCCTGGCCGCTGATGCAACGATCGTATAGCATCTGGCATATTCTTACCGCGAAGGAGACCACTTCCATGGCGCATTCCTCACCGGACCCCTCGGGCATCCTCGGCGTCGCCACCGGCTACATGGCCGCCAAGCAGCTGTTCGCGGCGAGCGAGGCGGGCGTGTTCGCCGCGCTCGCGGGCGGGCCGGCCACCGCGGCCGAGCTGGCCGGCCGGGCGGGGATGCCGGAGCGCACCGCCCGGATCCTCGGCGACGCGCTCGCCGGCCTCGGACTGCTGGCGCGGGAGAGCGGCCGCTACGCCAACTCCCCCGCCGCCGCGGCCTACCTGTCCGGCGAGGGCGACGGCGTCGACCTGCGCCCCTTCCTGGCCTTCCTGGACGCGATCAGCTACCCGCACTGGCTCGGCTTCGGCGCCACCGCGGCCAGCGCCGAGCCGCGGCCCCTGGACCTCGCCGGCGACCGGATGCAGACGTTCATGAACGGCGTGATGACCTACAACGCGCTGCACGCCAGGATGCTCGCGGAGAACTTCGACTTCACCCGGTACTCCCGGATCCTGGACTACGGCGGCCTGTCCGCCGCGTTCCTCGTCGAGGCGCTCCGCTCGGCCCGGCAGGCGCACGGGACGTTCCTCGCGCCCGGCCAGTTCACCGAGTTCGCCCGCAAGGCCCTGCTCGACGCCGGGCTCGGCGGGCGCAGCGAGGTCGTGGAAGCCGACCCGCTCACCGGCGACGTCCCCGAGGGGTTCGACCTCGTCCTGCTGGAGCACGTCGTCCACCGCTTCGACGCCGAGCGGAACCAGGAGATGATCCGGCGGGCCCGGCGCGCCGCGGCCCCCGGCGGCATGCTCGTCCTGCTCGACTTCTTCCTGGACGACGACCCCGACCAGCGGGTCATCGACGCGCTGCACGCGGGCGAGTACCTCGTCATCGACGGCACCGTCGTCTATCCCGAGGCCGAGGTGCGCGGCTGGCTGACCGCCGCGGGCTGGGAGCCGGTCGAGACCCGTGCCCTGCCCGCCAGCCCCCGGGTCATCATCGCGGAGGCCCGGTGAGCGCCGGGCGCGCCGTCCTCGTCACCGGCGGCGCCAGCGGCATCGGCCGCGCCGTCGCCGCCGCGTTCGCCGCGGCCGGCGACCGGGTGGCGATCGCCGACCGGGACACCGGAGCCGCCGCGCGCGCCGCCGGGGAACTGGGCGTCCGCGCCGTCGCCATGGACGTCACCGACGCCGGCTCCGTCTCCGCCGGGGTCGCCGAGGCGACCGGGGCGCTCGGCCCGATCGAGGTGCTGGTCAACAACGCCGGCGTGGTGGCGGGCGGCGGCCCGCTGACCTCCCTGCCCCTGGAGGTGTTCGACACGGTCGTCGCGGTCAACCTGCGCGGCACGTTCACCGTCACCCAGGTGGTCGCCGGCCAGATGATCCAGAACGGCACGCGCGGCCGCATCGTCAACATCAGCTCGATCGGCGCCCGCCAGCCCACCGCGGGCCTCGGCCACTACGAGGCCACCAAGGCGGCCGTGGACGCCCTCACCCGCACCGCCGCCCTGGAGCTCGCCGGCCACGGCATCCGGGTCAACGGCGTCGCGCCGGGGCCCGTCCACACGCCGATGACGGCCGGGCTGATGGACGACCCGCAGGCCCGCGCCGCCTGGGAGTCCCGCATTCCGCTCGGCAGGATCGCCACGACCGGCGACATCGCCCCGCTGGTGCTGTTCCTCGCCTCCGGCCAGGCCGACCACATCACCGGCGCGGTGATCCAGGTGGACGGCGGCCAGTTGCTCGTGTAGCCGCGCGGAAGCACGCCGGCCCGCACCGGCGTCCGGGACCCGAACGCGCCGTTCCCCATCACTCGCCCGGTGGGAACGGCGCGTTCGGCTCTCAGGTCACTTGTGCGGGACGGGGTGCGCGCTGTGGAGGGCGTCGGCGGTGGCGTTCTTGTGCGCGCAGGCGATGCGCTCGATCTCGGCCGGGTCGCCGCCGCCGGCGATGAGGTCGAGGATCTGCCCGTGCTCGACCACGGAGCGGCGGGCGCGGCCGGGGACGTAGCTGAAGGTCGAGCGGCGCATGTGGTCCAGCCGCGTCCACTCGGCCTCGAGCAGGGAGCGCAGGTGCGCGTCCGGGCAGTGCTCGTAGATCGAGAAGTGGAACTCGCGGTTGAGCGCGGTGAACGCGGTCGGGTCGAACTCCTCCAGCGCCTCCACCATCCGGTCGTTGATCTTGCGGGAGGCGTCGATGTGCGCGGCCGTCATGAGCGGCGCGGAGATCGCGGTGGCGTAGCCCTCCAGCCGGGCGAGGATCTGCAGCGTGTGCTCGACCTGCTCGGCGTCGAAGACCGCGACGCGGGCGCCGACGTTGCGCACCACCTCCACGAGCCCGTCGGACTGCAGCCGGCGCAGCGCCTCGCGCAGCGGGATCGTGCTGACCCCGGTCTCCTGGGCGAGCTGGTTGATCACCAGCCGGTATCCGGGCACGTAGGTGCCTTCGAGGATGCGCGACCGCAGCAGCTCGTAGCAGAACTCGGCCTTGCTCTCCTTGGTCTGGTCCTGCTTCTTCGCGGCACTCACCCGGTTCTCCTCATCCTCGGCCCGCGCCCCCCGGACGTGTTCGCCGGCCCGGTCACCGCGACAGCGCGTCCAGGACGGCCACACGCCAGTGCGGCCCGCCCAGCACCTCGTGGTGGGCGCCGGGCACGGTGACCAGTTCCGCCTCGCCGAGCTCCTCGGCGAGCCGGCCGATTCCTCGTGTCAGCTCATCATTCTCTCCGACGACGAAGACGGGAAGAACCTTCGCGTTCCACGGACCGCCCTCGAACGGCGTCGCGCGCAGGCCCTCGACGCAGAGCGCGAGCCCGGCGGCGCGGTCGCCCTGCGCCCTGACCATGGCCGCGATGGCGCCGGTGAACGGGTCGTCGCACTCCGCGCCCTCCCGGACGGCGCGGCGGAACGCGTCGATGTCGACGGCGCTGAAGGGCTCGACAGGGCTCAACCCGCCGAGGACAGAGCGTTCCACCCGTCCCGGGGCGGCCGACGGCAGCTCCCACGCGATCCTGGCGCCCAGGGAGTAGCCGACCACGTCGAACGTCCCGGCCCCCGCCCGGTCCACGGCGGACACCAGGGCGGCGGCGACCGCGGGCGCGGCGGCCGCGTCCGGCGAGGCCGGCGCCGGGCTCTCGCCGTGGCCGGGCAGGTCCGGGACGAGGACGGTCCGCCCGACGGCGGTCAGGGCGCCGACCATCCCGGTCTCGATCCAGTCGGCCCGCCCGTCGGAGCCGAAGCCGTGGACGAGCAGCACGGGCGGGGCGTCCGCCGGGCTGTCCGGCGTGAACGTGCGAACGGCGAGGTCGCGCATCCGTCAAGCACCTCCTAGAGGATTTCGCATACGATTTTCGATCATACTGCACGGGGACTTCGTCTCCCGTCGCGTCCGGCCCTCGATTGGAACGATCGAAGTCAGGACGGCCCTACCCTCGTCATCGTGCATGACTTCATATACGATTTCCTTGTGACCTCGTCCGCGGGGTCCGGCCCCGTCCCGTCACAGGAGAGAGCCCCGTGCCGCACCCCCTGGGCAACCGGCCCTCGAAGATCATCGCCGTGCACCTCAACTTCCCCTCCCGGGCGAGGGAGCGCGGCCGGATCCCCGCCGAGCCGTCCTACTTCCTCAAGCCGCCGTCCTCGCTCGCCGGGACGGGCGACCCGCTGAACCGCCCCGCGGGATGCGAGCTGATGACCTTCGAGGGCGAGATCGCCCTGGTCGTCGGGCGGCGCGCGCACCGCGTGGCGCCGGCGGACGCCTGGGAGCACGTCGGCTGGGTGACGGCCGCCAACGACGCCGGCGTCCACGACCTGCGCTACGCCGACCGGGGCTCCAACCTGCGCTCCAAGGGCTCGGACGGCTTCACCCCCATCGGCCCGCGGCTCCTCGACGCGCGGGACCTGGACCCGCGCGCGCTGCGCGTCCGCACCTGGGTGAACGGAGAGGTCGTCCAGGACGACACCAGCGACACCCTTCTGTTCCCCTTCGCCGACCTGGTCGCCGACCTCTCCCGGCTCGTCACCCTCGAAGCCGGGGACGTCATCCTCACCGGCACGCCCGCCGGCGCCTCGGTCGCCTCCCCCGGCGACGTCGTCGAGGTCGAGGTGACCGCAGGATCCGCCACCACCGGACGCCTGTCCAACCCGGTCGTGGACGCGGATCCGCTCCCCCAGTGGGGCGCCATGCCGAAGGTGGACGACGCCGTCCGGGCCGACGCCTGGGGCCCGGCCTACGTGCGCGAGCCCGTCCTGGACAAGGCGACCGCGACCGCGCTGCGGAGCCTGTCGACCGCCACGCTCAGTGCCCAGATGCGCAAGCGCGGCCTGCAGCACATGTCCGTCGACGGCGTCCACCCGGCCGGCGGGGACGCGGTGAAGATGGTCGGGATCGCGCACACACTGCGCTACCTGCCGCTCCGCGAGGACCTGTTCGAGCGGTACGGCGGCGGCATGAACGCCCAGAAGCGGGCCGTGGAGGAACTGCGTCCGGGCCAGGTGCTGGTCATGGACGCGCGCCGCGACGCCTCCTCCGGGACGATCGGCGACATCCTCGCGCTGCGGGCCCTGCGGCGCGGCGCGGCCGGGGTCGTCACCGACGGCGGGCTCCGCGACAGCGCCGCCGTGGCCGGACTGGACCTGCCGGTCTTCCACGCGGGCGCGCACCCGGCCGTGCTCGGGCGGCGCCACGTCCCCTGGGACACCGGGCTGCCGATCGCCTGCGGCGGCGCGCTCGTCCAGCCGGGCGACGTCCTGGTCGGCGACGCCGACGGCGTCGTCGTCATCCCGCCGGACCTCGTGCGCGGGCTCGCCGAGGACGCCGCCGAGCAGGAGGCGCAGGAGCGCTTCATCGCCGAGCGCGTCGCCGCCGGCGAGCCCGTCGAGGGCCTGTACCCGCTCGGTCCGCGCTGGCGGGAGGCCTACCTGGCCTGGCGCCGCGACGGGCGCTGACCCGCCCCCACAGCAGTACCCGCCTCACAGCAGTACCCGACTCACAGCCGAACCGCCCGCCAACCGAGGAGCGATGAGTTGAAGTTCCGCACCGATCCGGCCGCGATCCGCGGGTCGATCGCGCCCGTCGTCACACCGTTCACCGCGGAGGGCGGCGTCGACCACGACGCGCTGCGCGGGCTGATCCGCTGGCAGCTGGAGTCCGGCTCGCACGGGATCTCGCTGGGCGGCTCCACCGGGGAGCCGAGCAGCCAGACCGCCGCCGAGCGGATCGCGGCGATCCGCACCGCCGCCGGCGAGGTCGCGGACCGCGTCCCGTTCCTGCCCGGCACCGGCTCGGCCAGGCTGGAGGAGACGCTGGAGATCACCGCCGCGGCCCGCGACGCCGGCGCCGACGCCGCCCTGGTGATCACCCCGTACTACGCGCGGCCCACCCAGCAGGCCCTGTACGACTGGTACGCGGCCGTGGCGCGGGAGTTCCCCGACCTGCCACTGGTGATCTACAACGTGCCGTCCCGGACGGCCGTGGACATCGCGCCCGAGACCGTCCGCCGGCTGTTCGCCGACTTCGACAACGTCGTCGGGATCAAGGAGACGACCAAGGACTTCGAGCACTTCTCCCGCGTCCTGCACGCCTGCGGGCCCGAGCTGCTCGTCTGGTCCGGCATCGAGCTGCTGTGCCTGCCGCTGCTCGCCCTCGGCGGCGCCGGGTTCGTCAGCGCCGTCGCCAACCTCGCGCCCGCCGCGGTCGCCCGCATGTACGAGCTGTGGACGGCCGGCGACCACGCCGCCGCCCGCGACCTGCACTACCGGCTGCACCCCCTCGTGGACCTGCTGTTCGTCGAGACGAACCCGGCCCCCGCCAAGTGGGTGCTGGAGCGGCGGGGCCGCCTCCCCTCCGGGCACGTCCGGCCGCCGCTCGCCCCGCCCTCCGCCGAGGCGCAGGCGCGCATCCGCGCGCTGCTCGACCAGGGCGGCGACCTCACCGCGGGGATCTGACCCCGCCGCCCAGCCTCCCGCACCGAACCGGAAGAGAGCACGATGCCCCTCCCCTCCTCCCCCGCCCGCCCGGCCGGGCTGCCGGACCGCATCCGGCACTGGATCGGCGGCGCCTTCGCCGACAGCGCCGACGGCGCGGTCTTCGACGTCGCCGACCCCGTGACCAACACCCCCTACGCCACCGCCGCGGCGGGCGGGGCCGCCGACGTCGACCGGGCCGTGGCCGCGGCCCGCGCGGCGTTCCCCGGCTGGGCCGCGCTCGGCAACCGCGAGCGCGCCTCGATCCTCGTCCGCGTCGCCGACGCCGTCGAGGCGCGCGAGGACCGGCTCGCCGAGCTGGAGTCCTTCGACTCCGGACTGCCGATCACCCAGGCCCGCGGCCAGGCCCGGCGCGCCGCCGAGAACTTCCGCTACTTCGCCGACGTGATCGTCGCGCTCGGCGAGGAGGCCTACCGGGTCGGCGACACCCAGCTCAACTACGTCGTCCGGACGCCCGCGGGCGTCGCCGGGCTGATCACCCCGTGGAACACCCCGTTCATGCTGGAGAGCTGGAAACTCGCCCCGGCGCTGGCGTCCGGCTGCACGCTCGTGCTGAAGCCCGCCGAGTGGACGCCGCTGTCGGCGGGCCTGTGGCCGGAGATCCTCACCGAGGCGGGCGTGCCCGCCGGGGTGGTCAACATCGTGCACGGCGTCGGCGAGGCCGCCGGGCAGGCGCTCGTCGACCACCCGGACGTGCCGCTGCTGTCGTTCACCGGCTCCACCGAGACCGGACGGCACATCATGCGGTGCTCCGCCGACGGCCTGAAAGCGCTGTCCATGGAGCTCGGCGGCAAGTCCCCCGTCGTCGTGTTCGCCGACGCCGACCTGGACGCCGCGCTCGACTCGGTCGTGTTCGGCGTCTTCTCGCTCAACGGGGAGCGCTGCACGGCCGGGTCCCGCGTGCTCGTGGAACGCCCCGTCTACGAGGAGTTCACCCGGCGGCTCGCCGAGCGCGCCGAGAAGGTGCGGGTCGGGCCGCCGTCCGACCCCGCCACCGAGGTCGGCGCCCTCGTCCACCCCGAGCACTACGCGCGGGTGCTGGAGTACGTCGAGGTCGGCCGGCGGGAGGGCCGGCTGATCGCGGGCGGCGGCCGCCCGGGGCACCTGCCGGAGGGCAACTACCTGCAGCCCGCCGTGTTCGCCGACGTCCCGCGGGACGCCCGGATCTTCCAGGAGGAGATCTTCGGCCCGGTCGTGGCCGTCGCGCCCTTCGACGACGAGGCCGAGGCGGTGGAGCTGGCCAACGCCACCCGCTACGGGCTCGCCGCCTACGTGTGGACCGACGACCTGCGCCGCGGCCACCGCATCGCCCACGGGGTCGCCTCGGGTATGGTCTGGATCAACTCGCACAACGTCCGTGACCTGCGCACTCCCTTCGGAGGGGTGAAGGACTCCGGGCTCGGCCGTGAGGGCGGCGCGCACAGCATCGACTTCTTCTCCGAATCCAAGATCGTGCACGTCATGCTCGGCGAGGTGCACACGCCCCGCTTCGGCGCCCAGGAGCCACGATGACCACACCCCCCGACGTGATCCGCTCCGCGTACGCGCAACTGGCCGTCACGGACCTGGCCGCCGCCCGCTGGTTCTGGGTCGACATGCTGGGCCTGCACGTCCAGCACGAGGACGCCGGCGCGCTGTACCTGCGCGGCACCGACGAGCTGACCCACCACTCCCTCGTCCTGCGTTCCGGGCCCGTCGCCGCCCTGGACCACATCGCCTACCGGGTCCGGACGCCCGAGGACGTCGACCGGGCCGAGCGGTTCTTCGCCTCCCTCGGCCGGCCCGTCCGGCGGGTCCCCGCCGGGGCCGGGACCCACGGGGTCGGGGACGCCGTCCGCGTCGTCGACCCGCTCGGCTTCACCGTGGAGTTCTTCCACGACATCGCGCGCGGGGAGCGCCTCATCCAGCGCTACGACCTGCACCGCGGCGCGCAGATCGCGCGCCTGGACCACTTCAACATCTGCACGCCCGACATCCCCGCCGCCTACGAGCACTACAAGTCCCTCGGCTTCGGCTGCTCGGAGACGATCGAGGGCGACGAGCACGAGCTCTACGCGGCGTGGATGTACCGCAAGCAGACCGTGCACGACGTCGCGTTCACCGGCGGCGCCGGCCCCCGGCTGCACCACGTCGGGATGGCGACGCACGAGTCCCACCAGGTGCTGCGCACCGCCGACGTGTTCGGCTCGCTGCGCAAGGAGCACCACATCGAGCGCGGCCCCGGGCGGCACGGCGTGTCCAACGCCTTCTACGTGTACCTCCGCGACCCCGACGGGCACCGGGTCGAGATCTACACCTCGGACTACTACACGGGCGACCCGGACCACGAGACGTTCCGGTGGAACGTGCACGACGACCGCCGCCGCGACTTCTGGGGCAACGCGGTGATCGAGTCCTGGTACAAGGAGGCCAGCCCCGTCCTCGACCTGGACGGCCGCCTCCAGCCGATCGCGGAGTCGGCGCTGGACGAGTCCGCCGTCCAGGTCGGCGCGGACGGCCTCGGGATCGTCGAGCCGTCCTGACCGCGGGGGCGCGCCGTCTCAGTCGGGAAGCAGCGGCACCGGGTCGCCCTGGTCCCGGCCGAGGAGCACGGCGCGGGTGATGGCGGACTGGCCGAACCGGTCGCGGACGCCGTCGACCGCGCCGTCCACCGCCATCGCCTGGTCGAACGGCAGGGTGAGCTGGACGGCGCCGTCGTCGTGCAGGTTGCCCAGCGAGAGGCCGATCAGCGTCAGGCCGCGCTCGTCGATCATCGGGCGGGCGGCGGCGAGCAGGCCCCGCGCCGCCGCCAGGAGCACGGGGGTCTCGGCGGTGGCCTGGGCCAGCGTGTGCGAGCGCGTGGCCCGGGCGTAGTCGCCGAACCGCAGCCGGAGGGTGACCGTCCGGCAGACGCGGCGGGCCTTGCGCAGCCGCCCGCCGAGCCGGTCGGCCAGCCCGACGAGCATCGCGTCCAGCTCCGCCGCCGACCGGGCACGGCGGCCGAGCGCCCGCTGCGCCCCCATCGACCGCCGCCGCACGCCCGTCCGCACGGGGCGCGGGTCGCGGTTGTGCGCCAGCGCGTACAGGTGGCGGCCCGCCCCCGGGCCGAGCATCGACACCAGCGTGGACTCCGGCATCGCGGCCACGTCCCCGACCGTCGTCACGCCGAACCCGGCGAGCTTGGCCGCCGTCGCGGGCCCCACGCCCCACAGCCGCCGCACCGGCAGCGGGCGCAGGAACTCCAGTTCGCCGTCCGGCGGCACCACCAGCAGCCCGTCGGGCTTGGCGACGCCGCTGGCGACCTTGGCGAGGAACTTGGTGCGCGCGACCCCGACCGTGATCGGCAGCCCGACCTCCTCGGCGATCTCGCGCCGCAGCCGGACGGCCACCTCCGGCGGGGGGCGGCGCAGCCCGTCGGCGTCGAGGAACGCCTCGTCGATCGACAGGCCCTCCACCAGCGGCGTCGTGGCCCGGAACACCGCGAAGACCGCCTTGCTCGCCGCGCTGTAGGCGCTCATGCGCGGCCGGACGACGACCGCCCGCGGGCACAGCCGGCGGGCCTGCCCGCCGCTCATCGCCGTCCGCACGCCGCACGCCCTGGCCTCGTAGCTCGCCGCCAGGACCACGCCCGTCCCGACGATCACCGGCCGCCCCCGCAGGGCGGGATCGTCCCGCTGCTCGACCGACGCGTAGAACGCGTCCAGGTCGGCATGCAGGATCGTCGCACCGGCGGACACGAACATATGTTCGCATACACGGGCGTCGCGCCTGGTGGCGGGCCCCTTGGACGAGCGGAGAGCCCGTCGCGACAGGCGTCGCGACGGGCCCTCGCGCGTTGGTCACCCGAGGAGGCGGCCGTAGTCGGCCATGGCCAGGGCTATGTCCGCCTGGGCCCAGAAGCGGTGGTAGGTGAACACCGGCGCCGTCGAACTCTGGCCGCTGGCGTACGCCCACGCGCGCGCGTAGTCGGGGTCGCTCTTGTAGAAGGAACGGATGGACATGAAGGTCGAGCTGGAGTTGATCGGGTCGCCGTTCGGCATCTTGCCGCTCCAGCCGGAGGGGACGTAGACCGGGTCGGCGAGGCGCTTGTAGTCGGACCTGGTCTCCTGGACGGAGACGCCCTTGGCGTCGGTGTGCTTCCAGATGGCGTCGAGCAGGTCCTTGGCGGCCTGCTTGGCGGCGGCGTCACCGGACTTGGCGGCGTAGTACGTCAGCGTCTTGGCGTACGCGGCGGCCACGCCGACGTCGTCGGTGTAGTCCTGCACCGAGACGTGCAGCCCGGTGTTGGCGGGCGGCATCCCGGTGGCGGTCGACCAGTTCGCGTCCGGCTGCCCCGTCCACTTGAGGGTGGAAGGGATCTTGATCCCGCCCGTGGACGGGTCGACCGTCGTCTGCGACAGCGCCCAGGCGACCCACTTGTCGAGAACCGCCTTGGCGGACGCGTCGCCGGAGACCTGGTAGTACTCGGCCACGCGCTCCATCGACCACGCCTGGAAGCCGAACCACTGGTTGCTCGGCGGGTCGTGGTAGACGGGCTGCCAGTCGTAGGCCATGCCGAAGAACTCGGTCAGTCCGGTCGGCGGCGTGCTGTAGCTGCCCTCCCAGCTGTTGGTGACGCCTCCGGCGATCGCGCCCTCGGCGGACTGGAGCCACTTGTAGAGCTGGAGCTGCCGGGTGAGGCTCTTGCTCCAGTCGGCCTTGGCCGTCGCGCCCTTGGGCGCGAGCGCGGCGTCGTTCACCAGCGCGTAGGCGGCCAGGGGGTTCTGGTAGCCGAAGTGCGAGGCGCCGTCGCCGATGCGCCAGGCCCAGCCGGCGTTCGTGTCGTTCGCGCCGCCCCACGCGTAGTACCAGGACAGCAGGTAGTGCTCGCTGTCCTTGCCCGACCCGGCCGGGCAGGACGAGGGCGAGTGGCAGTCGCCGATCTTCTTGAAGTACTTGTCGAAGAACGAGTAGCGCAGGTAGTCGCCCATCTTGCCCGCCTTGGCCACGGTGGCCGAGACGTCGCCCGACTTGCCCTGGTCCTTGGCCCAGGCGTTCGCCCAGTACGCGGCCTGAATGGCGCGCGCGTCGGCGTCCGGCGCGTCGGTGAACTTCCACTGCTTGGCGTAGGAGGAGTCCTTGATGAACAGGTCGAGGTACCCGTTGGGGCCGCCGAAGGCGAACTTGTCGCACGTCGGCTGCGGAACGGTCTCGAACACCGACTCCTGCGAACCGCGCTGGTAGGTGTTGATGTAGGAGGGGCCGTCCGCGCTCGGGCCCTGCTCGCAGCCGCCGCCGGGGGTGTTGCCGTACCCGTAGACGTTGTCCACGTCCTGCAGCCAGTGCATGCCGTAGATGTCGTCGGTGCCGTAGGCGGACTTCAGCTCGCTCGCGATCGGGTCCTGGCCGACCGGGACGTTGCCGTCGATCAGCGACGGGTAGTCGCTCACCGCGGGATGCTCGGCGGCGTAGGTGGCGGGCTTGGAGGCGTTGTAGAAGGAGTTCGTCGGCTGGTCCGCGTGCGTCGGGATCATGTACTTCTCCATCAGCGCCCAGGAGGCGTTGAAGGGGGCCCAGTTCTGCGTGACCTTGCCGTACATGGCCTCCAGCCAGATGAGGTAGCTGTAGGCCTCCGACGTCGTCTCGTGACCGTGGTCGGGGGCCTCGACCATGAACGTCTCCACCGAGTGGTACGGGATGCCCTCGGGGCTGAAGTAGCCGTTCGCCGGGTCCTTGATCTTGTTGTACTGGTCGAGGAACCGCTGGGTGTAGGCGTCGCCGGAGGTCGACACCTCGGTGGCGGTGACCTTGGCGGCCGTGTAGCCGGACGCGGCGGAGGTGAACGTCGCCTGGCCCGTCCCGGAGGCGTCCGCGGTGATCGTCACGTTCTGGGCGGTGGACCAGTTCTGCGGCGTGAAGGTCAGCGTCCCGCCGCCGGTCACCGACAGGCCGGAGTTGCCCGCCGTCCGGGTCGTCGTCACGGTGACCGAGCCGGAGGGGGCCTCCGACAGCTTCACCGCGTAGGCGGCCTTCGCGCCCTGCGCGACGGTCAGCGCGGTGGGGCTCGCCACGACGCTCGCCGCCGCCGTCACCGTGACGCCCACCGGCGCGGACTCGGCCGTCGCGCCGGTGCTGTCGGTGACCCTGGCGTAGAGCGAGTACGAGCCGGCCGCCGCGGGCGTCCAGTTCAGCCCGTACGGGGCCGTGGTGTCGGCCGCGCCGAGGGACCCGTCCTGGTCGAAGAACTCGACCTTGGAGACGGTCGCGCCGGAGCCGGCCGCCGCGGTGGCGGCGATCGGCACCGAGGCGCCCACCGAGTACGTCGCGCCGGCGGACGGGCTCGTCAGCGCCACCGTCGGGGCGGACGAGCTCTGGTTGCACGGCGTGCCGTTGAGGCTGAACGCGGTGGGGTCGGTGTTCGTCCCGCTGTAGGTGAACTGCGCGCCGACGTTCACCGAGGCGCCGGAGGCGAGCGCCCTGTTCCAGCTCTCGTTCTCGGCGGTGACCTGCTGGCCCGACTGCGACCACTTCGCCGACCAGCCGCTCGCCAGCTTCTGGTTCCCCGAGTAGGAGTAGGTCAGCTTCCAACCGTCCAGCGCGTCACCCTGGTTGGTGATGTCGATGCTCGCGGTGAAGCCGCTCCCCCAGTCGTTCTTCTTGTAGACGACCTTGCACGCGACCGCGGCGGCGTGGGCCGGGGCCATCACGCCCAGTCCGCCGCAGAGCAGGGCAAGCACCGCGCCCACGGCCGTTAACCCGCGCCATCTTTGCTGTCTTCTCACCTGTGTTCCTTCCTGTCGCGCCCGGTGTCCGGGCATGGCGGTCTCCACCGCCGGCGGAGCACGGCGGTGGTGGTGCCGGGGAGGGCGGGGGCCGCGCCGGCCCCGGTCCGTCAGCCGGACTCCCGGATGATCAACTTGGTGCGCAGCACGACGCCGCGCTCGGTGTTCGGCCGGCCTCCGGTGCAGGCGCGCAGTTCGCGCGCCAGGCGGGCGCCGAGGTCCTCGGCCGGCTGCCGGACGGTCGTCAGCCGGGGGCGGACCTGCTGGGCCACCGGAGCGTCGTCGAACCCGACGACCGCGACGTCGTCGGGGACGCGGCGGCCCGCCCGGCGCAGCGCGCTCAGCGCGCCGACCGCCATCTGGTCGGACGCGGCGAGCACGGCGTCGACGTCCGGCCGGCGCTCCAGCAGGCGGCGCATCGCCCGCTCGCCGGACAGCCGGCCGAAGTCGCCCTGGCAGACCAGCCCGTTGACGCCGATCCCGGCCTCGCGCGCCGCGAGCCGGTAGCCGGCCAGGCGGTCCACGGCGGCGCCCATGTCGGCCGGCCCGGCGATGGTGCCGATCCGGCGGCGGCCCGAGGCGAGGAGGTGCCGGACGGCGGCGTGCGCGCCGCCCTGGTTGTCGACGTCGACGTACGGCAGCGCCACCTCGTCGAGCGGGCGCCCGGCGAGCACCACGGGAGCGCCGGCGGCGGCCTGCACGAGGGGGGCGACCTGGTCGCGGCGGGCGCCGACGAGCAGCACGCCCTCGGCCCGGCCGCCGCGCAGGTAGCCGGTGGTCGCCCGCCACTCGTCGGCCCGGCCGGCCATGAGGACGACGAGCGGCGCGCGGCCGCCGAGCTCGCGGCGCACGCCCCACAGCAGGCGCGCGAAGAACGGGTCGCCGAGGACGCGGCAGCCGTCCTCGCAGACGACGGCGGCGACGGTGCCGGAGGACTCCCGGTCGGGAGGGCCGCTGCGGCGCCGGACGTAGCCGAGCCGCTCGACCGCCGCCTCGACCTGGAGGCGGGCCGCCCTGCTGACGCGCGCGGACCCGTTCAGCACGCGGGACGCGGTGGCCGGCGACACGCCGGCGAGCTGCGCGACGTGGGCGAGGGTGGGCGGTCGGTCGGGGAGGGCGGGATCGTGCGGGGGGTGGGTGACGGTCACGCTTTCGGCACTCCCTTCGGGGGTTCCCGGCCTTTCGAGGGGGTGGACCGGGTCGGGAGTAGTGGGAGCGCTCCCAAGAATCTGATCGGACGCGCATCGTGTCAAGGGTCGCGAGGAAACCGAATTCGGGGCCGCCCGCACCCGCCGCTCACCGCGCGCGCAAGGCGCCGTGAAAGTTCGTGAAAGGAATGGAACAAGGCTTCCCTCCCGCGTCCGGGGCGTTCTACGTTCACCGCAGTCCAGGAGTGGGAGCGCTCCCAAGCTCAATCGTCCGACGTGAAGGCGGAGATCCATGAGATCGCTTTCCCCGCGCACCGCGGCGGTGGCCGCGCTGACCGGCGCGATCTGCGCGGCGGGCTCGCTCGTCGCGGGAACCGGGACCGTGCTCGGCGCGCGGCCGGCCCGCGCCGCGGTCGCCTGCGAGGTCGGCTACACCACCAACGACTGGGGCACCGGATTCACCGCCGCCGTCACGATCACCAACCGGGGCCCGGCCGTGACCGGCTGGACGCTGACCTACTCCTACACCGGGAACCAGCGCCTCACCGGCGGCTGGAACGGCCGGTGGACGCAGTCGGGCACGACCGTCACCGTCGCCAACGAGAGCTGGAACGCGGCCCTCGCCACGGGCGCGACCGTGCAGGCCGGGGCGCAGTTCTCCTACAGCGGCGCGAACGCCGCGCCGACCGCCTTCGCGCTCAACGGGACGGCCTGCAACGGCGACGGCGAGCCCACCACCGAACCCCCGACGACTCCCCCGCCCGGCGGTCCCGCGCCCAAGCTGAAGGTCTCCGGCAACACGTTCGTGAACGCCGCCGGCGCCGCGGTTCGCCTCCGCGGGGTGAACCGGTCCGGCGGCGAGTTCGCCTGCGTCCAGGGCAACGGGATATGGGACGGCCCGATGGACGCGGCCTCCGTCGCCGCGATCAGGAAGTGGAATGTCAACGCGGTCCGGGTGCCGCTCAACTCCGACTGCTGGCTGGGCTTGGACAACGTCGAGCCCGCCTACCGCGGAACCGCCTACCAGAACGCCGTCAGGAATTACGTGGGGCTGCTCGAAGAGAACGGCATCACGCCCATCCTGGAACTGCACTGGAGCCGCGGATTGTGGACGGGCTATGACAGCCATTGCCAGACCGCAGCCGCGGAATGCCAGAAACCGATGCCGGACGCCCAGTACGCACCGGAATTCTGGAAGCAACTCGCCACCGCCTACAAGGGCGACACGGCGGTCGTGTTCGACCTGTTCAACGAGCCGTACCCGAACAACCTCCAGGTCATGGACTACGCCCAGTCATGGAGGTGCTGGCGCGACGGCGGCTCGGCCTGCACGGGCCTGACCTACGAGGCGGCCGGGATGCAGGACCTCCTCGACGCCGTCCGCTCCACCGGCGCGCAGAACGTCGTCATGGTCGCGGGCAGCAGCTACTCCAACGACCTCGGCCAGTGGCTCGCGCAGAAGCCGTCCGACCCCACCGGGAACCTGGCGGCCGCGTGGCACTCCTACAACTTCAACTACTGCAAGGACGCGTCCTGCTGGGACCAGCAGATCGCGCCCGTCGCCGCGCAGGTCCCGCTCGTCGCCGGCGAGATCGGCGAGAACACCTGCGGCCACTCCTACGTCGACGCGCTCATGTCCTGGCTGGACGCGCGCGGAGCGTCCTACCTCGGCTGGACGTGGAACACCTGGGACTGCTCCGGCGGCCCGTCGCTGATCAGCTCCTACGACGGCACCCCGACCGCGTACGGCGCCGGACTGCGCGACCGCCTGCGCTCCGCCCCCTGACCCACTGCAAGAGAGCCCACCCCAACCAGATGGAGGAATCCGGATGAAACACCCCTCCGCGCGCGGCGGCCGCGGCGCCCTGCGCCGCGGCACGGCGGCCGCCTCGGCGGCCCTGCTGCTCGCCTCAGGCACGGTCGCGCTGGCCCAGGCCCAGGCCAGCGCGGCCGCCGGCTGCAAGGTCGACTACACGACGAACGACTGGGGCACGGGCTTCACCGCCTCCGTGACGGTCACCAACCTCGGCGACCCGATCAGCGGCGGCTGGACGCTGGAGTGGGACTTCGCCGGCAACCAGCAGGTGACCTCGGGCTGGAACGGGACGTTCGCCCAGTCCGGCAAGCACGTCACCGTGAAGAGCCCGAGCTGGGCCCAGACGCTGGCGACCAACGCGACGGCCAACCCCGGCTTCCAGGGCACCTACTCCGGCGCCAACCAGGCGCCCGCCCAGTTCAAGCTGAACGGGACCGTCTGCACCGGGTCGGCGGGACCGACCGACCCGCCCACGGACCCGCCCACCGATCCGCCTCCGGGCAACCGCGTCGACAACCCCTACGCCGGGGTGAAGGCGTACGTGAACCCCGAGTGGTCGGCCAAGGCCGCGGCCGAGCCGGGCGGCAGCGCGGTCTCCGGCCAGCCGACCGGCGTGTGGCTGGACAGGATCGCCGCGATCCAGGGGGCGAACGGCTCCATGGGCCTGCGCGCCCACCTCGACAAGGCCCTCGACCAGGGCGCCGGTGTGGTCCAGCTCGTCGTCTACGACCTGCCCGGGCGTGACTGCTCCGCGCTGGCCTCCAACGGCGAACTCGGGCCGAACGACCTCGACAAGTACAAGACGCAGTTCATCGACCCGATCGCGCAGATCCTCGGCGACGCGAAGTACGCGGGCCTGCGGATCGTCACGGTCGTGGAGATCGACTCGCTGCCGAACCTCATCACCAACGCCGGTGGCCGGCCGACGGCCACCCCCGCCTGCGACACGATGAAGGCCAACGGCAACTACGAGAAGGGCATCGCCTACGCGCTGCAGAAGCTCGGCGCCATCTCCAACGTCTACAACTACCTCGACGTGGGCCACCACGGCTGGATCGGCTGGGACGACAACTTCGGCCCGACCGCGCAGCTGCTCGCGACCGTCGCGCAGGCGTCCGGCTCCAAGAACAACGTCGCCGGGTTCATCACCAACACCGCCAACTACGGGGCCCTGCAGGAGCCCTACTTCACCATCAACGACACCGTGAACGGCACGTCCGTCCGGCAGTCCAAGTGGGTCGACTGGAACCGGTACGTCGACGAGCTCTCCTACGCGCAGGCGTTCCGGCAGGAACTCGTCAAGGACGGGTTCGACTCGGGCATCGGCATGCTCATCGACACGAGCCGCAACGGCTGGGGCGGCGCGAACCGCCCGACCGGTCCCGGCCCGAAGACCAGCGTGGACGCCTACGTGGACGGCAGCCGGACCGACCGGCGCATCCACCTCGGCAACTGGTGCAACCAGGCGGGCGCGGGCCTCGGCGAGCGGCCCAAGGCGGCCCCCGCCGCGGGCATCGACGCCTACGTGTGGATGAAGCCCCCGGGTGAGTCGGACGGCGCCAGCAAGGAGATCCCGAACGACGAGGGCAAGGGCTTCGACCGGATGTGCGACCCCACGTACACCGGCAACCCGCGCAACAACAACAACATGAGCGGCGCGCTGGCGGACGCCCCGCTCTCCGGGCACTGGTTCTCCGCCCAGTTCCAGGAGCTGCTCAAGAACGCCAACCCGCCCGTCCGGTAACCGGCCACCACGGAAACGGCCCCGTGACCCGCTCCGGTCACGGGGCCTCTTCCGTCCTGGAGGCGGGCCCCGAAAGGGAACGGCCCGCGGCGTCCCCTGTCGGACGCCGCGGGCCGCGTTCTGCCCGGGCCTCAGGAAGTCATGCAGTGCGGTTCGAGCGCGGTCGGTGAGCCCGGCGCCTTCACCGTGAACCCGAACGTGGTCGACGCCCCCACGGCGAGAGCGCCGTTGTAGTTCGCGTTCTTGACCATGACGTCTGGACCGGACTGCGTGAAGCCGCCGTTCCAGAGGCTGTCGACGGTCTCGCCGTTGGCGAAGGTGAAGTGGGCCATCCAGCCGCCCAGCGGGAGCGTGCCGGTGTTGGTGACGGTGATCTCGCCCTGGTAGCCGCCGTTCCAGCTGCCGACGGAGCGGTACCCGGCCTTGCAGACCTTGCCCGGGTCGCCGGGCGGGTCGGTCGGCGGGTCGGTCGGGCCGCCGCCGTCCTCGCCGACGCCCGTCACCTCGCCGTTGCCTCCGTCGAAGACCACGTCGGAGCAGCCGTAGAACGTCTCGTTGCTGTCCGAGCGCTGCCACACGGTGTACAGGAGGTGGCGGCCGCTCTTGCCGGACGGCAGCCTCGCGTTCCAGTGGTAGTAGGCGTCCTCGCTGCCGGGCGAGCCGACGCTCGGCGGGTCGGTGACGCTGTAGAACGGCTGGTCCTCCAGGTCGTCCCAGCTGAGGGGCCTGGTCGGGCTCCAGCTGTCCTTCGTGACGTAGGTGCGGAACGTTCCGGGATGGGCCGCCCACTTGTTGTACCGGAACTCGATGTCGGCGCCGGAGGTCAGGTGCGTGACCGGCCAGTCGTCGCGGGCGAGGTCGTAGCCGCCGAAGTCGTAGACGACCGCGCCCCCGCTGCACAGCTTCCCGTCGGGGATGAAGCCGCGGGTGCGGCCCGCCCCGTCCGAGCGCAGGACGGCGAACCAGTTGTAGAGCGAGTTGGGGCCGCTCTGCGCGACCGCCGCCGCGCAGGCCGGGTTGTGCGGGACGATCTGCCCGGTCGGGCTCAGGCCGTCCTTCCAGCACAGGTAGGTGCGGCTGCCGGGCACCATCATCGCGCCGTGCGCGGACGCCGGCGCGGCCGTCAGCAGCGCGCCGGCGATCATCGCGGGGCCGAGCACCGCCCCCGCGGCCAGTGCCCTTCGTCTTCGCTTGCCCATGTTCCTCCCGTCACCGGGCCAGAGAGTGCTGTCCAGCGGACGCTAACTCCGCCTCGCAGGGCTCGTGAACGGGCCTTTCAGGCTTTCATCGGCCGCCGGGGGCGCGGGCGCGGAGGCGGGGCTCAGCCCTTCGTCGCGCCCGCGGTGAGCCCTCCGATCAGCTGGCGCTCGGCCACCGCGTAGAAGGCGATGGCGGGCGCCATCGCCAGCACGATGTAGGCGATGACGAGCGCGTAGTTCGTCGAGTACTGCCCCTGGAACTGCTGGATGCCCACGGGGATCGTCTGCCATTTCGGATCGGCCAGCACCAGCAGCGGGAGGAAGAAGTTGTTCCAGCTCGTCACGATGGCCAGGACCGACACGGTGCCGAGGGCGGGCCTCGCCATCGGCAGCAGGATGCGCCAGAAGAACCCGAACCGGGTGCAGCCGTCCATGATCGCCGCCTCCTCCAGCTCCGCCGGGATCGTCCGGAAGAACGAGCGCAGGATGATGATCGTGATGGGCAGCGCGAACGCGGCCTGCGGCAGGATGACGCCGAGCGGGTTGTCCAGCAGCCCGAACGAGCGCAGCAGGACGAACAGCGGCAGCACCGCCACCGCCGGCGGGAACATCAGGCCGGCCGCGAACAGCGTGAAGAAGAACTCGCGGCCCCGGAAGGCGTAGCGGGCGAACGCGAAGGCCGCGAGCGCCGCCGCCGCGACCGTGAGCAGCGTGGTGGCGACGGCGATCATCACGCTGTTGCCGAGCTGCCGCCAGAAGTCGCCGGACGACAGGATGCCGGTGTAGTTCGACGTCTTCCAGGGCGAGGGCAGCCCGACCGGATCCGTGGTGAGGTCGCCCGTGGTCTTGAAGCCGGAGACGACCGCGTACAGCAGCGGCACGACGATGAAGGAGCCGAGCACCCACACCAGGGTGTGCCGGGACGCGCTGCGCGCGAGGCCCGCCCTCATGGGCGGCCTCCCGCGGAGGTGACGGCGCCCTGCAGGTCGCGGCGCAGCGCATAGCGCTGGTAGAGCAGGGAGAAGACCATGCTGATGAGGAACATGGCCACGCTGATCGCGCTCGCGTAGCCCATCTGGTACCGCTTGAACCCGAACTGGAACATGGTGACGGCCATCGTCTCCGTGGAATGCGTCGGCCCGCCGGTCGTGATGACCCACACGAGGTCGAACAACTGGATCGAGCCGATGACGGACAGGAACACGCTGATCCGCAGCGTCGGCGCGAGCAGCGGCAGCGTGACGCCGCGGAACCGCCGCCACGGCCCGGCCCCGTCGATCGAGGCCGCCTCCAGCACCTCGGCGGGGACGCCCTGCAGCCCGGCGAGGTAGATCATCATGTGGAAGCCGAAGTACTTCCAGGTCATGACGGCGAACAGGGTGGGCAGCGCGGTGTCCGGGTCGGAGAACCACCGGCCGGCGAGGCCGCCGACGAGGGGCAGGTCCCCGACGAGCGTGTCGGCGAGCCCGGTGCCCGGCAGGAAGATGATGCCGAACAGCACTCCGGCGATCACCTCGGACAGGATGTAGGGCGCGAAGAAGACCGCCCGGTAGACCGCGCGGCCGCGCATCCGCTGGTTGAGCAGGACGGCCGTGCCGAGCGCGATCGGCAGCTGGACGGCGATCGACAGGATGACCATGACCAGGCCGCGCCACAGGTCGCCGCGGAAGACGGGGTCGCCGGCCAGCTTCCGGTAGTTGTCCAGGCCGGCGAAGTCCTCCGGCCGGCCGAAGCCGCCCCAGGTGAAGAAGCTCGTGTAGAACGCGACGAAGATCGGGATCAGCACGAAGAAGAGGAACAGCAGCAGCGCCGGGAGGAGGAACCAGGTGGCGGACATCCAGCCGCGCAGCCGCCGCCCCGTCGGCGCGCCGCGGGCCCGCCCCCGCGGGGCCCGCACGGCGGGCCGCGGCCGGTCGCCGGTCGTGGCGGAGCCCCGGATCGTGTGGGTCATTGGCTCTTGGCCGCCTTGGTCACCTGCTGGGCGACCTCTTCCGGGGTCCCCTTGCCGCCGACGAGGGCCGCGACGCTGTCGTTGACCTGCTGCCCGACGGCGGGCGGGAAGGCCTGGTCCAGGTAGAGCTGGAACCCGCTGGAGCCGTCCAGCGCCTGCGCGACCTGCTTGCGGTTCGGGTCGTCCAGCGCGCTCTCGGCTCCCTTGACGACCGGCATGAAGGCGCCCGAGGAGACGAGCTTGCGCTCGTTCTCGCCGTTCATCAGGAACGTCAGGAAGTCCAGCGCCTCCTTGGGGGCGTCCTTGCTGAGCGCGTGGCCGTTGCCGCCGCCGAACACGTCGGTGACGGCTCCCTGGCCTCCGTCGACGGTCGGGAAGGGGAACCAGCCGAGGTCGTCGCCGATGCCCTTGCCGGAGGCGTCCTTCTCCACCGAGGGCGCCCACTGCCCCATCAGCTCCATGCCGGCCTTCCCCGCGCCCATGGTGGCGGCCTGGCCGCCCGGCGCGTCATAGCCGGCGTTCTGGAAGCCGCTCTGGAAGGGCTGGAGGTCGACCAGTTCCTTGAGGTGCTGCCCGGCCTGGACGAACGCCGGGCCGGTGAAGTCGTTCGACTTGGCGGCCTGCTCCAGCGCGGTCATGCCGCCGACGCGCATCGCGAGGTAGGCCCAGTAGTAGTGGCCGGGCCACTTGTCCTTCCCGGCCAGCGCGATGGGGGCGACACCGGCGCCCTTGAGCTTGCGGACGGCGTCCAGGAGCTCCGCCCAGGTCTTGGGGGTGCCCTTGATCCCGGCCTTGGCGAAGTGCCGCTTGTTGTACCAGAAGCCCACCATGCCCATGTCGTACGGGACGGCGTAGGTCTTGCCGTCGAACTGGTACGCCTTCTGCGACACCGGGGTGATGGTGCCGAGCAGGCTCGCCCCGTCCGAGGTGAGGTCCTTCACCAGCCCCGCGTCGATCTGCTGCTTGAGCACGCCGCCGCCCCAGGTCACGAAGACGTCCGGCAGCTTCCCCGAGGCGACCAGCGCGGTCATCTTCGACTTGTAGGCCTCGTTCTCCAGGTTGGTGAGCTTGATCCTGACGTTCGGGTGCGACGCCTCGTAGGCCTTGGCGATCTGCGGATAGAGCGACTTGGACGGTTCGGTGGTCGCGATGTCCATCCACTCGACGGTCACCTTCCCTCCCGACTCGGAACCGCCGTCGCCGCAGGCGGCGACCAGGGGCGCGGCGGCGGCCAGCACGGCGCCCGCGGAGACTGCGGTGAGGAGGGAACGGCGCGACAGCGGTGGGATGCCCATGATGGCCTCCTGGATCGGGGGTGGCTCGGCCTGGAGCGGCGGGGCGGGACCGCTCTTCGAAACATTTCGAAAATCTTCGGGCTTGCCGTTGCCGTGGAACTCTAAGAAAGGGCCCCCTCACGGTCAAGGCTTCTGCGGCGAGTGACCGAAATCGAACGTCCGAGAAGGCGTGGACGGGGGCTAGGAGAGCGCGAAACATTGCGATACTGTTCGCAATCGTTTCCTCGGGGAGGAGAGAAGCGTGCCCGTGCGCACCACCGACGAGATGCCGGACCCCCCGTCCCGGCCGACCCTGGCGCTGATCGCCTCCGAGGCGGGGGTGTCCCCCGCCACGGTCTCCAAGGTCCTCAACGGCCGCACCGACGTGGCCGCCGCGACCCGCGAGCGCGTGGAGGCGCTGCTGCGCACCCACAACTATCCGGGGCCCGGCGGGTCCCGGCGCGCCCGCAGGTCCGGGCTGATCGACCTGGTCCTGGCCGGTCTGGACAGCCCGTGGGCGGTGGAGATCCTGCGCGGGGTGGAGGCCGAGTGCGCCGAGCACGGCACCGGCGTCGTCGTCTCGCTGGTGCGCGAGGACGACGCCCGCCCGCCGAGCTGGCAGAACCTGCCCGCGCTGCACCACAGCGACGGGGTGATCCTGGTGACGTCCCGGATGACGCGGCGCCAGCGCGAGCAGCTGGAGCGGGCCGGCGTCGGGCTCGTCCTGGTCGACCCGGTGAACCTGCCGGACACCGAGATCGCCAGCGTCGGCGCCACCAACTGGGCCGGCGGGCTCGCCGCGACCGAGCACCTGATCGGGCTCGGCCACCGCCGCATCGCGATGATCGGCGGGCCCGCCGACATGCTCTGCACGCAGGCCCGGGTCGACGGCTACCGGACGGCCCTGGAGCGGGCCGGGATCGAGGTCGACCGGGAGCTCGTCCGGTACGGCGACTTCCACCACCAGGGCGGGTACGCCCGCACCCGCGAGCTGCTCGCGCTGCCCGAGCCGCCCACCGCGGTCTTCGCGGGCAGCGACGAGCAGGCCATGGGCGCCTACCAGGCGGCCCGGCTCGCCGGGCTGCGCATCCCCGAGGACCTGAGCGTCGTCGGCTTCGACGACCTGCCGACCTGCGAGTGGCTGTCTCCGCCGCTGACGACCGTCCGTCAGCCGCTGGAGGAGATGGGCCGCGTCGCGGCCCGCACCCTGCTCCAGCTGCTGGACGGGCGGCCGCCGCTGACCCCCCGCGTGGAGCTGGCCACCGACCTGCGCGTGCGCGCCTCCACCGCGCCGCCGCCCTCCGCCCCGCCGTCCCGCACACCGCCGTCCCCCACGGAGGAGCGATGACCGAAGCCGTCCCGGCCCCGAGCGCGATCCGCGGGCCCTGGCAGGATCCCGGGCTGCCGGTCGCCGAGCGGGTCGCCGGCCTGCTGGCCCGGATGACCCCCGAGGAGAAGGCGGGGCAGCTCGCCGGCTTCTGGGCGATGCCGGCCGAGCCGGGCGAGCCGGTGGCGCCGATGGAGGACGACTCCCACGAGACCGCCCCGCGCCTGGAGGAGATCCTGGACTGCGGTCTCGGCCAGCTCACCCGTGTGTTCGGCACCCTCCCGGTCGCGGCCGCCGAGGGCGCCGCCCGGCTCCGCGAGCTGCAGGGCCGGGTGGCCGCCGCCAACCGGTTCGGCCTCCCGGCGATCGCGCACGAGGAGTGCCTCAACGGCTTCATGACGTGGGGCGCCACCGTGTTCCCCAGCCCGCCCGCGTGGGGCGCCACCTTCGACCCCGACCTGGTCGGCGAGATGGCCGCGGCGATCGGCGCGAGCCTGCGGGCGGCGGGCGTCCACCAGGGCCTCGCGCCGGTGCTCGACGTCGTCCGCGACGCCCGCTGGGGCCGCACGGAGGAGTGCATCGGCGAGGACCCGTACCTCGTCGGGGTCCTCGGCACGGCCTACGTGAGGGCCTTGGAACGATCCGGCATCGTCACCACGCTCAAGCACTTCGCCGGCTACTCCGCCTCCCGCGCCGGCCGGAACATGGCGCCGACGCCGATCGGCCCGCGCGAGTTCGCCGACGTCGTGCTGGAGCCGTTCGTGATGGCGCTGCGCGACGGCGGCGCCCGCTCGGTCATGCACTCCTACACCGACGTGGACGGGATGCCCGCCGCGGCCGACGAGCGCCTGCTGACCGGCCTGCTGCGCGAGCGGCTGGGTTTCGCGGGCGTCGTCGTCGCCGACTACTTCGGCATCTCGTTCCTGGAGAGCCGGCACCGGGTGGCCGGATCCCGGGGCGAGGCCGCCGCGCTGGCGCTGCGCGCCGGGATCGACATGGAGCTGCCGACCGTCCGCTGCTACGGCGCACCGCTGATCGAGATGGTCCGGCGGGGCGACGTGCCCGAGGAACTGCTCGACCGCGCCGCCGGTCGCGTCCTGGCGCTGAAGGCCGAACTCGGCCTGCTGGACGGCGCGCCCGTCCCGGACGAGGGAGCGGAGCTCGACTTCGACCCTCCGGAGCACAGGGCGCTGGCGCGGCGGCTGGCCGAGGAGTCGGTCGTCCTGCTGGCGAACGACGGCGTGCTTCCGCTGCGCTCCGGCGAGGGGGTGGTGCTGGCGGGGCCGCTGGCGGACGACCCGTTCGCGATGCTGGGCTGCTACACGTTCCCGAGCCACGTCGGCCGCCGGCATCCGGAGATGCCGCTCGGCGTGCGGATCCCGACGCTGGCGGACGCGCTGCGCGCCGAGCTGCCCGGCGTGCGGGTCGCGGGCTCGGGCGACGTGTTCGTCGCCGAGGACGCCGACATCGAGGCCGCGGTCGCGGCGGCGCGCGAGGCCGAGGTGTGCGTGCTCGCCCTCGGCGACCGGGCGGGGCTCTTCGGCCGCGGCACGTCCGGCGAGGGCTGCGACGCCGAGACGCTCGCGCTGCCGGGACGGCAGGCCGAGCTGGCCGCCGCCGTCCTGGACACCGGCACGCCCACGGTCATCGTGATGCTGACCGGGCGCCCCTACGCGATCGAGGCCCTCGCCGACCGGGCCGCCGCCGTCGTGCAGGCGTTCTTCCCCGGCGAGGAGGGCGGCGGGGCCGTCGCGGGGATCCTGTCGGGCCGCGTCGAGCCGTCGGGGCGGATGCCGATCAGCGTGCCCCGGCGCGCGTCCGGCCCGCCGGTCACCTACCTGCGGTCGCTGATGGACGGCGGGCACGACTGGAGCGCGGTCGACCCCGTCCCCCTCTACCCGTTCGGCCACGGCCTGACCTGGACGTCGTTCGAGTACGAGGACCTGCGCGTGGACGAACGGGCGGCGACCGACGGGACGGTGACGGTCAGCGCGGTCGTCCGGAACACCGGGGGGCGCGCCGGGACGGAGGTGGCGCAGCTGTACCTGTCCGACCCGGTGGCCTCGGTGGTGCGGCCCGCCCGCTGGCTCGCCGGATGGGCCAGGGTCCGGCTGGAGCCGGGCGAGGCCGCGCGGGTCGCGTTCCGGGTGCACGCCGACCGGACCTCCTTCACCGGCCCGGACCTGCGGCGCATCGTCGAGCCCGGCGTCGTCGAGGTCTGCGTGGGACGGTCGAGCGCCGACCTGCCGCTGCGCGGCGCGTTCACGCTCGACGGGCCCGTCCGCGAGCTCGGCCCGGACCGGGTCCTCACCGTCCCGGTGGAGGTGACGCCGCTGTGATCGCTTTCGACAACCCGATCCTGCCAGGCTGCCATCCCGACCCGACGGTCTGCCGCGTGGGCGACGACTTCTACCTCGTGACGTCCACCTTCGAGTGGTTCCCCGGACTGCCGGTCTTCCACAGCCGCGATCTCGTGCACTGGCGTCAGATCGGGCACGCGCTGGACCGGGCCGGGCAGCTGCCGCTGGACGGCGTCCCGGCGTCGGGCGGCCTGTACGCGCCGACGCTGCGCCATCACAACGGCACCTTCTACCTGGTCTGCACGCTGGTGGACGGGACGCGCTGGTCCGGGCACTTCGTGATGACGGCGTCCGATCCCGCCGGGCCGTGGTCGGACGCGCACCGCCTGGACGGCGACGGCATCGACCCGTCCCTGTTCTTCGACGACGACGGCCGCGCGTGGTGCACCGGCACCCGGCCGACCGGACGCTACGAGGGCCACACCGAGATCTGGCTGCGCGAGTTCGACCCGTCCGCCCTCGCCCTGACCGGCGAGGAGCACGTGATCTGGGACGGCGCGGTGAAGGGGGCGATCTGGTCCGAGGGCTCCCACCTCTACAAGATCGGCGGCCGGTACGTGCTGCTCACGGCCGAGGGCGGCACCGCCCGCGACCACGCCGTGATGGTCGCCCGCGCCGACGACGTCACGGGCCCCTACGAGGGGAACCCGCGCAACCCGGTGCTGACGCACCGCGACCTCGGCGCCGGGCATCCGATCGTCGGGGCCGGGCACGCCGACCTCGTGGACACGCCCGACGGCGAATGGTGGATGGTGCTGCTCGCGATGCGCCCGCACCACCGCGACCGGTGCGCCCTCGGCCGGGAGACGTTCCTGACCCGGGTCACCTGGGAGGACGGCTGGCCGGTCACCGGCGGGCGCATCGAGCCGCGCCACGCCGCCCCGATGCTGGCGCCGCAGCCGTGGCCGGCCGCCCCGGCGTGCGACCACTTCGACGAGCCCGAACTGGGCCCTGCCTGGAACATGCTGCGGACGCCCCGGGAACGCTGGTGGAGCCTGACGGAGCGCCCCGGGCACCTGCGGTTGCGCGCCCGTCCGGAGACCCTCGCGGACGCGGCCAACCCGTCGTTCCTCGGACGCCGCCAGCAGCACCACGCCTTCGCCGCGTTCACCTCGCTCGACTTCGCCCCGGCCGGTGAGGAGCGGGCCGGGCTCGCCCTCGTGCAGAACAGCGACTTCCACGTCCTGCTCGTGTCCACGAGCCAGGGGCTGCGCCTGGTCGGACGAGAGCGCGGGAACGAGACCGTGCTCGCCGCGGGTCCTCGCGTCTCGGGGCCCGTCCGGCTGGGCTTCGAGGCGCACGGACGCTGGTACCAGGCGTACTACGGCGCGGCGCCGGGCGAGTGGACTCCGTTCGGTCCCCTGGTGGACGGCGACGACCTCAGCAGCCAGGTCGCAGGCGGTTTCACCGGCGCCTACATCGGCCTCTACGCCACGTCCAACGGCCGGACGGGCGGCGGCCACGCCGACTTCGCCTGGTTCGAGTACCGCCCGCTCTAGAGGAGCAGCGCGGGGTCGGCGATCACGCGTTCCACGACGAGGCCCGCGGCGCCGAGGACCGCGGCGCCCTCCGCCAGGCCGGACACCTCGACCGGAGGCACGCCGCGCCGCAGCGAGCCCGGCCCCTCCGCGAGGACGCCCTCCAGCGGGGGCCGGATCCAGGCGGCCAGCGGGGAGAACACCCCGCCGAGCACGATGGTGTCCGGGTCGATCAGGTTGACGGCCGAGGCCAGCGCGCCACCGAGCGCGCGGCCCGCCCGGGCCACCGCGTCGAGCGCCGCCGCGTCGCCGCCGCTCAGCCGGTCGACCAGCCGGCCCACCGAGCCCTCGGGCCCGGCGGCCGGCCGCGTCACCGGCAGGCCCGCCGCGCGCAGCATCGCCTCCTGCCCGGCGATCTGCTCCAGGCAGCCGCGCCCGCCGCAGGAGCAGGCGGGGCCGGACGGGTCGGCGACCAGATGCCCGAGCTCGCCCGCGAAGCCGTGCGCGCCGCGGAAGACCCGCCCGTCCACGACGATGCCGGCGCCGATCCCGATCTCGCCCGAGACGTGCACGAAGTCGCCGAACCGGGCGCCGCCGCCGAACCACAGCTCGCCCAGGGCGGCGAGGTTGGCCTCGTTGTCGTACTCGGCGGGCAGCGCCGTGGCGAGGCCGGGGGCGCCGGTGACGGGGACGTCCGTCCAGCCGAGGTTCGGGGCGTGCCGCACCACCCCGTTCTCGCGGTCGAGCAGGCCGGGCAGGGCGACCGCGGCGCCGGCGACGGTCAGGCCCTGCCCGGCGGCCGCGGCGACCGCCTCGCCCGCCAGCGCGGACAGCGCGGCGAGCACGGCGCCGGGCTCGCGCCCGCGGTTGTCGGAGCTGACGACGTGCCGGTAGCGGACCTGCTTGGCGAGGTCGAGGACGCAGGCGGCGAGGTAGTCGACGTTGACCTCCAGGCCGAGCCCGGCCGCGCCGTCGCCGTGGACGGACACGCCCACGCCGGGACGTCCGCGCTCCCCCTCGCGCACCGGCGCGCCGTCCCGCACCAGGCCCGCGCCCTCCAGCAGGGAGACGAGGTTGGACACCGTCGTCTTGGTGAAGCCGGTGAGCTCGGCCAGGCGCGCCCGCGTCACCGGCTGGTGGCGGGCCACGTGCTCCAGGACGACGGCGAGGTTCCGCTCCCGCATCGTCGCGTGCCGGACGGGGGCGTTGGCGGACTTCGTCATGGAAGAACCCTAAATGAAGCACGTGTATAGGCAGGGCAGAGGCCCTCTGCTAGGTTATTTAGTCCAAGCTCTTTACGAAAGGCGGGACCCGGATGCCCGAGAGCCTGGTCGCGGGCGTCGACTCCTCGACGCAGTCGACGAAGGCCGTGCTGTGCCGCGCCGCGGACGGCGCCGTGGTCGCGGCCGCCTCCGCCCCGCATCCGGACGGCACCGAATGCCACCCCGACCACTGGTGGCGCGCGCTGGGCCAGGTCAGGGAACTGCTCGAACGCGCCGACGCGGTGGCGGTCGCCGCGCAGCAGCACGGCATGGTCGCGCTCGACGGCGCCGGCGAGCCCGTCCGGCCCGCCCTGCTCTGGAACGACACGCGCTCGGCGCCGCAGGCCCGCGCCCTCGTCGAGGAGCTCGGCGGCGCGAAGGCCTGGGCGGAGCGGACCGGCAGCGTGCCGCTCGCGTCGTTCACGGTGACCAAGCTGCGCTGGATGGCCGAGCACGAGCCCGGCCACGCGCGCCGCACCGAGCAGGTCATGCTCCCGCACGACTGGCTGACGCTGCGGCTCGGCGCGTCCGAGCCGGTGACCGACCGGGGGGACGCGTCCGGGACCGGCTACTGGTCCCCCGCGACCGGCGCGTACCTGCCGGACCTGCTGCGCGCGGCGCTCGGGCACGAGGCCCGGACGCCCCGCGTCGCCGCTCCCGGCGAGCGCGTCGGCGAGACGGCCTGGGGCGCGGCGCTCGGCCCCGGCACCGGCGACAACATGGGCGCCGCGCTCGGGCTCGGGCTGGAGCCCGGCGACGTCGTCGTGTCGATCGGCACCTCCGGCACGGCGTTCGCGGTCGCCTCGGAGCCCGCGGCCGACGCCTCCGGGCTGGTCGCCGGGTTCGCCGACGCCACCGGCCGGTACCTGCCCCTGGTCTGCACGCTGAACGCCGCGCGGATCCTGTCGGCCGCCGCCGCGATGACCGGGGCCTCGCTGGAGGAGCTGTCCGCGCTGGCCCTCGCCGCCGAGCCCGGCGCGGGCGGCCTGACGCTGCTCCCCTACCTGGACGGCGAGCGCACCCCCGACCGGCCGGACGCCAGCGGCGTGCTCGCGGGGCTCACCACCGCCAACGCCACGCGGGAGAACCTCGCGCGGGCCGCCGTGGAGGCGCTGCTGTGCTCGCTCGCCGACGCCGTCGACCACCTCGCCGCGCAGGG
Organism: Actinomadura sp. NPDC048021; assembly: GCF_040653135.1. Lineage (NCBI taxonomy): Bacteria > Bacillati > Actinomycetota > Actinomycetes > Streptosporangiales > Thermomonosporaceae > Actinomadura > Actinomadura sp. NPDC048021. The sequence goes on from NZ_JBEZJQ010000014.1 coordinate 173,656, forward strand.
CGTCCGGCCGCGCCGCGTCCTGCTGATCGGGGGCGGCGCCCGCGCCGAGGCCGTCCGCGCCCTCGCCCCCGCGATCTTCGGGACGCCGGTGACCGTCCCCGAGCCCGCCGAGTACGTCGCGCTCGGCGCCGCACGCCAGGCGGCCTGGGCCCTGGCCGGGACGCCCCGGCCGCCCGCCTGGCCGGCGCCGCCCGCGACCGAGCACACCGCCGACCGCACCGACGCCGGGGTCCGCGCACGCTACGCGGCGCTGCGCGACACCGCCCCGCAGATCTGAGGGAGAGAACCCCATGAGCGACTACACGCCCACGCCCGAGGACCGCTTCTCGTTCGGCGTCTGGACCGTCGGCTGGCAGGGCGTCGACGTGTTCGGCCCCGGCACCCGGCCGCCGATGCCCGCCGACCGCGCCGTCCGCGAGCTGGCCGCGATCGGCGCCTACGGCGTGAACTTCCACGACAACGACGTGTTCGACTTCGACGCCTCGCCCGCCGAGCGGCAGGGCGCGATCGACGCGTTCCGCAAGGCCCTCGACGAGACCGGCCTGGTCGTCACCACCGCCACCACGAACCTGTTCGGCCACCCGATCTTCAAGGACGGCGCGTTCACCGCCAACGACCGCGACGTCCGCCGCTTCGCGCTGCGCAAGGTCATGGACAACCTGGACCTGGCCGCCGAGCTGGGCGCCCGGACCTATGTCTGCTGGGGCGGGCGGGAGGGCGCCGAGTCCGGGGCCGCCAAGGACGTCCGGGCCGCGCTGGACCGCTACAAGGAGGCGTTCGACGTCCTCGGCGCCTACGTCGCCGACCAGGGCTACGACCTGCGCTTCGCGATCGAGCCGAAGCCGAACGAGCCGCGCGGCGACATCCTGCTCCCCACGATCGGCCACGCGCTCGCGTTCATCCAGACCCTGGAGCGCCCCGACACCGTCGGCCTGAACCCCGAGGTCGGGCACGAGGAGATGGCCGGGCTGAACTACGCGCACGGCCTGGCCCAGGCGCTGTGGCAGGGCAAGCTGTTCCACATCGACCTCAACGGGCAGCACGGCCCCCGCTACGACCAGGACCTGCGGTTCGGCGCCGGGAACGCGCGCGGCGCGTTCTGGGTCGTCGACCTGATCGACCAGAGCGACTACGACGGCCCGGTCCACTTCGACTTCAAGCCGCCGCGCACCGAGGACGACCGGGGCGTGTGGGAGTCGGCGGCCGCGTGCATGCGCAACTGGCTGATCCTGCGCGAGAAGGTCCGCGCGTTCCGCGCCGACCCCGACGTCCAGGACGCCCTGCGCGAGGCCAAGCTGGACGAGCTCGCCCAGCCCACGCTGGCCGACGGCGAGGACTGGCGCTCCGTCCGCGACGCCACCGCCGACGCCGAGGCCCTCGGCGCCCGCCGCACCGCCTTCGAGCACCTCGACCAGCTCGCCCTGGAGCACCTCTACGGCGTGCGCTGATTTCTCAGGGGCAGCGGCCCCGTGGCACGTCGTGGTCACGGGGCCGCCAGTGCTTCCGTGGGGGCCAGGCGGGCTGCGCGTAGTGCGGGGTAGAGACCCGCGACGCCACCGATGACGAGGGTGGCGAAGATGCCGCCGGCCATCGCCCACACCGGGACGACGGTCGGCCAGCCCTGCGTCACGGCGAAGACGGCGGTGACCACGATGCCCGCGGCCACGCCCCCCACGCCGCCCAGCACGGCCAGCATCTGCGACTCGGCGAGGAACTGGAGCCGGATCTGGCCCCGGGTCGCGCCGAGGCTGCGGCGCAGGCCGATCTCGGCGCGGCGCTCCAGCACGGAGATCACCATCGTGTTGGCGACGCCGACGCCGCCGACCAGCAGCGCGACGCCGCCGAGGCCGAGGAGCAGCCCGGTGAACGCCCGGTCGCCGGCCTGCTGCGCGGCCAGCGCGTCCGAGGGCCGGCTGACCTCGACCTCGTTCGGGGCCTGCGGGTTCGCGGTCGCCGCGAGCAGGTCCCGCACCTTCTCCACGGCGTCCTCGCGGGCCCGCGTGTAGACGGTGGTCGGGTGGCCGTCGAAGCCGAGGCGGGACGCGGCGGCGTCCCAGCCGACGAGCGCGGCCGAGTCCAGCTCCGGCGCCAGCCCGTTCGGCTCCAGGACGCCGACGACGGTGAACCACTGGGAGCCGAGCCACACCTGCGTGTTCGGCGTCGAGACGCCGAGCCGGTCGGCCGCCGCCGACCCGAGGACGACGGCGGGGTACTGCGCCGTCCCCGCGTTGAGCCAGGTGCCGGCGGCCATGGTGAGGCCGACGGTCCGCGGCAGGTCGAGGCGGGCCGCCAGGACGCTGATGCCGCCGCTCTCCCCTTCCGGGATGTGGTCGTTGCGGTAGACGGAGGTGTCCTCCAGCTTCGCCGTCGCCGACGCCGACCGCACGTCCGGCATCCGCGCCACCATGCCGACCGACTCCTCGGGCAGCGCGGCGTCCCCGCCGAACAGGTCGCGGCCCGGGCCGACCGTGAGCAGGTTCGTGCCGAGCCGGTCGAGGGTGGCCTGCAGCTGCGCCCGGCTGGACGTCGAGATGCCGACCACGCCGATCATCGCGGCGATGCCGATCGCGATGCCGAGGGCGGACAGGAACACCCGCGTCGGCCGGGACCTGAGGCCGGCGGCGCCGACGCGCAGCACGTCGCCGGGGCCGAGCCTCGCCGGGGCGTCCCCGGAGGCGGTCCTCCCGCTCACGGCGCCCCCACCCGTGCGTCGTCGTGCACGATCCTGCCGTCGCGCATCCGCACCTGCCGGGGCAGCAGCGCCGCGATGTCCCGGTCGTGCGTGATCAGGACGACGGTGGTCCCGCCGCCGGACAGCTCGCGCAGCAGGTCCAGGACGCCCGCGCCCGACGCCGAGTCCAGCGCGCCGGTCGGTTCGTCGGCCAGCAGCAGCGCGGGCTCCCCCACCACGGCGCGGGCGATCGCGACCCGCTGCCTCTCGCCGCCCGACAGCTGGTGCGGCCGGTGGCCGAGCCGGTGGCCGAGCCCGACGCGCTCCAGCGCGTGGCGGGCCCGGCGGCGCCGCTGCGGCTGCGGAACGCCCGCGTACAGGAGCCCGTCGGCGACGTTGTCGAGCGCGCTCACGCCCGCGGCGAGGTGGAACTGCTGGAACACGAAGCCGATCCGCCGGGCGCGCAGCGCGGACAGGCGCCGGTCCGTGAGCCGCGACACGTCCCCGCCCTCGACGAGGACGGTGCCGGCGCTCGGCCGGTCGAGCGTGCCGAGCAGGTGCAGCATCGTCGACTTCCCCGATCCGGACGGCCCGACGATCGCGAGGAGCTCGCGCTCCGCGACGGTCAGCGACACCGCGTCGAGCGCGGTGACCCCGCCCGGATAGGTCTTGGTGACCTCCCTGAGCTCCACGACCGGGCTCATGCCGGCACCCCGACCTTCATGGCCTCCGCGAGGCCCGGTCCGGAGATCTCGACCCGGCCCCCGGCGAACACCCCGGTCTCGACGGGCACCGTGCGGACCCGCCCGTCCTGGACGACCTGGACGGCGTAGCCGCCGTCGCCCCGGGCGATCAGCGCGCCGACCGGCACGGCGAGGACGCCGGGATGCCGGTTCGCGGTGAGGTGCACCTCGACGGGCGCCTTGTCGTAGGAGCCGAGCTTCGCGCGGCCGGCGACCGCGATCTCGACCTCCACGGTGGTCGGCTGGTCCTGCGCCCCCTCCTTGGCGACCTTCCCGACCGAGGAGATCCGCCCCGTGACGGTGTCTCCGGACGGCAGTTCGATCTCCACTTCCGCGCCCTTCCTCGCGAGCCGCTGGTACTCGACGTCCAGGTCGACGGACACGACCCGGGTCGTGCCGGTGTAGGTGAGGACGGGCCCGCCGACGCGGTCGCCGACGTTCGCCTTGCGCTCGGCGATCCGGATCCGGCCGGACGCGACGACGGCCGCGCCGGGGGCGACCCGGCCGGTCTCGCCGACGCCGAGGGCGTCCTGCCAGCGCCGCACGGCCGCCGCGGTGGCGGCGTCGTAGGTCCTGTCGACGGTGAACCCTGTGTAGCCGAGTGCCCGCAGGTTCCGTTCGAGCTGCAGGACGTCGGAGCCCTTCGTCCCCTCGGCGAGCGTCCTGTACAGCGGCAGCCTGCCGTACAGCAGCGGCACCGGCCTGTCGTCGACCCGGTACACCGCCCTGCCCCTGGAGACGACCGAGCCGGGACCCGCCAGCCACGTGAGGGTCCCGCGCCCGGCGCCGGCGACGGTGCGGGTCCCGCCGTAGCCGAGCGTGCCGTCCACGTCCTGCGTCTCGGTGAGCGTGGTGCGCTCGATCGCCGCCGTCGCGGGCGGGAGGGCGCTGCGGGCGGCGGCGGTGTCGCCGCCGCCGCCGAGGCCGACCGTCGCGAGCCCCGCGCCGCCGGCCACGACCGCCCCGGCCGCGCCGAGGACGATGGTGCGCGTCCTGGCCACTAGTCGCCGCCCCGGCTCGTCACGGGTCCCTTGCCGCCGTCGGGCGAGAACTTGGCGCAGACCTTCTGCGCGTTCTTGAACTTCTGGCTCTCGGGGTTCACCCCCGTGCCCTTCCCGGCCTGGATCTTGATGCCGCCGTCCGGCTCGGGGTCGGGGAACGCGCCGATGCCGTTGTCGCGCATGCACTTGGCGAACGCGCGCATCTTCGCCAGTTCCTCGGGCTTCGGCTTGGGCGGCTTGCCGCCGTTCGGCATCAGGTGCGCGCACTTCTTCTGCGCCGCCTGGATCTTGCCGTCGGTCTCCGGCCCGCCGCCCTTGCGGGGGCCGCCCGGCCTGGCGGACGCCCGGATCTCGATCCGTCCGTTCTTCGGGTCGGGCATGTCCACCCCGTTGGCGCGCATGCACCGGGCGAACTCGCGCATCTTCTGGTCGTCGCTTGCGGCCTTGGCGGTGCCGCCCCCGCCGTCCCCGCCCCCGCAGCCCTGCGCGCCGATGGCCAGGGCGGGGGCGAGCGCCAGCGCGGCGAGCATACGTCGTCGCATCGGGTCGTCTCCTCGTCGTCTCCGCCGGGCGGTGCGCCGGCGGCGACCGCAAGTCCAGCCTCCGGCCGGTAACCCCGGCGTAACCGGATCGCGTTATGCCGGCGTTACGCCCGCTGCCCGAAGCTGGGGCGGCGGGACGCGCCGGGGGGCGGGTCCGAAGGAGCGGCAGGGGTGGCGGACGTGCGGGTACTGATCGCCGAGGACGAGCGGATGCTCGCCGACTCGATCGCCGAGGGGTTGCGGGCGGAGGCCCTCGCCGTGGACGTGGTCTACGACGGGGACGCCGCGCTGGAGCGGCTCGGCGTGCACGACTACGACGTGCTCGTCCTCGACCGGGACCTGCCGGTCGTGCACGGCGACGACGTGTGCCGCGCGGTGGTGGAGTCCGGCGCGCTCGTGCGGGTGCTGATGCTCACCGCCGCCGTCACCGTCCCGGCCCGGGTCGACGGGCTGCGCATCGGCGCCGACGACTACCTCACCAAGCCGTTCGCGTTCGAGGAGCTGGTGGCGCGGATCCTCGCGCTCGGCCGGCGGGCCCGCCCGGCGGCCCCGCCGGCGCTGGAGCGCGCCGGGATCCGGGTCGACCCGTCCCGCCAGGAGGTGTACCGCGACGGCCGGTACGTCCACCTGGCGCGCAAGGAGTTCGGGCTGCTGGCCGAGCTGCTGCGCGCCGACGGGACGATCGTGTCCGCCGAGCGGCTGCTGGAGAAGGTGTGGGACGAGCACACCGACCCGTTCACCAACACCGTCCGGGTGACGCTGATGAAGCTGCGCCGCAAGCTCGGCGATCCCCCGGTCATCGAGACCGTCCCGGGAGTGGGGTACCGGATCCCATGAGCGCCGCGAGCACCGCGGGGTTCGCCGGCCGACTGCGGCCGACGATCCGCCTGCGGCTGACCATCCTCTACACGGGCCTGTTCCTCGGCGCGGGCATCGTGCTGCTCGGCCTGACCTACCTTCTCGTCCAGAACAGTCTCCAGAGGCAGGGGGAACCCGCGCAGGACCGCGTCTTCACGGCCGCGGGACCCGCGGCCGTGAAGGAGGCCGCTCCGATGCCCGGGAAGGAGTCGGACCTCACCGTGCGGCGCGTGCAGGGCGCCCTGATCAAGGGGCGTGCGGACTACCAGCGGGAAACTCTCAACGCGCTGCTCACCCAGGGCGGGATCGCGCTCGGCCTGGTGGGCGCGGCGGGGCTCGGCTTCGGCTGGCTTCTCGCCGACCGGGCCCTGCGCCCCGTGCACGCGATCACCGAGACGGCCCGCCGCGTCGCGCGCAGCCACGACCTCACCGAGCGGATCGCCTACGAGGGCCCGCGCGACGACGTCAAGGAGCTGGCCGACACCTTCGACACCATGCTCGGCCGGCTGGCGCGGGCGTTCGACGGGCAGCGCCGGTTCGTCGCGAACGCCTCCCACGAGCTGCGCACCCCCCTCGCCATCAACCGGACGCTGGTCGACGTGGCGGTGCGGCGCCCGGACGCCACCGACGACGTCAAGCGGCTCGGCGAGTCGCTGCTGGTCGTCAACGGCAGGCACGAGCGGCTCATCGACGGGCTGCTCACCCTCGCCGGGACCGAGAACGTCGTGGTCGACGCCGGGCCGCTCGACCTCGCGGACGTCGCCGGGCACGTCCTGCGGCAGGCCGCCGCCGAGGCGGAGGGCCGCGGCGTGACAGCGGACCGCCTGCTCGGCCCGGCTCCCGCCTCCGGCGATCCGGTGCTGGTGGAGCGGCTCGTGCAGAACCTGGTGGAGAACGCGATCCGGCACAACCGCGACGGCGGCGAGGTGCACGTCGCCACCCGGGTCCGCGACGGCTGGGCCGAGCTCACGGTCGCCAACACCGGCCCGACGGTCCCCGCCTACGAGATCGAGACGATCTTCGAGCCGTTCCGGAGGCTCGGCAACGACCGGGTGCGCTCCGACCGCGGCTCGGGCCTCGGACTGTCGATCGTCCGGGCGACCGCGACGGCCCACGGCGGCACGGTGACCGCGTCGCCGCGCCCCGGGGGCGGCCTCGTCGTGACCGTCCGGCTGCCGGCGTCAAGCCCTCCGGGCTGAGGCGGCCCCCTCGGCCGGGGCGGTCGTCCGCGGGCGCAGCGCGGACACGGCCAGGGCGACGACCGCCCCGGCGAGCGCCCACCCTGCCAGCACCCAAAGCGCGTGCGCCGTGGCGTTGCCTGAGAAGTAGACGGTGTTGCGGACGGCGGTGGTGGCCGCGCCGGTAGGAAGCCACCCGCCGATCGAGCGCCAGAACGGCGGCAGGAGCGCGACCGGGTAGGCGCCGCCGGCGCTGGGATTGCCGAGGACGACGAACAGCAGGATCGCCAGGCCGATCCCGACGAGCCCGAACAGCGTCTGGAGCGCGGCGGTGGCGGCCGCCGCGGCGAAGACCACGAGCGCCCCGATCCCCCAGAGCGGGAAGAAGTGGCCCGGAAGGGCACCGAGGAGTGGACCGGCGATGAGGGCGCCGCCGAGCCCCGACACGACCGCGTACAGGGCGAGCGCCCCCATCCGGATGACCGTGCGGCGCGCGTTGGCCGGGCGGGCGCCGCCCGCGACCGCGAGGATCGCCGCCGCCAGGTAGCCGCCCACGACCCAGCCGATGACGAGGTAGAAGGAGGACAGGCCCCGGCCGTCCTTGGGGCCGGGCGGCCGGATGTCGACGACCGTCACCTGCCGGCCCTGGGCGGTCTCCAGCCGGTGCGCCACGTCGGTCGCGGTACCGGCGAGCGCCGGGCCGGCGGCGGAGGCGACCAGGAGCGTGTCGGTGCCGCCGCGCGGGTTCACGATGATCGCCGCGTCGACGTCCCGGTGCAGGATGTCGCGGCGGGCCTGCTGCGCGCCGGGCGCCGTGCGGGCCTTCAGCGGTGCGCCCTCCAGCGCGTTCACCCGCGCGACGACCTGGCCCGCCACGGCCGGCGGCGCGACCACCGCGACGGGGACGCGGTGCGGAGCCGGCGAATGGAACGCGCCGATGTAGGACAGGATGAACCCGAACTGCAGCAGCAGGACCCCGCTGATCAGGGCGAACGCGCGGAGCGTCACCGCGTCGCGCAGTTCTGCCGCGAACCCGCGGTCGGGCGGGCGCCGGTCGGGCGCGGGAGTGCTCATGCCGGTCGCCTACCCATTCGGTGGCCCGCCAACTGCGCGGACGCCCGGCTCAGGCACCGGGACCCGGGTCAGGCACCGGCGCCGCCGCAGGTGTCGGTGTCGGTGTCGCGCAGGGTCGGGGTGTGCAGCCGGACCGTGGTGCCGCTCGGCCCGGACCGCACGTCGAGGTGGTCGCAGATCTGCCGGGCGAGCCAGATGCCGTCGCCCGGCCGCGGATCGAGCGTCGGCGGGTGGAGGCCGATGAAGGGATCGAGGGACGCGGTGGCGGGCAGGTCGACGTCGCAGACGACCTCCCCGGGCCGGCCCCACAGCGCGACGCTCGGGCGGCGGCCCCCGGCGCCGGGCACGCCGGTGAGCATCTCGCCGACCGCCGCCGCGAAGATCATTAAGCGCTCACCGGACAGCCCGAGCAGCGCCGTCTCCAGCACGACGGTGTGCCGCATCCGGGCCAGGTCGCCGGTGAACGGCACGGTGACGGCGTCGTCCGGGCGGGCGGCCAGCGGCGCCGCCCGGTCGCGGACGAAGGCGACCGGCTCGGTGTACCCCGGGCTCGCGGCCACGTCGGTGCCGTCCACCATGTGCGGGTGGGTGCGCAGGGCGTTGCCGACGATCTCCGGTTCGAGGGTGCGGGCGTCGTAGGGGCAGACCATGTGGATGCCGGTGCCGGCCAGGACCGCGTTGAGGGCGGAGTCCATGCACTCCCACGCCTCGACCTGCCGGGCCGACCGTCCGGCCCACACGGGCTCGGCGAGGATGCGGACGCGCGCGGCGCCGGGATGCCGGTGCCGGTAGCCGGTGAACGCGGCGACGCGCTGCGGCGGGCGTCGTCCGAAGGACGCGGACTCGGCGTAGTCGACGTTGCGGGCGTGCCGGCCGAGGGCGGTCCGCACCAGGCCGAGATTGACGGGCGTGGTGGTCACCAGCACCGGCTCCTCCCGCCGGAGCCCCTCGTCGATGAACGGGACCGCCATCCGTAAGAATTCGTCGTCGCTGGAGTAGACGCAGCCTTGGTGCACGAACGCGGAGCCGTTCACCCCCGGTCCCCCTTCCAACGGCACGGGTGCGCGCCGTCACGCCGTGGTCCGCGGGCGCGCCCCGGCGGGCGGGTCGTCGCCGCGGCAGATGACCTCCCGATCGACTACAGTCAGGATCGTATCGATCACAAGGAGTATCAAGCGGAACGCCGAAATCCCGCTCCCGACGCGTCCGGATGCGGGGGCCGGAGCCTGGAGGCCTGGCCGGGCCACGGTAGCGTCGGACCAATGACCAGTGCTGAACTGCTCACCGACGCGTTCGACCGGATCCGGCAGGTCGTCCACGGGGCGGTCGGAGGCCTCAGCGGGCCGCAGCTCGCCCGCCGCCCCGCCGAGGACGCCAACTCGATCGCGTGGCTCGTCTGGCACCTCACCCGTATCCAGGACGACCACGTCGCCGGGGTCGCCGGCACCGACCAGGTGTGGACGCGGGACGGCTGGGCCGACCGTTTCGCCCTTCCGTTCGACGCCTCCGACACCGGATACGGCCACACTCCGGACGACGTCGCCGCCGTCCGGGTGGAGGCCGACCTGCTCACGGGCTATCACGACGCCGTCCACGCCCGGACCGTCCGATACGTGTCCGCGCTGACCGACGCCGACCTCCCCCGGATCGTCGACCGGGCGTGGGATCCGCCGGTCACGCTGGCGGTCCGGCTGGTCAGCGTGGTCTCCGACGACCTCCAGCACGCGGGCCAGGCCGCCTACGTGCGCGGCCTGCTCAGGGGCTGACGCCGGCCCGCCGGGCCCGCCGCGGGCGGGGCGGCGGGGACGAGCTCGCGGATCAGGCGGGACCACCGGGGGCCGATCCGGTCCAGGTGGTGGGCCCGCGCGGACCGCAGGGCCGCCTCGCCCAGGCGGTCCCGCAGGCCGGAGTCCGTGATCACCGCGCGGAGCGCCGCGGTCAGGGCGTCCACGTCCCCCGCGGGGACGAGCAGCCCGTCCCGGCCGTGGACGATCATCTCGGCCGGCCCGGTCGGGCAGTCGAACGCCACGACCGCCAGCCCCATCCCCATGGCCTCGATGACGACCATGGGCATGCCCTCGCGGCGCGACGACAGCGCGTAGACCGCCGCCCGCCCCATCTCCCCGTGCAGGTCCCGGGTGCGGGGGCACAGCTCGGCCCGCCCGCCGAGGCCGAGGTCGTCGATCAGCGCGCGGAGCCGGTCGCGCCGGGGCCCGCCCCCGAAGACCCGCAGGGTCCAGTCCGGGTGCTCGGCGGCGATCGGCACGAACGCGCGCAGGAGCACGTCGAAACCCTTGGCGTGGACGAGCCTCCCGGCCGCCACGACGACCTTGTGCACGCGCTGCGACGGCCGCTCCGGCAGCGCGGGCGCGGCGTTCGGGATGCGGACGACGCGCACGGGGGACCCCGCGAGCGCCGCCTCGTACTCGGCGCGGTCGGCCTCGGTGAGCGTGGTGACGACGTCGAGCCGGCGGTAGGCGCGGACGATCTGCCGCCGGAGGACGGGCCGGTAGGCGCCGAGGTGCATGTGGTCCTGGCCGATCGTCGCCACCCCGGCCGGCGCCAGCTCGGCCGCCAGGAGGTTGAGGGACGGCCTGGTCCCGATGAGCACGTCGGGCGGGGCCGCGCGCCAGACGGCGCGGCGCAGCAGGCACACGTCCGTCCAGAGGCTCATGTGGCGGAACGACGCCTCGTCCGCCGGCGTCAGGAGGCTCGGCAGCCTGGACAGCAGGCGGGCCGAACGCCCCTTGGGCCCCAGGAGGTCGTCGGCGTAGGTGACCGTGACCCCGGCGGGGAGCGGGAAGAAGGGCCTCCGGCTCCGCTTCAGCACGCTGACGATCTCGACGTCGTGGTCGCGGGCCAGGTGGCCGCACAGGTTCAGCACCGTGCGGATCGTCCCGCCCGTCCCGTGGGCGTTCTGCAGCAGGACGCGCACGCGGAGCCGGTCACCGGGCGGCGGCTGGCGCCTTCGCCGCAGCGGGCGCAGCGTCCAGAGCGCCGCGCGGCGCAGGACGCGGTGCGCCCTGCGCCGGAGGCGGCGCCGCAGTCGCAGCGGGTGCGCTGGCTGGTTCACCGGGTCCCCGATCGCCGACGGCCGTGTCCGGGCCGTTCCCGGGGCGGGGCCCGGCCATGGTCAGCCGGTGGTCACGGTTCGGTCGAGGGCGCTGCCCTTCACCCACCGGTCCCACGACATCTGGTAGTAGCTCCAGCCGTTCATCGGGTCCAGCTTGCGCTTGGTGCCGGTGATGATCACCGGGTCGCCGCGGTAGGACCACTGGTAGTACCAGCGGGCGGCGGCGGGCGGGGAGTTGAGGCAGCCATGGCTGACGTTCTGGCGGCCCTGCGCCCAGGTCGTGGCGGCCATCGAGTGGATGTACTCGCCGCTGTTGGAGATCCGCACCGCGTGCGGGATGACCTCCTTGTAGCCGCCGTTGGCCTTGTCGTCGGGCTTGACCCCCATCCACTCCGACGTCATGATCGCCGGATTCTCCTTGCCCATGGTCAGGTGGATGCCGCTGGTGGTGAGGTAGGTGTCGACGCCGTTGACGACGCGGCCGCCGCGGCCGGCGCTGATCCCCCAGCTGCGGATCTTCTTGCCGTTCTTGGTGGCGACGAGCTTGTGCGTCTTGGTGCTGACCTTGACCATGTGCTCGTCGCCGATGCGGAACCCGCGGGTGTAGTCCGTCAAGCCGTAGGTCCTCTTGCCCGACCTCACCCCGGCCAGCTTGGCGGTGAACGTCACCTGCTGGTTGGGCGCCCACCAGGTCCCGTTCTTCGTACGGAAGATCACCGTGGTGTCGTTCAGCCAGTACCAGGCGCCGGTGGCGGGCGTGGTCGACTTGACCTCGAGAGCGCTCTCGACGGCCTTCTTGTCGGCCACCGGCCGGTTGAAGACCACCTGGATCGGCATGCCGACGCCGACCTTCTCGTTCTTGCTCGGCGTGATGTCGACGATGCTGAGCTCGCCGGCGGCCCTGAGCGTGGCGAACACGGCGTTGACGGTGGCCGTCTTGCCCTTGGGGCTCTTGGCGACCGCGGTGACCTGGTACTTGGCACCGGGGCGCAGCGTGCGCGACTTCCAGTTGGTCTTGTCGGCGGCCATCGTGCCGTCCACGGGCTTGCCCTTGAGCGTGACCGAGACCTGTTCGAGCGTCCCGCCCGCGGCGGTGACGACGACACCGTCCTCGGGCCTGGCCTTGGTGTTGCCGTTGCCCGGGTTGATCGTCACCTGCGGGACGCTCGCGTCGCCCTTCTCTCCGACGGTGACGCCGGAGTCCTTCTCTCCTCCGCTGCAGGCCGTCGTGAAGAGGAGGACGACCCCCGCCATTCCCGCGCCAGCCCGAACCCCTGCGGAAAGCCTCCGCTGCACCGTTGACCTCCAGAACCCCGCCGTCTACCAGAGCGACATTAGCGACAAAATTCGACGATCATGCCATGTCCCAGGGTTTTTGCGGGTGGCTGAGATCAAAGCGTTGCAAGACGGAGGTTTCGTCGCCCCTCCCCCGCCCCCGGCAGCCGTCTCAGCGGAGCGCGCTGCCCTCCCGCCACTTGTCGAAGGAGAGCTGCCAGACGCTCCAGCCGTTGTCCCACTCGACCTCGCGGTCGGTCCCGGTCAGCTTGATCACATCGCCGCGCTGCATGACGTCGTAGAACCACTTGGCGTTGGCGGGGCTGACGTTCAGGCAGCCGTGGCTGACGTTCGCCGAGCCCTGGGAGCCGACCGACCACGGCGCGGAGTGCACGTACTCGCCGCTGTTGGAGAAGCGGACCGCGTAGTTCACGACGGTCTTGTAGTAGCCCGCGTCCCCCTCCTTGCGTCCGGGGGACGTCATCGTGACCGGGTTGCCCTTCTCCATCAGGAGGTGGACGCCGCTGGTGGTGGTGAACTCCCGCGTCTGGCCGTTGCCGGCGCTGAACGGCACGGTGCGCAGCTTCTCGCCGTCCCGCGTCACCGTCATGTGGTGGTCGCCGATGTCGCCGGTGGTGATCTGCGCGGCGCCGATGGTGATGGTCGCCCGCGCGTCCTTGGCCCCGTACACGCCGCCGCCCGCGTTGACCCCGGCGAGGTCGGCCTGGAAGCGGACCGTCTGGTGCGGCTGCCAGTACGTCTTGGTCCGGTAGATGACCTGGTCGGAGCCGACCCAGCGCCAGGCGCCCTCGACCGGCTTCTCCGGGCTGACGCGCAGCGTCCGCTCCACCGCGGCCTTGTCGGCGACCGGCCGGTTGAACCGGACGAAGATCGGCATGCCGACGCCGACCTTCTCCCCGGCGAGGTTCGGGGTGATGTCCGCGATCGACAGCGTCTGGGCGGGCTTCAGCGTCGTGAACGAGCTGGTGACCGTGCGGGCCTTGCCGCCCTCGCCGGCCTGGGCCGTGACCGTGTAGGACGTCCCGGGGGTCAGGGTGCGGGTGGAACGCCACGTCTTGCGGCCGTCCCCGTAGCTCCCCGAGATCGCGGCGCCCCCGCCCTGGACGGTGACGTTGCTCAGCTTCGAGCCCGAGGCCTTGACCTCGATCGTGCCGTCCGGCTTGACCTGGGCGGTCCCGTTCGCCGGCGTGATCGTCACGGTCGTGTCCGACCCGCCCGAGGCGAGCTTGCCCTCGCCCCCGATCGAGCAGCCGGTCACGAGCAGCGCCAGCGCTCCCGTCCCGCCGGCCACCACAGGCCCCAACCGACCCTTTGTCACCACTGACTCCCCCAACCTCAAACATTCACCCCGTGTAGGTGAAATCTATCTAAGGATGGAGACGCCCTGAATCACGCCCAGGTTCGGACATCAGCGGAGATTCGCTGCTCAGAGAGGGGCAGAGCACGGTCAGAGCAGGGTGAGAGGAGGACAGAAGGGACGAACGGGGGCCGAAGACGGCGCGGTCAGGCGCCGGCCGCGGGGGCGATCGCGGGGGCGGCCGCCGCAGCGGGCTCGCGGTTGACGTGGCGCACCACGCGCTTGAAGCCCCAGACCGAGATCGCGATGCCGACCGCTCCCAGGCCCGCGACGATGCCGGTGCGGAACCACAGGTACATGCTGATCGACTCGTTGAAGAGCATCCAGAGGCTGACGCCCACGTTCGTGAGCAGCACCGCCGACCAGAGCAGCGAGATCCGCAGGAAGAACTGGTGGACCCGGGCGTTCTTGTAGAACGCGTCGGGGATCGGCGCCATGTCCTTGGCGAGTTTCATCGCGAGCGGCCGCCGGAGCGGCACCGAGGCGAGGAAGGCCATGCTGACGGCGAGCGTGCCGAGGGTCGGCTGGAGGAAGTAGACGACGGCGCTGTGCGTCGCGGCGGCGAGGGCGGCGCGGACGGTCACGCCGACCGCGGCGAGCATGAGCATCCCCGACACCGGGTGCCCGCGCACGTACCGGTAGACGATCCCGCCGTACACCCAGGCGACGGCGGCGACGAGCGCGCCGTTCAGGCCGAGGACCACGAGGGCGGCGTAGAAGACCGCGACGGGGGCGATGACCCCCTCGACGAAGCGCGGGAGCGCGTGCATCAGCAGCGCGGTCACCCGCGGCAGTTCGAAGATGTGGTGGCCACCCGCGGCCCCCTGGCCGTCCTGCGGCTTCGGTGCCCGCACCAGGCCTGGTGGTTCTTCCGCTGTCATGGTCGCCGGTCGTTCCATCGAGCGCTGCGCTCCCCGATCGGTGTGCATGGTCTCGGATGTGCTCACGATTCGCCCCACCGTACGTGATGATCCGCGCGCGTCCGTCCGGTTTCGACGGATCCGTCCCCGCGCAGCCGTTTCCCCTGTTAGTTCGGCCTCGACGCCCCCTTGGTGCGAATCAAGGCCGGATGCGGCCAGGTCCGAACCCGCCTCCCCGGCTTATTTCCGCGTTCCGGCAGAGGTCACGAGGGACTTCTTCCGGGTATCCCCAAACCCTTTTCAGGACTCGGGCGCGGTGATCTGGACCTCTTTCGCGGCCGCGTAGATCGCCCGCAGGGTGACCGCCACGGACGGCCTGCGCACGCTGGCGGTGCGGGTCACGGCGTAGACCTCTCGGGCCAGCCTGCATTCGGGGATGCGCCGGACCGCCACGCCCTGGTCGCCGGCGGCGAGCGCCAGCGCCGGCACCGCGGTGATACCGATGCCGCGGGCCACGAGGCTCAGGATCGTGTGGAGGCCTTCGAACTCCCACGGTACAGGGCGGGCGCCGCCGACCGTGTCCAGAAGCCGCTCGACGGCCTGCCGCGACGGCTCCCCGGCCGGCGCCGCCATCCACGGCTCGTCCCGCAGCCGCTGCAGTTCGACCGGCCGGTCCGGACGGGCCATGGGATGGGTGTCCGGGACGACCAGGACGAGGGGGTCGCGGCGCAGGTGGAAGAACTCCAGCGCCGCGGGCGACTGGTCGGGGACCTTCCCCGTCCAGTCGTCGATCAGCGCGATGTCGACCTCGCCGTTCTGCACCTGGCGGATGCCGGTGCCGGGCGCGGTCTGCCGGAGCACGAACGTGAGCCCGGGATGGTCGCCGAGGCTCTGCGCCAGTGCGGGGGCGAACGCGACGGCCGCGGTCGGGAAGGCGGTGACCACGACCCGGCCCATGGGCGCGTCGGCCTGGGCGGACAGCTCCGCCTCGGCCGTCTCCACGAGGCCGAGGATCTCCTCGGCGCGCTCGGCGAGGCGGCGGCCGGCGTCGGTCAGCTCCGCGCTGCGCGCCGTCCGGTCGAGCAGCGGGACGCGGGCCTCCCGTTCGAGGGCGGCCAGCTGCTGGGAGACCGCCGAGGGCGTGTAGCCCAGGGCGGCGGCGGTGGCGGCGATGCTGCCGCGGCGGGAGAACTCGGCGAGAAGCCGCAGGCGGCGCAGCTCTAGCATCAGCCCATCTTACGGTCAGCATCGGCGAGACTCGCTTGTAATGATGCTCGTTGAGGGCAAGAGTTAGTCGAACCCGGCCGGGTCGCAACACACGGGGATTCCACGATTACCCTCCGTGAATCTGTCATGCCCTAATGGAGTGCTCATGCCCCAGAACCTGCCCTCAGCCGTCCGGCCGCTGTCGTTCGAGCCGCGCCCGGTCCCCCTGTCCGCCACGCTCGCGGTCAACGAGGCGCTCGCCAGCAAGCGCAGGAGGGGGGAGCGCGTGCTTCCCCTCGGCTTCGGAGAAGCCGGGATACCGATACATCCGGCCCTGACCCGCGAGCTCGGCGCCGCCGCGGGCCAGGGGGGTTACGGCCCGGTGGCCGGGAGTGCCGCGCTGCGCGCCGCCGCGGCCGGATACTGGGCCCGCCGCGGGCTGCCCACCGACCCCGCCGCGGTCGTCGCGGGCCCCGGCAGCAAGCCGCTGCTGTTCGCCCTGCTGACCGCGCTGGGCGGCGACGTCGTCGTGGCGGCCCCGAGCTGGGTGAGC
This sequence comes from Actinomadura sp. NPDC048021, assembly GCF_040653135.1. NCBI lineage: Bacteria > Bacillati > Actinomycetota > Actinomycetes > Streptosporangiales > Thermomonosporaceae > Actinomadura > Actinomadura sp. NPDC048021. The sequence continues at coordinate 190,068 of NZ_JBEZJQ010000014.1, forward strand.
TACGCGGCGCAGGCGTCGCTGGCGGGTGTGGAGCCGATCCGGGTGGCGACGCCTCCCGGCGAGGGCGGCGTCCCGAGCCCGGCGCTGCTGGCCGACGCGGTGGTGCGGGCCCGCGCCCGGGGCCGCGACGTGCGGGCCGTCGTGGTGACGCTCCCGGACAACCCGACCGGGACCATCGCCTCCGAGGCCACCGTGCGGCGGCTGTGCGCGGTCGCGCGCGAACAGGACCTGGTCGTCATCTCCGACGAGATCTACCGCGACCTGGTGCACGTGCCCGGCACGACGGTGCCGAGCCCGGCGCGGTACGCCCCCGAGCGGACCGTCGTGACGACCGCGCTGAGCAAGAGCCTGGCGGCCGGCGGATGGCGGATCGGGGTGGCGCGGCTGCCGGACGGGCCGTTCGGCCGGGCGCTGCGCGACAGCCTGCTCGGGGTGGCCAGCGAGATCTGGTCCAGCGCTCCGGCCCCGATGCAGCACGCCGCCGCGTTCGCGTTCGCCGAGCCGCCGGAGCTGGTCGAGCACGTCGACCGCAGCAGGCGCCTGCACGGCGCCGTCGCCGGCGCGGTCGCCGACCGGTTCGCCGCGGCCGGCGCGCGGGTCGTGCGTCCGGAAGCGGCCTTCTACCTCTATCCCGACTTCGGCCCGATGCGGGACAAGCTGGAGGCCGACCACGGCATCCGGACGGGCGCGGACCTCACGCACCTTCTCCTGGAACGGTACGGAATGGGCGTCCTGCCCGGCAGCTCGTTCGGGGACGCCCCGGCGGCGCTGCGCATGCGGGTGGCGCCGAGCCTGCTCTACGGAGAGGACGACGAGCAGCGCCTCGCGGCCCTGGCCTCGCCCGCCCCGGCGTCCCTGCCGTGGATCGCGGCGGCCCTGGACCGTCTGAGCGAGGTGCTCGACGACCTGTCGGCGAGCGTCACGGTGGGTGAGCCGGCGCTCGTCTGAGGGGGGAGCACGGTCCGCGGGCCGCCCGGTCGCCGGGCGGCCCGCGGACCGCTGCGTGAGGCCCCGGGCGCGCACCGTCACGGCGCCGCGAGCAGGGCGGGAGAGGGATCAGCGCCCGGCCCGACCGGCGCGTATAAGCGTGGTGTAAGGTCCAACGACGCACGGGGCGAACGTCGCGAATCGACCGGCGACAGACCATCGGGGGTCCTGTCCGCCCCGCCCGTGGTAAACCCAGGACGAGCGCGAAGTCACGCGGTGATGGAAGAAGGCGAGGGGGCCCGCCATGAGGCATGCACGGGACGGGGCTGCCGCGGCGATGAGCGCCGCTTCCAGGATTCTGGTCGCGCGAGGCAAGAACGAGCCCCAGGAGATGGAGAACCCCGACGTCGCCTGGGGACAGCGCGCCCGTGACGGAGTGTGGGTGCCGACCCGGGACGGGCAGCGGATCCACCTCGGGATCGACGTCGCCGCGGCCGACACCGTCGCCCAGGTGCTGCGCCCGAGCCTGCGGGTCTTCGTCGGAGTGGACGTCGACACCGACATCGTCGCGCAGACGACGGCCGGCGGGGTGCGCCTGCTCACGGTGATCCACGGCCCCGACGCGCCCACGGAGTTCCGGTTCGCGATCTCCCTCGCCGACGGGCTCGCGCTGGAGTCGATGCCGTCCGGCGGCTACGACGTCGTGCACCTGCGGTACGGCGCCACGGTGGGGCGGCTCTACAACCCGTGGGCGAGCGACTCGATGTTCCGCCAGGTGAAGGCCGACTACGCCCTGGACGGCTCGGCCGTCACGATGCGCATCCAGCACACCGACGCCTACTACCCCGTCGTCGCCGACCCCCACTACGAGCGCTGACGCCCCGGCCACGGCGGCGGGACCGGGTTCAGGAGGGCGGCCGCCTCACCGCCACGGGGTCCTCGAAGTCGAGCTCCCGCCCGATCTCGCGGAGCGTCTCGGCGCCGATCCGGCCCTTGCGGTAGAGCGCCTGGAGCCTGGCGCGCTGCGCCATGACCAGCTCGGTGCGGACGCGGCTGCTGTCCGGCGGGCGTGGCCCCTCGGCGCCCTCCCGGTCCAGGAAGTACCGGACGCGTTCGAGGCGCAGTTCGAGCATCTGCCGGAAGGCCTCGGCCGTCTGGTCGTCGACCTCGCCCTCCTCGGCGAGCTCGTCCAGCCGGGCCAGGGCCGCCTGGAGCCCCGCCTTGCGGGCGAGCATCGACTCCGTGCGCCGCCGTTCCGGCTCGATCAGCCCGAGCCGGCGCAGCAGGAGCGGCAGGAGCGGCGCCTGCCCGACCAGCGTGACCAGCACGACGAGCGCGGCGAGCAGGACCAGCAGCCCGCGCTCGCCGCCGAGGCCGATGGGCAGCGACAGCGCGATGGCCAGTGAGATCGCTCCGCGCATGCCGCCGAGGCCGATGACGAGCCGCTCCCGCAGGCCGAGGTCGGCCTGGCTGCGCCGGCCGCCGGGCACCAGCCGGGCGAGCGGCCCGTTGCCGAGCTGCCAGAGCAGCCGGACGCCGATGGCCACGGCCGACACCGCGAGCGCGACCGCCACCACCGTCCCCCAGGTCCGGCCGCCCGGGGCGCGCACGATCTCCCGGATCTCCAGGCCGAGCAGGACGAACAGCGCCGACTCCAGCAGGAAGGTGAGGATCCGCCAGAAGGTGGTGCCGGCCAGGCGCGAGGCGGGCTGCAGGAAACCCTCCCCGTGCGTGCCGATGGAGAACCCCGCGACGACCGTCGCGAGCACTCCGGACGCTCCGAACCGGTCCGCGGGGATGAAGGCGACGTAGGGCGTGACGAGGGAGACGATGATCTGGCTGACGGGATCGCTGATCCAGCGCCGGATCCGGCGGATGACGACGCCGACGAACAGCCCGTAGGCCACGCCGCCGAGCACGATCTGGGCCACCCGGGCCGCACCGTGCGCCACGGTGAAGTCGGTGCCGAGCGCCTCGACCGCCAGACCGAAGATCGTCAGCGCGGCGCCGTCGTTGATCAGGCTCTCGCCCTCCAGGATGGTGACCATCCGCGGCGGCGCGCCCAGCCGCTGCATCACCGCCGTCGCCGCCACCGGGTCGGTGGGCGACACCGCGGCGCCGAACGCCAGCGCGGCGGTCCAGCCGACGTCCGGCAGCAGGACGTGCAGCGTCGCGGCCACCGCGACGGTCGTGACGGTGGTCAGGCCGAAGGCCAGCGCGAAGATGGGCACGGCATCGGCGCGGGCCTCGCGCGGGGCGGTGAAGAACGCCGCGTGGTAGAGCAGCGGCGGCAGGAACCCGAGCAGCACCACCTCGGGCGGGACGACGACCGCGGGCAGCGCCGGCACGAACCCGGCCGCCAGGCCGAGCAGGACGAGCACGATGGCGTCCGGCACGCGCAGCCGCCCGGCCAGCCCGCGAGCCAGCAGGACCACGACGGCGACGGCCAGGAAGACGACGAAGAGCCGGTCCTCCTCCACGGCGATGGTCCTTGCCGGAAAGCGGCGGGGTAGTCGCGGGGGCCGGCCACGGGATGGAACGTTCCGTTCGGATGCCGGCGCCGTGGGCGCCAGCGTGTCCTGGCGGGGTGGGCGCCGACGTGCGCGGTTCCCGTCATAGGGTGGGGGCCACGGGCCGCGTCCCGGCCCCGGCGACGACGCCGGGCGCCCGACCGCCCGGGTCCCCCGAGACTGGAGTCATCGTGATCTTCACTCATGACACCGAGCACGCGCTCGCCGTCGTCGTCGACCTGATCAACACGAGCGCGGCGGCGTCCGGTGCGGAGGAGCTCGGCGGGCTGCCCGGGCTGCGGGAGTTCGTGGACCGCAACGCCTTCAGCGACGTGGGCGAGCTCACCGCCGCCGACCTGGCCCGCGTGCTGGAGCTGCGAAGCCGCTTCCACGCGGTGTTCCGCTCCGGGGACGTCCCCTCCGCCGTCCGGCGGATCAACGAGATCGTCGGCGAGGTCCGCACCACGCCGCATCTGACCGACCACGACGGCTACCACTGGCACGTGCACTTCTTCGCGCCGGGCGCGCCTCTCGGCGAGCACCTGGCCGCCGACTGCGGCATGGCGCTCGCCTACGTGGTCGCCGCGGGCGAACTGGACCGGCTGCGCACCTGCGAGGCCCCGGACTGCTCGCGCGTCCTGGTGGACCTGTCCCGCAACCGCTGCCGCCGGTACTGCGACAGCCGCACCTGCGGCAACCGCATGCACGTCGCCGCCTACCGCGCCCGCCAGCGCGCGGTCTGATCGCAGTGTTCTGGCGCCGGGCGCCTGGGGGCGCCCGACACCAGAACACTGCGGGCGATCACTGCATCGCTCCGGCTCGCCCAGAGGCTCGCTGCGCGATCGGTTTCTCGCAGGCTCGAAACTGCCTTCGGACGCGATCGCAACCGTCCAGGCGCGGCCACGGTGGCGGCTCCGGGCTTGTCCGCGGGGTGGCCTAGAGTCTGCCGACGGCGTCCTTGTTGGACGCTGTGACCAGTACCGGGCGGCCGGGGGCGGGCGAACCAGAAGGGAATTCGGTTCAAACGGTGCCCTCCCTCGTCATGGACGTGGCCTGGTCGGTAACCTCATAAATCACGCTCGCGGCGGGTTTGGGCCCGCGGCGGGCCCGCGTCGGACCTATTTCAGCCATGGAGGATCCGCTGTCCAGGCGAGCACTCATCACCGGCATCACCGGACAGGACGGCTCGTATCTGGCCGAGCATCTGCTTGAGCTGGGATACGAGGTCTGGGGCCTGGTGCGGGGGCAGGCGAACCCCCATGTGTCGCGGCTCCGCAAGCACATCGGCGACGTGCAGATCACCACCGGGGACCTGCTGGACCAGGGCAGCCTGATCTCGGCGGTGGAGCGGGTCCGGCCCGACGAGGTCTACAACCTGGGCGCGATCTCCTACGTGCCGATGTCGTGGCAGCAGGCGGAGCTGACCGCCGAGGTCACCGGGATGGGCGTGCTGCGCATGCTGGAGGCCATCCGGGTGGTGTCGGGGATCAGCCCGTCCCGCACGCCGGGCGACGGGCAGATCCGCTTCTACCAGGCGTCGTCCTCGGAGATGTTCGGGATGGTGCGCGAGACGCCGCAGAACGAGAAGACCCCGTTCCACCCGCGCAGCCCCTACGGGGTGGCGAAGAGCTACGGCCACTACATCACGCAGAACTACCGCGAGTCCTACGGCATGTTCGCGGTGAGCGGGATCCTGTTCAACCACGAGTCGCCGCGCCGGGGCGCGGAGTTCGTCACGCGGAAGGTGTCGCTGGGCGCCGCTCGCATCAAGCTGGGCCTGGCGACCGAGCTGCGTCTCGGCAACCTGGAGGCCCGCCGCGACTGGGGCTACGCGGGCGACTACGCCCGAGCGATGCGGATGATGCTGGCGCAGGACTCCCCGGAGGACTACGTCATCGGGACGGGCCAGACCCAGTCGGTGCGCGAGCTGGTGGAGTTCGCCTTCCGCACCGCGGGCCTGGACTGGCAGGACCACGTCGTCCTGGACGCCAAGTACACGCGTCCGGCCGAGGTCGACCTGCTGTGCGCCGACCCGAAGAAGGCCCGCGAGCAGCTCGGCTGGGAGCCCGAGGTGACCTTCGAGGGGCTGGTGACCATGATGGTCGAGTCGGACCTGCGGCTGCTGTCGCGGTCCGCGCGCCCCGAGGACGAGCCGTTCAGCCCCGACCATTGGTAATCCGGTTACCACGGCCGTGGCACGATTCAGGTATGGCCACCTGTGAGCACGTGCAGTCCCTTCCGATCGAGGATCCGTCCCCGAACACACCCCAGGGATGCGAGGACTGCCTCAGAGAGGGAACACGCTGGGTCCACCTGCGGCTCTGCCTGAGCTGCGGCCATGTCGGATGCTGCGATTCCTCGCCCATGCGGCACGCCAGCGGGCACTTCCACAAGGAGGGGCACCCGATCGTCCGCTCGTTCGAGCCGGGCGAGGACTGGCGCTGGTGCTTCGTCGACGAACTGATCGTCTGATGCCGGACGTCCGGCTGGGCACCGGGCCGGGACGCTGGATCCTGCTGGCGACGGTGCTCGGATCGAGCGTGGCGTTCCTCGACTCCACCGTCGTGAACGTGGCGCTGCCCAGGCTGGCCCGCGACCTGAACGCCGACATGGCCGGGCTCCAGTGGACGGTGAACGCCTACACGCTCACGCTCGCGGGCTTCATCCTGCTGGGCGGCTCCCTCGGGGACCGGTTCGGACGCCGCCGGATCTTCCTCATCGGCACGGTGTGGTTCGCGGTCGCCTCGGTGCTGTGCGGCGTGGCGCCGAACGTCGAGACGCTGGTCATGGCGCGGGCGCTGCAGGGCGTGGGCGGAGCGCTGCTCACCCCGGGCTCGCTGGCGATCATCCAGGCGTCGTTCACGGCCGACGACCGCCCCCGCGCGGTCGGCGCCTGGTCGGGCCTCGGCGGCGTCGCCGGCGCGATCGGCCCGTTCCTGGGCGGCTGGCTCGTGGAGGCGGCCGGATGGCGGTGGGTGTTCCTGCTGAACGTTCCGCTCGCCGCCGTCGTGGTGCTGGTCGCGGTCCGGCACGTCCCCGAGAGCGTCGACCCGCAGGCCCACGGGCGCTTCGACGTGCTCGGCGCGGCCCTGGCGGCGCTGGCCCTGGCGGGGACGACGTACGCGCTGACGGAGGCGCCCGGCGGGGGCGCGTCCCCGCCGGTCATCGCCGCCGCCGCGATCGCCGGGCTGGCGGCGGCCGTCGCGTTCGTGCTGCTCGAACGTCTCCGCGGGCGGCCGCGCAGACGGGCGGACCGCGAGGCGCCACAGCCGATGCTGCCGCTGGACGTGTTCTCCTCGCGGCAGTTCTCAGCCGTCAACGTCGTCACGTTCATCATGTACGGCGGGATGGGCGTGATGTTCTTCCTGTTCGTCCTGAACCTCCAGGTCGTCACCGGGTTCTCGCCCATCGCGGCCGGGACGGCGCTGCTGCCGGTCACCGTGCTGATGCTGCTGCTGTCGGCCCGAGCGGGCGCGCTCGCGCAGAAGATCGGCCCTCGGCTGCCGATGACCGTCGGCCTGGTCGTGGCGGCCCTCGGGATGCTCCTGGTGGGCCGGATCGGCGCGGACGCCTCCTACGTCCGGGACGTCCTGCCGGCCGTGGTGGTGTTCGGGCTGGGGCTGGCGGCGGTGGTCGCGCCGCTGACCGCCACGGTCCTGGCGACCGCCGACGTCCGCCACGCGGGGGTGGCCAGCGGCGTCAACAACGCGGTGGCGCGGGCCGCCGGCCTGCTGGCGGTGGCGGCGATCCCGCCCCTGGCGGGGCTGACGGGCGACGCCTTCAAGAACCCGGTGGACTTCTCGCACGGGTACCGGCTGGCGATGATCACATGCGCCGGTCTCCTGGCGGCGGGGGCCGTGCTGTCCTTCCTCACCGTCGGCGACGACGCGCTGCGGACGCCGTCCGGGGAACCGGTCCAGCCGGAATGCCGGCGCCAGTGCGGGGTGGGCGCGCCGCAGCTGCAGCCCGAGCCGGAGACCGTCCCGGCCGGGCGCGCCGGGAGCACCCCGCCCGGACCCGGGGGCTGATCGCCGGACCGGTCCGCTGATTCCCGGTCCTAATCCGGCTATGTCCAGGACCGGAGCGGTTCGTTGGCATACGGTCAGTGCATGAATCTGCGGCAGCTGCGCTATGTCGTGGCGACCGCCGACCATGGCACGATGACGTCGGCGGCCCAAGCCCTCTACGTGGCCCAGCCCGCGCTGTCGCGGGCGGTACGCGAACTGGAGCGCGAGCTCGGCCTGGAGCTGTTCGCGCGGTCCGGGCGCGGGGTCGTCCTCACGCCCGCCGGGGAGCAGGTCGTCCGGCAGGCCCGGGTCGCCCTGGACGCCGTCGACGCGATCGAGGGACTGGCGGTCACGCGCGCCGACGGGCGCGGCGCGGAGCTGCGCATCGCGGTCACCGCGTCGCTGGAGCCGGAGCTGACCGGCGGCCTCATCCCCCGCTTCGCGCGCGACCAGCCCGCCGTGCGGGTCCGGGTGGTGCGCTGCGCGGACCGCGACCAGATCGCGGCGGTGCTGCGCGGGGGCCGCGCCGACCTGGCGCTGACCGACCTCCCCGTCCCCGGCGACATGACCGCGCACCCGTTCGAGCAGCGCGAGGTGGTGCTGATCTCCCCGCGCGCGCTGAAGGTCCGCGAACCGGTGCCGCCCGCCGCGCTGGACGGCATGCGGCTCGTCCTGCCCGCCCGCGGCGGCGCCCGCCGCGCGGAGATCGACACGATGCTGCGGCGGATCGGCGCGCGGCCGGTCGCCGCGGTGGAGTCCGACGAGCGCGGCGCGTGGCTCGGCTGGGTCCGCGCCGGGCGGGGCTCCTTACTCTGGTACCGCAACCAGATCGACGACACCGAAGGGGTGACGGTCCGCTCCTTCATGCCGCCGCTCACCCGCATGATCGGCCTCGTGCACGCGCACCGCCGGCTGCCGCCCGCCGCCCGCGACTTCCTGACCTTCGCCAAGCAGGCGCCGCACCGCGACGACCAGGCCCGCTGACCGCGCCCCGGCCCGGTTCCTCCCGGTCCGGCCGGGCCGCCCGCGCGACGCCGGTACCACCCGGTCATGCCATGATTCGGCGGTGGGAACGACGCACGCACTCTGGCTGCTGGCCGTACCGGTCGGCGCCCTGATGGTGGCCGCGGCCGCGCGGCGCCTCGGCCTGTCGGCGCCGCTGGTCCTGGTGATCGCGGGGCTCGCCTTCTCCTTCGTCCCGGGGGTCCCGGAATTCGAGCTCGAACCCGAGTTCGTGCTGTTCGTGTTCCTGCCGCCGCTGCTGTTCTCCGCGGCGTGGAACAGCTCGTTCACCAACCTTCGGCAGAACGTCTGGTCCATCGGCCTGCTGTCGGTGGGGCTGGTGCTGTTCACGACCTTCGCCGTGGGCTACGTGGCGCATCTGATCGTTCCCGACCTGCCGCTGGCGGCGGCGTTCGTGCTCGGCGCGATCGTGGCGCCGCCGGACGCGGTGGCCGCGGTGAGCATCGCGCAGCGCCTCGGCCTGCCCCGCCGGACGGTCACGGTCCTCGTCGGGGAGAGCCTGTTCAACGACGCGACGGCCCTGACCGCGTTCCGGGTGGCGCTGATCGCGGCGACGGGCGCCGGGTTCACCCTCCTGGACGGCGTCGGACGCTTCCTGTTCGCCGCCGTCGTGGGCGCGGCGGTCGGGCTGATGCTCGGGCCGCCGCTGCACTGGCTGCGGACCCGGCTGAACGATCCGCTGGTCGAGAACGGCGTCGCGCTGGTGGCCCCCTTCGCCGCCTACCTCCTCGCCGAGACCGCGCACGCCTCCGGAGTGATCGCCGTGGTGGTCAGCGGCCTGTACCTGGGCAACCGGGAGACCCAGTCCGCGGCGGTGACCCGCCTGATCGGGCACTCCTTCTGGAAGGTCATGGTCTTCCTCCTGGAGTCGGTGGTCTTCCTGCTCATCGGCCTGCAGCTGCCCCCGATCGTCCACGAGATGTCGGGACGGAGCTGGCAGGAGCTGGCCTGGTGGTCGACCGCGGTGTTCGCCGTCACGGTCGCGGCCCGGTTCGTGTGGGTGTTCCCCGCCTCGCAGGTCCCGCGGCTGCTGTCGCGGCGGGAGCGGGCGGTGCCGAGCGTGGGCTGGCGCGGCCTGGTCGTGGTGTCGTGGGCCGGGATGCGCGGGGTGGTCTCGCTCGCCGCCGCGTTCGCGATCCCGTTCGTCGCCTCGGGCGACACGCCGTTCCCGGGGCGCGACCTGATCCTGTTCCTGACGTTCACCACCGTCCTCGGGACGCTGCTGGTGCAGGGGCTGACGTTCCCCGCGCTGATCCGCGCGCTCGGCATCGGCGGGGACCGGGAGCGCTACGCCGACACCGTCGCTCTGGCGGGCGCGCAGCACGCCGCCGCGCAGGCCGCGCTGGAGCGGCTGGAGGAGCTGAACGCCGAGGAGCGGCTCGACGCGTCGGTCGTGGAGCGGCTGCGGCAGCTCGCCGAGCACCGGCAGCTGCGCGCCTGGGAGCGGCTCGGGGGCGGGACGGGCCCGGAGGGCGAGGAGGTGCCGACGGCGACGTACCGGCGCCTGCGGCGGGAGATGCTGATGGCCGAGCGCCGGGTCTTCGTGCGGATGCGGGACGAGCGCCGCATCGACGACGAGGTCCTGGCCCGCGTCATGCACGAGCTGGACCTGGAGGAGGTCGCCCTCAGCCGCGACTAGCGGGGGCCCTCGGCCCGGCCACGGTCGCGCCGTGGCCGGGCCGAGGGCCGCGCTCAGACCGCCCCGTTGAGGGGCTGCTCGGGCAGTTGGACGGCGTAGGACTCCTTCACCACGTCGAGGTGGTGCCAGGACTCCCGTACCGTCACCCCGGACACCGACCGGATGGCGTCGAACACGGCCACCAGCTCGGCGCGCGAGGCCGCTTCGACCTGCCCGACGATGTCGTAGCGGCCGAAGCCGGTCGCCAGGTAGCGGACGCCGTCCTGGGCGGCGACCGCGTCGGCGACCTTGCGGAGCCCGCCCGTCACCACCAGCCCGAACCCGCCGAGCTCCGCGGCGCCGAGCGCCAGGGGGTCGGCGAGGCCGGTCACCTGGATGACGCCGGTGCGCATGAGCCTGACCACCCGGGCCCGGGTGGCGGCCTGCGAGAGGCCGATGACGTGCGCGAGCCGGGTGTAGGGGGCGCGGCCGTCGCGCTGCAGCTCGTGCAGCAGCCGCCAGTCGATGTCGTCGAGGGTGACCTCGCCGAGCTCGCGCACCACCGCGTGCGTGTCGCGCACGGTGGACACCGACCGGAACACCTCGGCCGCGCGGACGCCGGCGACGGACCTGATGTGGTCCACCTCGGCCGCGAGCGCGGCGTCGTCGCGGGTGCGCACCTGGGCGACCAGGTCGTACGGGCCCGCGGTCAGCGCGGTGAAGCTGACCGCGGCGCGCTCGGCGACGGTCTCGGCCACCTCCCTCGCCGAGCCGGCCACGGTGACCGACACGTGCCCGATCGCCTCCGCGCCGACGACGGCGGCGTGCACGATGCCGACGACGCGGACGACCTGGGTTTCGAGAAGGTGCTGCACCCGTGCCCGCACCGCCGTGCGGGAAAGCCCGACGCGATCGGCCAGCGCCTGGAACGTCGCCCTGCCATCCCGCTGGAGCTCGCGGACGAGCACGGCGTCGACCGCATCCAGCACGGCTCTCCTCCTCGACATGTGATGAATCGTTTTGCCAGCAACTGCAAGATCATTCCATTTCAGGACGGTATGACGTCAAATATTGATCTTGCTCGTGTTCGCCCTGCCCGATGGCCGTCGAAGCGTCGGTGACCGGTTCCGGGCGGCGACGTTTTAAATGCCGCAGAAACCGGTACGAAAGCGCAACGCTGCCGAGCCCGCGCCGCTCGCACGGCGCGACGCCGCCCGGGCGGTGGACGCGCCGGACGGCCGTGGCCGCTCCGGCGATCGCGGCCCGGTCGGGGCGGCCGGCGGCGCGGGCGGGCATGGCCGACCGGGACGACGTGCGTGACCTGCATGCGCTTCTCCCGGTGTTCTTCTGACCCACCCCCTACGGCGGATCCGCCGTCCGCGCGAGGCACATGTAAGAAAAGTGCATCGGGGGCGCAGTTACGTCAAGAGGTAACTTTACAGAGAGCCAAGCCTCACGTTGCACCGTTTTGCATCAGGTGCACGGGCCCACTTTCGTTATCCCTGCAAGGAGGGGGGAAGACGGGCTGAGACGACACTCGACGCCCTCCCGGGACACAGTGTCATCACCCCTGGTCACGGGCTTTGCCCGCGGTCCGGGGCGGTCCGGGGCGTCCGGCCGCCGGCCTCGGCGGGAGCACGGCCGGGTATCGCCGAGAATGTACGGTGGCCCAGCCACTGCGAACGCGATTGGTGTGTAGTACTGCCGTGCGCCTGCTGAACGATGAGCGTTCCGCTCACGATCTCACCTACAACGACGTCTTCATGGTCCCCCGCCGCTCCTCCGTCGGGTCGCGCCTGGAGGTCGACCTGGCCACCTCGGACGGCAGCGGGACCACCATCCCGCTCGTGGTGGCCAACATGACGGCCGTGTCCGGCCGCCGGATGGCCGAGACCGCCGCCCGGCGCGGCGGCGTCGCGGTCCTCCCCCAGGACATCCCGGTCGACGTCGTCGCCGAGGTCATCGAGTGGGTCAAGGGTCGCGACCTGGTGGTGGACACCGCGATCCGGCTGGACCCCTCCAGCACGGCCGGCGACGCGCTGGCGCTGCTGCCGAAACGGGCGCACAACGCCGTGATCGTCGTCGAGGACGACCGTCCGGTGGGCGTCGTCACCGAGGCCGACTGCATGGGCGTGGACCGGTTCGCCCAGCTCCGCGACATCATGTCCCGCGACCTGGTCACGCTGCCCGCCGGCGTCGACCCGCGGGAGGCGTTCAACCGGCTGCACGAGCGCGGCCACCGGCTCGCCCCCGTCGTGGACGCCGAGGGCCGCCTCGCCGGCGTCCTCACCCGCACCGGCGCGCTGCGCGCCACGCTCTACCGGCCGGCCGTGGACGCCGCCGGCCGGCTGCGCGTCGCCGCGGCGGTGGGCGTGAACGGCGACGTCGCCGGCAAGGCCAAGGCGCTGCTGGAGGCGGGCGCCGACCTGATCGTCGTCGACACCGCGCACGGCCACCAGGACAAGATGATCAGCGCGCTCGCCGCGGTCCGGGCGCTGGACCCCGCCGTCCCGGTCGTCGCCGGGAACGTGGTGACCGCCGAGGGCACCCGCGAGCTGATCGAGGCGGGCGCCGACATCGTCAAGGTCGGCGTCGGCCCCGGCGCGATGTGCACCACCCGGATGATGACGGGCGTCGGCCGCCCGCAGTTCTCCGCGGTGCTGGAGTGCGCCGCCGAGGCGCGCCGGCTCGGCCGCCACGTGTGGGCGGACGGCGGCGTCCGGCACCCGCGCGACGTCGCGCTGGCACTCGCCGCGGGCGCCGCGAACGTGATGGTGGGCTCGTGGTTCGCCGGCACCTACGAGTCGCCGGGCGACCTGCAGCGGGCCGCCGACGGGCGGCTCTACAAGGAGAGCTTCGGCATGGCCTCCGCCCGGGCGGTGCGGCTGCGCACCGCCGAGGACTCCCCCTTCGACCGGGCCCGCAAGGCCCTGTTCGAGGAGGGCATCTCCACCTCCCGGATGTTCCTGGACCCGCAGCGGCCCGGCGTCGAGGACCTGATCGACTCGATCGTGGCGGGGCTGCGCAGCTCGTGCACCTACGCGGGCGCGCGGACCCTGGAGGAGTTCCACGAGCGCGCCGTGGTCGGGATCCAGAGCCCGTCCGGCTACGCCGAGGGCAAGCCGCTGTCCAGCAGCTGGTAAAGGGCGCCCCCGCGGATCGCCGGGCGTCCCCGCATTTCGCGACACGCCGCCGCCTTCGCGCCCCGATCAGCTCGCTGACCTGCACTCTCTTACGTCAGGAACGGAGAGGGGTCTCCGTCCCTGGAGGGGGCGCAGCATGGTCGACGGCGGGTCGGTCGGAGCCGGGGCGCGGCCGCTGCCGCAGGAGGGGCGGGGCCCGGCGGCCCGGGACCGCGAGCGGGGGCGCCGGGCGCGGGAGGCGGCGCTGCGGGAGCTGGCCGAGGCGCTGGTGATCGCCGCGGTCTCCCCCGCCCTGCCGGGCATCGCGCACCTGCGGGCCGGGCGCGTCCGGCTCGGCGCGGCGCTGCTGACCGTCCAGGCGCTGGCGCTGACCGCGGCGGCCCTCGCCGCCGGGCACGGCCGCCCGCTCCTGCTGCACGCGGCGGCGAGGCCCGCGTGGCTGGCGGCGCTGACGGCCGGCTGCGTGGTCGTCGCGGCCCTGTGGGCGGGGCTGATCGTCCATTCCTACGCGGTGCTGCTCCCGGCCGGGCTGTCGCCGCTGTGGCGGCTCGCGGGCGGCACGACGGTGGCGGTCCTGTGCCTGCTGGTGATCGTCCCGCCGCTGACGGCCGCCCACGCGCTGGCGCCCTGCCCACTACGTGATCATCCGTACGGGTCCCCGAACGGCGGCGGATTCACTATCCTGACGATCTGCACCAAAGGCCACACCCGCTCGCATGCGATCGACTCTTACGCAACCTTTGCCCGGTTCGACGCGTCCATAATGTGAGCCGAGGCTTAATTCACTGTGGGTGGGAATCGGAGCGTACATGGGTCGGTCGCCAAGTGGGCGTGCCCGGAACAGGGACGATGAGGGTGCCTCCGGCGGAGCCGGGGGCCTCCCCCGCGCGCTGGCACTGACGCTCGCGTCCGCCCTGGTCTGGGGCGTCGCGCATTTCGTCACGGGCCGCCGGATCGCCGGCGGGATACTGCTCGCGCTGTACGTGGCGATCGTCGCCGCCCTCGCGGGCGCCGCCACGTTCTACCGCTCCGATCTGGTGCACTACGCCGTCCAGCCCGCGGTGCTGCAGCGGACCTCCGCCGCGATCATCGCGCTCGGCGTGCTGTGGATCCTCGTCGTCGTCCGCTCCTACCTGCTGCTGCGCCCGACCCGCCTCGCCGCGGGCGCCCGGACGCTCGGCGCGGCCGCCGTCGCGGTGATGTGCGCCGCCGTCGCGGTGCCGGTGGCGTGGTCGGCGCACAGCACCTACGTGTACCGCGACGCGCTGACCAGCATCTTCCGCACCGGAAGCGAGAACGGCAAGCCGGTCGACACCGCGGACCCGTTCAACGGCCAGCCGCGCGTCAACATCCTGCTGCTCGGCGGCGACTCCGCCGCCGACCGCACCGGCGTGCGCACCGACAGCGTGACCCTCGCCAGCGTCGACACCAAGACGGGCGACACGGTGCTGCTGAGCCTGCCGCGGAACCTGGAGCGGTTCCCGATGCCGCCCGGCCCGGCCCGCGACCGGTTCCCCTACGGCTTCACCGGTGACGGCCCGCAGAACCCGGGCCTGCTCAACGAGGTCTACGAGTACGCCGAGAACCACCCCGACGTGGTGCCCGGCGTCGCCAAGAAGCGCCGCGGCCCCGAGCTGCTGAAGGCCACCGTCGCCGGAGTCCTCGGCCTGCGCGTGGACTACTACATCCTCGTCGACATGTTCGGCTTCGCCGACATCGTCGACGCCATGGGCGGCGTCAAGCTCAAGATCACCGAGCCGATCCCGTACGGCCTGCAGGGGGGCGTCCTGCAGCCCGGCTACCGGACGCTGAAGGGCAAGGAGGCCCTCTGGTACGGGCGGTCCCGCACCAACAGCAGCGACTACGTGCGGATGAGCCGGCAGAAGTGCCTGATGCGGGCGATCGCCGAGCAGGCCGACCCGCAGACCGTGCTCACCAGCTTCGACAAGCTCGCCGCGGCGGCCAAGCGGACGCTGTCGACCGACATCCCGCAGGAACTGCTGCCCGCGCTGATGAAGCTGTCGAACCGGGTCAAGAACGGCGCGCAGATCAGGAGCCTGCAGTTCGTCCCGCCGCTGATCTACACGGGGAACCCGGACTTCGAGAAGATCCGCACCCTGGCGGCCGACGCCGTCAACAGCGAGCCGCGCCAGGTCAGCGCCAAGCCGAGCGGCACGCCCACGGCCTCGCCGACGGCTTCGCCCACCGCCTCGCCCGACGGGCAGGACGGCGGCGAGCCGGCCAAGCCGAGCTCCAAGCCGGTGTCGCTGGAGAGCAGCTGCCCGTGACCGGACGGCCCGGCCCGCGGCCGGCGCCCGTCCCGCCGCGGCGGTCCTGACCCGCGTGGATTGTCCTTCCTGGTCCGGGGAGGAGGGATCATTGAGGAACGACCCCTACTTCGAAGGGCTGGTGCGGTGCCTCGGATCCACGGCTGCGACGCCTTCCGCGTGGCGATGCCGCGCGGGCGGCGGCCGGAGAGCGTCCTCGTCCGCCTGGCCGGCGACGACGCCGTCGGCTGGGGCGAGATGGCCGTCCGGGACGGAGCCGGGGACCCCGGCGCGGCATGGGCGGACATCGAGACGCGCATGGGGCCGGCCCTGATCGGGCTCGACTGGGACCGCCCCGAGGACGTGTCCGCCGCCGCCGACCTCGGCGCGCGGGAGGCCGCGGCGGCCGTCGACACGGCCTGCTGGGACCTGTGGTGCCGGACCCGCGGGCTGCCGCTCGCGCACGCGCTCGGCGGCACCCGCACCTCGATCGTCACAGGCGCGCGGATCACCCCCGAGCCGGCGATCGACACCGTCACGGCCCGGGTCAACAGGGCCGTTGGAGCGGGCCACACCCGCGTCACGCTGGACGTCAGGCCGGGGTGGGACATCGAGCCCGTCCGCGCGATCCGGCAGGCGTACCCGGCCCTGGCGCTCGTCGCCGACGCGGGACACGCCTATACCGAGTCGCCGGAGCACCTGGCGGCGCTGGAGGCGCTGGACGCCTACGGCCTGGCGGCGATCGAGCGCCCCTTCGCCGGCGGCGACCTCGCCGCGCACGCCCGGCTCCAGGCGCGGGTGGGCACCGCCGTGGCCCCGGACGTGGGCGATCTGGAGACGCTGGACGCGGCCCTGTCGCTGGAGGCGGGCCGTGCGCTGCACCTGCGCCTCGACCGGCTCGGCGGGCTGACCGCGGCCCGCAGCGCCCACGACCTCGCCTACGCGGCGGGATGGGACGTGTGGTGCAGCGGCTGCGGCGCGTTCGGCATCGGGCAGGCCGCCGCGGTGGCGCTCGCGGCCCTGCCGGGGTGCACGCTGCCGAGCGACGTGTCCGACCCGGCAGGCGGCCCGGTGTTCGTGACGCCGCCGGTGCGCTCGTCCGGCGGCGTCGTCGGCGTCCCGCTCACGCAGCCGGGCCTCGGCCACGAGATCGACGAGGCGCGCATCGAGCGGCTGGCGACCCGCCGGCTGCGCCTGTCGACGTGACGCCCGCCCCGGCCTGGGTGGTGGCGGGGCCGCCCGGCTCCGGCAAGACCACGGTCTCGGACCTGCTGCTGCGGCGGCTGCGCCCCGTCCCGGCGCTGCTGGACAAGGACACGATGTTCGGGCCGTTCGTGGAGGCGACCCTCGCGACCTTCTCCCGCGATCCGGGCGAGCGCGAGGGCCCCTGGTACGACGAACACGTCAAGCCGCACGAGTACGCGGGGATGACCGCCACCGCGCGGGAGATCCGGTCGCACGGCTGCCCGGTGCTGCTGAGCGGCCCGTTCACCGGCCACATCCGGGACGCGGCGCGCTGGAGCGCGTGGGTGGCGTCCCTCGGCGGGCCGCCGGTGAGGCTGGTCTGGATCCGGACGGACGCCGCGACCCTCCGGCACCGGCTGGAGCGGCGGGGCTCGCCCCGCGACGCCGGCAAGCTGGCGGCGTTCGACGCGTTCGTCGCCCGGATGCTGCCGGGGACGCCGCCTCCGGTGCCCCACACGGCCGTGGACAACCGCCTCGGCGCGCCCGTGCCGCTGGAGGCGCAACTGGACGCCCTGGCGGAGTGAAGCGGCGGAGTGACGATCTGGCGGAGACCGTGCGGTCTCCGCCAGATGGCCGCCCGCCGGAAGGACCGCCGGGCGGGAACGGCCGTCGCGTCAGCCGTTGATGTTGATGTTGATGTTCTTGTTGACGTTGTGCTCACAGCAGCAGTGGTGGTCGTGGCCCTTCATCGGCTCGCCGGACGCCGTGGCGGCCGACGCCGTCGCGGACAGGCCGGTCATCCCGGCCATCGTCGTCCCGGCGGCGAGAACCAGAACCGCAAGACACCTCTTCATGATCATCCCTTTCGCTCCGGCATCCGGTACTTGCGTTGCGATCGTCCCCGACACATGCTCTATGTAACGTAATGACTACTAAGAGTGAGCAAAGGTCGAGGTGGGGTGATTCAGTAGGACTTCGACGGTTCCGAATCCCGGGCGACTACTGCTGGGGCGGCGGCATGTACTGCTGCGGCGGCTCGTGCTGCCCCGGCTGGCCGTACCCGGGCTGGCCGTACCCGGGCTGCGCGTAGGGGCCGGGCTGCGCGTAGGGGTCGTAGTGGGGCGCGGGCGGCGGGAGGGCGGGCTGCTCCGGCTGCGGGGGCAGCGGCTGCCGCCGGGCGGACCGGCGATCCTGGTAGGCGTTCCGGAGCCGGCCCCCGACGCGCTTGCCCGCCTGGCCGACCTGCTGCGCCCGTTCGCTCTGCACCGCGTCCTGCATCCGGGCGGCGGACCTCCGGCCCAGATCCTGCATCTGCCGGGCGCGCTCGGACTGCAGGGCGCGCTGCATCGATTCGGCCTGGGCGAGGCGGGCGGCGTTCTCACGAACAGCCTGCCCCGCGACCTGGCCCGCCGCCTGCGTGCCGTCCCAGGCGATGACGGCGCCCTGCCGCGCGGCCTGGGCCGCGCGGCGGTAGCCGTCCGCGCGGACGAGGGACGTCCCCGCCAGCAGGTCGGCGAGGCCCCGGCGGCGGGCGCCGACGAGGGTCGGCGCGCTGTTGGCCAGGAACACCGCGACGGCGACCAGCCAGGTGACGAGGGACAGGAAGAAGAGCCCGTGCAGGAGGAGGATCCACGCGGTGCAGTACAGGCCGGTGCCGCCCGCCGTGGTCACCAGGGACCGGCGCAGCGCCCGGGACTTGGCGGACCTGGCGTTCTCCACGCGCAGGTCGAGCACGGCCTTGCCGACGGTCCGGCCGGCGAAGGCCTGCCCCGCGAACTGGTGCAGGAACTCGATCAGGATGAGCAGGAGCAGCGCCTGCTCGACGGCGCTGACGGCCGTGTTCCAGATGCTCGTCCCGAAGTTCTCGGCGGCCTGCCGGACGTCGCCGCCGGACAGCAGGAGCCCGCCCGCCGCGGACAGGGCGTCGCCCCAGAGCCCGTCCCCGAGGAGTCCGTTCAGCCGTCCCCACGTCATCGTGCCGAGGAGGCCCGCGGCGCAGGCGAGCAGGGCGGTGTCGATGCTCCAGGCCGCCAGGCGGCGGCCGCGCGGGGCCGCGGCGGGAGGCGGCGGCGCGTGCGGGACGGGCTCGGCGGCGGGCGGCGGAACGGGTGGCGGACCGTACACGTGAGTCCCTCAGGTCGCGATCTTCATTTTTGATCAAAGCGCGGGAACGGCAGGAGTCTAGGCCGCCCGGCCCCGCCGCCGCCACCGAAGCGGTCAGTAGGACTTGGGCAGCCCCAGGGAGTGCTGTGCGACGTAGTTGAGGATCATCTCGCGGCTGACCGGGGCGATGCGCATGAGCCGGACGACGCCGGCGAGCATCCCGACGCCGTACTCGGTGGTGAGGCCGTTGCCGCCGTGGGTCTGGATGGCCTGGTCGACGCAGTGGATCGCGGCCTCGGCGGTGGCGTACTTGGCCATGTTCGCCGCCTCGCAGGCGCCGGCGTCGTCGCCCTCGTCGTAGAGCCACGCGGCCTTCTGCCCCATCAGCCGGGCCAGCTCCAGCTCGATCTTGGCGGCGGCGAGCGGGTGCGCGATGCCCTGGTGCGCGCCGATCGGCGTTCTGAACACCTGCCGCGACGCGGCGTAGGCGGTCGCCTTGCCGAGCGCGAGGCGGCCGATCCCGGCGCCCATCGCGGCGGCCATGATGCGCTCGGGGTTGAGGCCGGCGAACAGCTGCAGCAGGCCGCCGTCCTCGTCGCCGACGAGCGCGTCGTAGGGCAGCCGGACGTCGTCGAGGTGGCAGACGAACTGCTTCTCCGGCGACACGATCTCCATGTCGATCGGGGTGAAGGTGAACCCGGGCGCGGTGGTCGGGACGATGAACAGCGACGGCCGCAGGTTGCCCTTCTGGTCCTGCGTGCGGGAGACGAACAGCACGGCGTCCGACTCGTCCACGCCGGAGATGAACGTCTTCTGCCCGTTCAGCACCCACCCGTCGCCGTCGCGGCGCGCCGTGGTGGTGATGCGGTGCGCGTTGGAGCCGGCGTCGGGCTCGGTGATCGCGAACGCCATCTTCACCGAACCGTCGGCGAAGCGCGGCAGCCAGTGCTTCCTCTGGTCCTCGGTGCCGGACCGGGCGATGATCGTCGCGCAGATCGCCGGGGAGACGACCATGAGCAGCAGCGGGCAGCCCGCGGCCGCCAGCTCCTCGCACACGGCGGCGAGGTCGCCGATGCCTCCGCCTCCGCCGCCGTACTCCTCCGGCACGTTGACGCCGAGGTAGCCGAGGCGCCCGGCCTCGGCCCACAGCTCGTCGGTCTTCTGTCCGGATCTGGCCTTCTCCACGTAGTAGGAGGAGCCGTACTCGCCGCCCAGTTCGGCGACCGCGGCGCGCAGGGCCCGCCGCTCCTCGGTCTCGACGAAGCTCATTCGGGGGTCCCTTCGATGACGGCGAGGACGGCGCCGGACTCGACCTGCTGCCCCGCGGTGACGTTCAGTTCGGCGACGGTCCCGGCGGACGGCGCGGCGATGCGGTGCTCCATCTTCATCGCCTCCAGGACGACGAGGGTCTGCCCTTCGGCGACGTCCGCGCCCGGTTCGGTCTCGACGCGGACGACGGTGCCGGGCATGGGGGCCAGGAGGGAGCCCGGGGCGATCCGGCCGCTCGGGTCGGCGAACCGCGGAACGGCGACGAGGGCGACCGGGCCGAGGCGCGAGTCGACGTGCACCGCGTCCCCGGCGGCGGTCACGGCGAAGGCCTCGCGGAGGCCGTCGCGGTCGAGGACGACGCGGTCCGGAGCGGCGGACACCAGCGACGTGCCCGGGCACAGCTCGGAGGTCAGACCGTCCCTGTCCAGCCGGTAGTCGACGTCCACCGGGCCGCCGGGCCCCTGGAACGTCCTGCGCTGCGGCTGGGACCGCACGTTGCGCCAGCCCGACGGGAGGCCGCCGAGCACCGCGGCGCCCTCCCGGCTCGCGGCCGCCTGGGCGAGCGCGGCGGCCAGCGCGCACATCCGGACCGCGGCCTCGTCCGCGAGGGGCGCGGCCAGGGTGTCCAGGCCGACGCGGTCGAGGTAGCCGGTGTCGGTGGCGCCGTCCAGGAACCCCGGCTCCTCCAGGATCCGGACGAGCAGGTCGCGGTTGGTGGTGAGGCCGTGGATGCGGGCGCCGCGCAGCGCCGCCGCCAGCCGGCGCGCGGCGGCGGCCCGGGACGGCGCCCACGCGATCACCTTGGCGAGCATCGGGTCGTAGTGGACGCCGACCTCGGCGCCGCTCTCCACGCCGCTGTCGAGCCGCAGCCCGTACGCCGCCGGCACGGCGAACTCGGCGTCCGCCCCCGGCACCTCGAAGGTGTGCAGCGTGCCGCTGGCGGGCCGCCAGTCGTGCGCGGGGTCCTCGGCGTAGAGGCGCACCTCGATGGCGTGACCGCGCGCCTCCGGCGGCGCGGCCGGAAGGCGGGCGCCCTCGGCGACCTCGATCTGCAGCCGGACGAGGTCCACCCCGTACACGCACTCGGTGACCGGGTGCTCGACCTGGAGCCGGGTGTTGACCTCCAGGAAGGAGAAGCCTCCGTCGCGCGCCAGCATGAACTCGACCGTGCCCGCGCCGGTGTACCCGATGGCGCGCGCCGCGCTCGCCGCCGCCCCGCACAGCCGCGCGCGCAGCTCGGGACCGACCGCCGGGGACGGCGCCTCCTCGATGATCTTCTGGTGGCGGCGCTGGATGGAGCACTCGCGCTCGCCGAGCGTCCAGACCGTCCCGTGCGCGTCGGCGAGGATCTGCACCTCGATGTGGCGGGCGTCCTCCAGCAGCGGCTCGCAGAACACGGTCGGGTCGCCGAACGCCGACTCCGCCTCCCTGCGCGCCCCCGCGACGGCGCTCTCCAGCTCCTCGAGCGTCCTGACGACGCGCATGCCGCGCCCGCCGCCGCCCGCGGACGCCTTGACCAGCAGCGGCAGGTCCGCGTCGCCGACCCGGACGGGGTCGAGCTCGGGCAGCACCGGGACGCCCGCCGCGGCCATCAGCTTCTTGGCCTCGATCTTGGAGCCCATCGCGGCGATCGCCTCGGGAGGCGGGCCGATCCAGGTCAGGCCGGCGTCGACGACCGCCCGCGCGAAGTCCGCGTTCTCCGACAGGAACCCGTAGCCCGGGTGGACGGCGTCGGCCCCGGCGCGCTCCGCCACGGCGAGGAGCCGCTCCACCGACAGGTAGGTCTCCGACGGGGACGCGCCGGGCAGCCGCCCGGCCACGTCCGCCTCCCGGACGTGCGGCGCGGCGGCGTCGGGGTCGGAGTGGACGGCGACCGTCCCGACGCCGAGGTCCCGGCAGGCGCGCAGGACGCGGCGGGCGATCTCGCCGCGGTTGGCGACCAGCACTCTTTTGATCATTGTTCGACACTCACATCCGGAAGACGCCGAAGCCCTCGGCGCCGCGCACGGGGGCGTTGTGGACGACGGACAGGCACAGGCCGAGGACGGTCCGGGTGTCGCGGGGATCGATCACCCCGTCGTCGTAGAGCCGCCCGGACAGGAAGAACGGCAGCGACTCGGCCTCGATCTGCGCCTCGACCATCTCCCGCATCGCGCGGTCCTGGTCCTCGTCGTAGGCCTGCCCGCGCGCCTGCGCCGCCTGGCGCGCCACGATGGACAGGACGCCCGCGAGCTGCTGCGGCCCCATCACCGCCGACTTGGCGCTCGGCCAGGCGAACAGGAACCGCGGGTCGTACGCGCGGCCGCACATGCCGTAGTTGCCCGCCCCGTACGAGGCGCCCATGATGATCGAGATGTGCGGGACCCTGCTGTTGGCCACCGCGTTGATCATCAGGGCGCCGTGCTTGATGATCCCGGCCTGCTCGTACTCCCTGCCGACCATGTAGCCGGTCGTGTTGTGCAAGAACAGCAGCGGGGTGTCGCGCTGGTTCGCGAGCTGGATGAACTGCGCCGCCTTCTGCGCCTCGTCCCCGAACAGCACGCCCTGCGCGTTCGCGAGGATCCCGATCGGGTAGCCGTGGACGCGCGTCCAGCCGGTGACCAGGCTCGTCCCGTACAGCGGCTTGAACTCGTCGAACCGCGACCCGTCGGCGATCCGCGCGATGACCTCGCGCGGATCGAAGGGGACCTTCAGGTCCTCGGGGACGATCCCGGCCAGTTCCTCGGCGTCGTAGAGCGGCTCCTCGACCGGGCCCGGCGCGGGTCCGAGCTTGCGGTGGTTGAGGTTCGCGACGATCCGGCGTCCGAGGCGCAGCGCGTCCTCCTCGTCCGCCGCCATGTAGTCGGCGAGCCCGGAGGCGCGCGCGTGCATCTCGGCGCCGCCGAGCTCCTCGTCGTCGGCCTCCTCGCCGGTCGCCATCTTCACCAGCGGCGGCCCGCCGAG
This sequence comes from Actinomadura sp. NPDC048021, assembly GCF_040653135.1. NCBI lineage: Bacteria > Bacillati > Actinomycetota > Actinomycetes > Streptosporangiales > Thermomonosporaceae > Actinomadura > Actinomadura sp. NPDC048021. Next base: position 213,063 of record NZ_JBEZJQ010000014.1, read on the forward strand.
GAACACCTTCGCGCGCTCCCTGACCATGACGACGTGGTCGCACATGCCCGGGATGTAGGCGCCGCCCGCCGTGGAGTTGCCGAACACGAGCGCGATCGTGGGGATCCCCGCGGCCGACAGCCGGGTGAGGTCGCGGAACATGCGGCCGCCCGGGATGAAGATCTCCTTCTGCGTCGGCAGGTCCGCGCCGCCCGACTCGACCAGGTTGATGACGGGCAGCCGGTTCTCCAGCGCGATGTCGGACGCCCGGAAGCTCTTCTTCACCGTCCACGGGTTGCTGGCCCCGCCCCGCACCGTCGGGTCGTTCGCCACGATCATGCACTCGACGCCCTCGACGACGCCGATGCCGGTGACGACGCTCGCGCCGACCGGGAAGTCGCTCCCCCACGCGGCGAGGGGGCTCAGTTCGAGGAACGGCGAGTCGGGGTCGAGCAGCAGCTCGATGCGCTCGCGGGCGAGGAGCTTGCCGCGCCCGCGGTGCCGCTCGACGTACTTGCGGCCGCCTCCTTCCAGGGCCTTGGCGTGCTCGGCGTCCAGGGCCGCCAGCTTCTCCAGCATGGCCGCGCGGCGCTCCCGGAACTCCGGGCTCCGCGCGTCCAGGGTGCTCTTGAGGGTCACAGAACTGCCTCCGGGATGTCGACGAGGCGGGACCGCAGCCACTCCCCCAGGGCCTTGCCCTGAGGGTCGAACCGGGTCGAGGCGGACACGCCCTCCTGCAGCAGCCCTTCGACCACGAAGTTCACCGCACGGAGGTTGGGCAGCACATGCCGGCGGACGGTGTGCTCGCGGGTCTCCGGCAGCAGCTCGCGGAGCCTTTCCGTGGTCAGGAAGGGCTCCAGCCAGCGCCACTGCGCGTCGGTGCGGGCCCACACGCCGATGTTGGCGTCCCCGCCCTTGTCTCCGCTCCGCGCCCCGGCGACACGGCCGAGCGGCGCCCGGACGGCGGCTCCCGGTGGGACGCCTCCGGCGGGCGGGGCCTCGGCGGGGGCTTCGAGGTCGCGCACGTGCGGAGCCGCGGCGATGGCGATGCGCTCGCCCTCGTGGGTCACCGCGACATGCTCGACGGCCTCGTTCGGGACGTAGGCGGGCGTGTAGACGCCGTAAGGGCCGCCCTTTCCCGGCGGGGAGGTCATGGTGAAGCCCGGATAGCCGGCGAGGGCGAGTTCCACGACGGCGCCGCTGAACGCGCGGCCGACCTTCTCCGGGTCCGGGTCGAGGACGGCGCAGCGGAGCAGGGCGGTGGCCTCCCCCTGCGTGGCCGGGTCCGGCCCGGGGGCGCCGATGAGCGTCCATTCGACGCGAGACGGCCGGCCCTTCGTGAAGGCGGCCTCCAGTTGCGCCTTTACGAGCTCGGCCTTGGCCTCGATGTCCAGGCCGGTGAGGACGAAGGTCATCTCGTTGCGGTGCCCGCCCAGGTGGTTCAGGCACACCTTGGTGGTCGGCGGCGGCGGAAGGCCCCGGACGCCGCTGATCCGCACCCGGTCGGGCCCGTCCTGCGCCGGGGCGATCGTGTCGAACCGCGTCGTCACGTCCGGGCCGGCGTAGGCGGGCGCGCCGATCTCGTACAGGAGCTGGGCCGTGACGGTCTCGACCGTGACGGCGCCGCCCGTCCCGTCGTGCTTGGTGATCACGCTGGACCCGTCGGGATGGATCTCGGCGATCGGAAAGCCCGGCGCCTTTACATTGTAGATTTCTTGGAAGAAGGCGTAGTTGCCGCCGGTCGCCTGCGCGCCGCACTCCAGGACGTGCCCGGCGACCGTCGCGCCCGCGAGCGCGTCCCAGTCGTCGCGCGCCCAGCCGAAGTGCGCGGCGGCCGGGCCCACGACCAGGGACGCGTCGGTGACGCGTCCGGTCACCACCACGTCCGCGCCGGCCCGCAGGCACTCGGCGATCCCCCAGGCGCCCAGGTAGGCGTTGGCGGTGAGCGGCCGCCCGCGGCGGGCGTCCGCCAGGCCGAGCTCATCCGCCCGGGGCAGCAGGTCGTCGCCCTCCACATGGGCGATCCGCACGTCGATCCCGAGCCGGGCGGCCAGCTCGCGCAGCCGGGCCGCCAGCCCCCGCGGGTTGAGCCCGCCGGCGTTCGCGACGATCGTGGTGCCGCGCTCCGCGGCCAGGCCGAGGGACTCCTCCATCTGCCGCAGGAACGTCGCGGCGTACCCGGCGTCCGGGTCCTTCATCTTCCCGCGCCCGAGGATCAGCATCGTCAGCTCGGCCAGGTAGTCGCCGGTGAGGACGTCCAGCGGCCCGCCCTCCAGCATCTCCCGCACCGCGGAGAAGCGGTCGCCGTAGAAGCCCGAGGCGTTCCCGACCCGCAGCGGTTGGCTCATGGCCAGAACCCTGCCAGCCCGCCTCTAAAAAATCAATCACGCATGATTGTTTCTCCGCCTGATCGTTTGGTTGACTGGAGGCCACCGACTTCGAGGACTCCATGACCGCCCAGGCACTCCCCCGCGAACCGCAGCAGGACCGCAGCCGTGCCACGCGGCGGCGCCTCCTGGAGGCCGCCATCGGCTGCCTCGCCTCCGTGGGCTGGGCGGGCACGACGGTGGCGGTGGTCGCCGAGCGCGCGGGCGTCTCCCGCGGCGCCGCCCAGCACCACTTCCCCACCCGCGAGGAACTGGTGACGGCGGCGGTCGAGTACGGCTCGGACGTGCGGATGGCGCAGATGCGCGAGCGCCTCGACGCGCTCGCCGACCGCCGTCCCTCCACGCTGGACGTCGTCACGCTCCTCGGCGAGATGTACACGACCCCACTCTTCCGCGCCGCGCTCCAGCTGTGGGTCGCGGCCAGTTCGGACGAGCAGCTCCGCGCGCAGGTCGTCCCCCTGGAGGCGCGGGTCGGGCGCGAGGCGCACCGCCTCACCGTGGAGGCGCTGGGCGCGGACGAGTCGGTCCCCGGCGTCCGGGAGACGGTTCAGGCGACCCTCGACCTGGTCCGCGGCCTCGGCTTGGCCGACCTGCTCACCGACGACTCGGCACGCCGCACCCGCCTGCTGCACCAGTGGGCCACCACGCTCGACCAGGCGCTCGGCCGCTGATCCTCGGACAGCGCACGGTCCAAGGGAGACCGCCCACAGCGGGTCTCGCCGCCGACTGGGGCCCACCGAGGTGAGGACCGCCGCGATGCGCGGAAGGTCCTCGTACGGGGGTTCAGCGGGGCCGCTGGCCGGGCGGAGGCGGCGGGCCCGAGGGTCTGAGCGCCGGCCCGCCACGCCTCAAAGCCCGCATCGATCTGGTCGAAGGCGTCCCTGGTTCTGCCGGTGCCAGTCAAGCCTGGCTGACGAACCGCTCAGTCCAGGCGATCGCCAAACGCGCAGCCTAACGGTGGCAGACGATCTCCAAAGTGACGCCGTCGTGACCTTCCCAGAAGGTGGCGTAGTAGGTGGGGCCGTACTGCGGGAACTCCTGGGGCTCGTAGAGCACGTTCGCGCCCCGCTTGACCGCCCATTCATGCAGACGGTCGACCTCCTCCCGAGTCTTCACCATGAAAGCGAGGTGCTGGAGACCCGGACGGTGGCGCGAGTAGTCACCGTCCTCCAATGCCGGATAGAAGAACAGGTACGTGCCTGGCTTGCCGCCCGCCGGGCGGTAGGAGAACTCCTCCTCGGTGGCGAAGAAGGTTTCGAAGCCGACCAGGGGCATCAACTCGTCGTAGTACGCCTTGGCTTGGCCGAGGTCGCGGACATTTACGCCAAGGTGGCCTAGGGGCATCTGCCGATCATAGGCGCCGGGCTCGCCTACACGATCGCCGCTACCGCATCGACGAACGACCGGTGACCGTGCCGCCCACTGGCAGACTTGTCCGGAGATCGGACGACCATCGGGGAGCATACGATGCTGCATCTGCTGCGCCTGGAGTACACGAGGTCGGAGGAGGACGCCGAACCCCATGTCGCCGCCCATGTGGCGTTTCTCGAACGGCATCATGGCGCGGGCACGTTCCTGCTGTCCGGCCAGACTGTTCCCTCGTCGGAGGGTGGCCTCATCATCGTCGCCGGCGTCGACCGGCAGGAGGCGGAGAAGATCGCCGCCGAAGACCCCTTCGTGAAGGCCGGCGTCGCGCTCTACGACATCACCACCATCGCGCCTGGACGCGCCCACCCGGCACTGGCCGCCCTCACAGGCGGACGGAGTGTCCCTCCGGCATAGCGGCCGGGCAATGCGAAAAAGGCCCTGGGAAGCAGGCACGAAATGAGAAAGGCCCCGCCGGTAACGGCGGGGCCTTTCTACAATATGTGTCCGGCGGCGTCCTACTCTCCCACACGGTCTCCCATGCAGTACCATCGGCGCTGAAGGGCTTAACTTCCGGGTTCGGGATGGGACCGGGTGTTTCCCCCTCGCCAAAACCACCGAACGTCTCAACGCACCACCCGCAGGGTGGGCAAATCAACGTCCAAGCCAATCGGCTCGGTATCCAATTATCAAACAAAGTCTACGGGAACCCAGTTGTTTTCTGGGAACCACACAGGGACGCGAACATCTCTCGCAGCGACTCACTCTGAACGTTCAGTGTGTTCAAGCCACTCGGC